>NZ_FNTG01000002.1:2113570-2415508 GCF_900104795.1 Burkholderia sp. WP9
ATTGTTGTGCAAACGAAATTGCCGGTGCCGCAAGAATGGCGCTGATAGCAACAACCGGGAAAAGCGACCTGAACATGATTGACCTCATCTGTGTTTGATTGATATGACTCATTTTATAAAGGATGACGTAATAAATTAGCCGCCTCGGGTGGAATGGTCCCTTGGTGGATGAGGATAGATCGATCGAGCCTGCTGATCTCCCCCGGGCCGTACGCGCGTGAATGACGTGGGCCGCACGGGCGCATTGTTACCCTGGCGACAACGGAGGTTCCCTAAGAGCCCGCTTAATACGCGTATTTGGCGGTCCTAGAATGGACATTCTTCCCTTGGCGACGGACGAAGCCATGACGCGGTTCAATTCCGTAAAGGGCAACCACCGCCGCGTTTTCCTATGGACCTCCGATATTCACGTAGTCCCTCATTGAGCCAAAGAAACGAGGTTTCGCGCTGGCTGAGGCTGGCGAGAAAGGCGTCGTCCCATTGGGCGCTCAATGACGGTCTGATCTGGTTGCACCTGTTCAAGACGGTGGCGGCAGCGCTGCTGGCGCTCGGCATCGGGATGCTGCTCGACCTCCAGCAGCCGCGCACCGCGATGACGACGGTCTTCGTTCTGATGCAGCCCGTCAGCGGAATGGTGCTCGCGAAGAGTTTTTACCGGGTAATTGGCACGGCTGTCGGCACCGTGTTTGCGATTCTGCTCGCGGGCGTCTGCGTGCAGGACCCGGAGTTGTATCTGTTCGGACTGACCTGCTGGATTGGGCTGTGCACAGCGGCGGCGGTTCGAAACCGGCACTTTCGGTGGTATGGCTTCGTGCTCGCCGGTTATACGGCGGCGCTGATCGGCGTTCCTGCGTTGATGCAGCCGAACACGATTTTTCTGGCCGCGCTGACTCGCGCTGCCGAGGTCTCGATCGGTATTCTGTGTTCGACCGCGGTGAGCGCGCTCGTCTTCCCGATCAAGGCGACGACCACTTTATTCCGCACGTTGAAGCGGCGAACCATTGAGTTCACGGATTTTGCAGCCGGCGTACTGTCGACGGCATCATCGGCGGATATGTTCGAGAAGCGCTTTGCCGCACTCGTCGACGAGATCGTCGGATTCGAAGCGACCCGCACCTTCGCCTCGTACGAAGACCCCGACATGCGTGCCCGGGCGGCACGGCTCGCACGACTGAATAGCGACTTCATGAATGCGTGCGCCCGCCTGCATGCGCTGCACCAACTTCTCAAACGGTTGCACAGCAGCGGCGCGGCAGAAACGATCGCCGCCATTTCCCCGTTTCTCGACGAACTCTCCGTGTTGCTCGTGGATGTCGGCAAAAAGCTGCAAAAGGGGGAGGCCGACATGTCGGAGCTACTGGAGCGAATCAAGGGTTTCCAGAGCGGTCTCGCGCGGCGTGCGCGCGAAACGCAGCGGGAGATCGAACGGGTCGCGCCACGCTCCATGCTGGATTACGTCACCGCAATGGAGTTGGTTCATCGGTTCGCCGGCGAATTCCTGTCGTATTTCGACATTTACCTCTCGTTGGCCAATTCGCGCAAACATGCGCTTGACCGGTCGCGCGTACGGTACGAACCACAAACCAGTCCGTATGTTGTTGGACTCGCATTCGTTCGCACGGTATTGGCGGTCGGCGCCGCGAGCTGGTTCTGGATCGCTTCCGGCTGGCCCGGCGGCAGCTTTCTGGTGACGGGCGCGGCTATCACCTGCGCACTGAGTTCGACCTCGCCCGTGCCGCCAAAATTCACCTTGCAGATTGCAGCTGGAGCCGCGCTCTCGATTCTGTTCGGCTGCGTGTTCCTGTCTCACGTCTATCCGAACATCGATGGGTTTCCGCTCTTGTGCGCGGCGCTTCTGTTGCCGCTCGGCCTCGGTGCGTTCCTCACGGCGCGGCGGTCCACGGCGGCATACGGTGTCGGCTTCGCAGTGTTTTTCTGCTTGCTCGCCGGGCCCGACAATGTAATCGACTACGCTCCCGACGTTCTGATGAACAACGGCCTGGCAATTCTCACGTCGATGCTGCTATGCGCGATCGCGTTCGCGGTCATCTTTCCGCCTCAAATGCCCTGGCTCGTCGAGAAGATCAAGCGTCACTTGAGGGGGCAAGTCACAATGGCGTGCACCGCGCCACTGCCCGGACTCGACGGGCGCTTTCAGTCGAGCACTCACGACCTGATGTCGCAACTGCGCACGCTGCTCATTACGCAATCGCATCGACATCGCGACGCGTTGCAATGGATGCTCGCCACGCTCGAAGTGGGGCACGCGGCCATCGACCTGCGTGGCGAATTGCAACAGGCGAACGAAATGAGTGGCCGGACGACGAAGCCTCGCTGGCTCGCATCGATCGATCTGGCGGTGCGCGCGTTGCCGGTGCTGTTCGATCAACCCAATGCGAAGCATCTTAGAAGCGCGCTCGCGACCGTCAACGTGGCGATCAGCACGGCGCAGATCCGGCTGGAGGAGTTGACACCTCATACGGCGGAGCGCTATCGCATGCTGAGGATAATCGGTTGCCTGCATTTCGTTCGGACCGCACTACTGGATCGCGACGCGCCGTTTCCGCGCGACTGAGGGTGGGGACGCGTTGCGTATCGCCATTAGCGCTGTGTGGTGGAAGAGTGCTTTACACATTGGCACCTGTATGGGCGCGATAGTGCGGTGGTAAAAAGTCGAGCGCCATATTCGCTCAACAATCGAATGCCATTGAAATCAGGTCATGGAGACCACTGACCGGCATCGATACCAACCCTACGCGTCATTCAATGAACAATTACAGGCAATCGGCCAGAAGCCGAGCCATTGCGCTTTCCGCGCACTTCGGGGACACACGCGGACACCGCAGCGGTGCGAATCGTCACGCGCGGTTGCGAGTTGCTGTGGTTCTGGCTATTACGTCGCCATTCGTGCATGCGCAAGCTTCGTTGCGGCTGACAGGATCGATGGACGCCGGGATTGCATACGTTAGCGATGCAGGTAACGCGTCGGGACATCGGTCGGCCTGGCAAGCGAAGAACGGCGACGTCAACATCAGCCGCTGGGCGCTGACGGGCGAAGAACCCATTACCAGCGACCTGAATGCGCTCTTTACGCTGACCAACGGCTTTTCCGTCATGACGGGTACAGCCGCGCAGCAGGGCCGGCTGTTCGGGTTCCAGTCGTTCGTCGGGCTGGCCTCGAAGCGTTCAGGGACGGTTACGTTAGGCCGTCAGTTCGACGCGGTGGTTCAATACGTCGAGCCTTTCGCACTCGGTGGGACCGCTTACGGCGGAACAGCCTTCGCGCATCCGTACGACAACGATAATCTGGATAACTATACGCGTACGAACAACTCGGTCAAATACTCGAGCCCGGAGTTTCACGGTTTGACTTTCGGCGGAACGTACGGCTTTTCAAACAAGGCCGGGGCTTTTGACGACAGCCGCGAGTACAGCCTGGGCGCCAGCTACCACTATGGCGGAATGCGCGTGGGCGCAGGTTACTTCCAGTTCAACCACGCTTCGAATCTCGCCACCGCCAACACGAATGGTGCTGAGCCGGCGGGTGCGCCTTTTAACGCCGACCGTCAACGAACGTATGCGGTGGGAGGAAACTACCGGTACGACAACGCACTCGTCGGACTCGTGCTGAGCGAGACGCGGCTCGACAACGCGACGTCGATCAACAACGTCGCCGACACGGCCATTTCGTTGCCACACGACGACATCCGTTTCGAGAACGCCGAAATCAACTTGCGCTACTTCATTACGCCTAAGTGGCATGTCTCGGCAAATTACGTGTTTACATACGGCCGCTTCGACACGCCTACTGGCGTGCGCTATCCGAAATGGCACCAGCTCGGGCTGTTGAACACTTACTTCCTGTCACCGCGAACGGACGTATATGCCGAAGCGTTATACCAGCGTGCGAACCAATTAGAAGGAACGGGTATTCAAGGCGCCCAGATTTCTAACTTTTCTCGCGCCTCGGGGGCGAATCAATTCGTCGCTGCTGTCGGTTTGCGTCATCGCTTCTAACGCGACGCCGCTTGCTCATCGCCGGCGACATGTGGGGCACCTTTGGCGGCTAGACGCGTAGAGCACCACGCAGTTCCCGGAAATCGATGTGCGGCAGGCTCCCCGATGGTCGACGGTCCGCCACGCTGAATACAGGTTTGTCGTGTTCGGCGCACAACTTTGCCGCGATGTTATGCGGGAACGTGTGCAATGCCGCATTGTAGATCTGGGCCGCTTCGTCGTAACGTGTGCGAGCGGCACCGATGCGTGTCGCCCAAAGGGCGAGGTTGCCTTGAAGCGCACGGAAGGTGGCGTCCGAATTGAGGCGCGGCTCGGATTCGGCTTCGACCATCAGCGCGGACACCGCTTCGGTAAGCTGCCTTTGCGCAACGTCGAAACGTTCGAATGCTATGGGACTATTCGCCAGCGCAGGCGTGGCCTCCATGGCAACGATCTGGGCGCGGACACTCGCCACCTCCGCGAGTACGGACGTCCCGTGTTTCAGCTTGGCCTGTGCGATTACTGTCACCTGGTCGACGAGCCGGAGCCGCTGCGAATAGAGATCCAGCACCTCGCTTAATGATGCCTTGAGTTCGGCGTCGTTCGGCGGCGCAATATAGGTGCCGCAACCACCTGTTGCCAGAAGCGCAAAGGCAGCAGCCATGAAGCAAACCGTTTTCGTAAACGATCGGGTTGCCACATCGAACGCTGCGATCAGCGCCACTGTCATCGCGATTCCTTTCTGGTGACCAGAGGTTAAAGGAGTAGTCGCCGTGCGGCTTTGTCCCCATAACCCGCGACTTCGACCAGGTTAGACGAAGCGGCGCGGCTGAGTTTGACTACGATCAAGCGCGACGCGCTGCATCGTTGAATATGGCTGAATATGGCGTTTGTCATGAGGGAATACGCCGATGCCCTATGATAGGGTTCACGTACATCCATTCATGCGATGCTGGGAACGCGGCCGTCTCATCGAAACCGCCTTGTTGGCGCCGGTGCTCGTCGCCGGATATGCGTCGCACTACCGACAGAAGAGACTGCAAGCTTATGGCGAATCCTGCGCAAAGCAGCGGCGCAATCAATCATTTGATGGATGACGAAGCGGATCTTTACGATCCAGCGCGCCGGCTCATTTTCACCGATCTGTTGAGCGCGATGACCGATCACGCCGCGCACATAGTGGACGCCTTTTATCTGAAACTGGCCGCACTGCCGAGGTCGAAAGCCATTCTCGAAGCGCTGTCGCCAGACGAACTGGAACACCTGAAAGCGAAGCAGCAGGACACGCTGTTGAAGATGGCGTCCCCCGATCTGACTGCACGGGACCATCGTGAAATGGCGTTGAGGGTGGGCCGCGTGCACGCGATTGTCGGCCTCGATCGCGAAGAACTGGTGCGCAGCAGGATCATCCTCTCGACTGAGATTCGTCGTTTGGTCGATACGGCGCAGCATAACGAGGCACTATCGCTGCTGGCGCGCCGGTTGACGCGCGATCTCGCCTTTCAGACCGAGGCCTATCAACAGGTCCAGGCGTCGCGGCAGCAGGTTCTCATGTCGCTCACACGTGTGGCGTGGGAGGCCGAAACTTATACCGAACTGATCGGCATCACGGTGAATCTCCTTAGCCGGCACGAAGAAGTCGCGGGATGTTCTGTTGGCCGCCCTGACTCACAGGGCGTGTTTCGGTTCGAGTCCGCGTCGGGCGGGGCGATCCGCACGTATGTTTCGCATGTCGAGGCCGGCAGCGAGCAGCAGATCACGACAGACCCGATGCAGCCGCAAGGGCAGGGGCCGGCAGGGCGCGCATGGCGCAGCGGCGAGGTGCAGCGAGTTGTCGATATTGCAACGGATCCGAGCATGGAGCCCTGGCGGGAGCGCGCCGAAACAGCGGGTTTTCGCTCCAGCATTGCCATTCCGTTGCGGCAGCCGGGCAAGACGGCGAATGCCATTCTTTCGCTCTACAGCCCCTACCCGGGAGGCTATTCGTCTGAAGATCAGAGTGCGTTCCTTGCCATGCTCCAGAGTCTGCTGGGGCTGGCGATCGACAGGATCGAGAACTTCGAAGGTCGCACGCGCACCGTTCCCTATACGCAGCGGCAGCGCTGGACCGAGCTTCTCCACTCTGACGCGTTACTGATGTATTACCAGCCTTTGCTCGACATCAGGACGGGGGAGGTCACCAAGATCGAGGCACTCGCCCGCCTGCGTGACGGCGCACATGTTCTAAGTCCGGCCGCATTTTTTCCAGTCATGTCGTCGAACGACTTTTTCGACCTCTATGTCAGCGGCCTGAACCAGGCGCTCGCGCAAAGAAATGTGTGGTTGGAGGACGGCATCGACCTTGCCGTCTCGATCAATCTGCCGCCCGCCGCACTCAGCGATGTCCGCTATTTCGCGGCGACGCAGCACGCGCTCACGCAGCACGGCTGCACACCGCATGTTCTCACGCTGGAGGTGCTGGAAACCGACGATCTGCCCGCGAGCAACGACATTCTGCAGGCACTGAACCGCTTCAAGGCGCTGGGCGTGATTCTCGCGGAGGACGACCTGGGTTCCGGTCATAGCAGCCTGAATCGTCTGCGGCAGTTGCCGTTCGACTGGATCAAGATTGATCGCAATATCACGAACCTCGCGGACCAGGATGCCAATAGCGTATTGCGCTTTATCTATCAGTTGACGAGACTCGGCCACTCGCTCGGGAAGTCGGTGGTGGTCGAAGGTATCGAACACGTCGATCTGCTCGACGCGATCGGCATTCTAGGCGCGGATGCCGTGCAAGGCTACGCGATCGCTGAGCCGATGCCCGCCGACCAGCTGGCAAACTGGCTGGCGACGCGCCCAAGTACACCACGCACGCCACATGGCCTCGATCGCAACAGCGCATTCGTGAAGCTGGCGCAGTTGCTGATCTGGGAGGAGCGGCTGCATCTCGTGTCCGAGGACCGGCACGCATTGAGTCGGCTGGCAGACATCAGCAATACGGCGTCTGCGTCGAACGCCGGCGGCACGCTTGCGGAAGCTCCGCTCGCGTCCGCCTGTCAGATCTGCCCGTTCTCGACATTCTTCTCCGATATGGATTCGATCTTCCCTGCCGGATTCGCCGATCAATCCGCCAAGCGCGCATTTATCGATACCGCAATCAACCATGGACCGCGCAGTGAAGCTTACCTGCTCGCTAGGGACGCGGTCGTCGAAGCGATTCTTGCGACAGCGGCGTGAGCGGCCGGTTTCCCCGACCGCGCTCAGACAGTCAGCCGCTACCGTGCTGTCCACTGCTCCCACGCAAGCAGCGCATCAGCACACTGCTTCGGCGCCAGCAGAGAAAAACCCCTGCGCTCCCGATTCATCAAGGCCGATAGACGGCTAGCGCGATGGCATGCCTTGTGCTCTTTGTCTTGACGAGAAGAGCCGGATCGCTCTGCGTGTTCGAGTCGGCGTCAGGCACTTTGCGATCAAACCCGCATTGACAGTTTGCGGCAAGCGTCTCGCCGTTGGCGGGGCAGTGTGCAATCTCAAACGCCGGGACAGATTCGCTTTCGGTCGGGCAGCACGGATAAGGGGGGCGCCGCCCCCCAAAAGCCCACGCCACCGCGAGAGAGAGTACCTTTCGATAATGGATTCCGCCCGGTTGCCCTTCCGCGAGCAGTCGGCTACCTTGAACCCAGTCCGTTATCGGAGGATCTGCCGTGAATACCAAGCAAAGCAAAAAGGAACACCTCGACGCTGCTGCATCGCATCATGAGCAAGCAGCGCGATTTCACCGGGAGGCGTCGCAGATTTACGAGGCGGGCAAGGATTACGATCACGCTGCCCACCAGGCGGTATTGGCGCAAGGCCATGCACTATTTGCCATCGCAGAGTCCAATCTCGCCGCCAAACATACCGGCGCGCCATTGCCGGCAGGGTCCATTGAAAGCGGTTTGACTGCCGCAAAACATCATGCCGCCGCGTCGGAACTTCACACGCAGGCCGCGCAGCACATGCGCCGCGCTGCAAAAGTTTTCGACGACGATCGCAGCGCGGCTGCCCATGAAACGCAGTTGGGGTTTTCTCTTGCCTCGCGCGCAGTCGCGCACGGCAACGAGGCAGCCAGGCAATATGTCGCGTCGCTACGGGAAAAAAGCGCTTGATTCTTATCTGTCGGCGATGCGCGTGAGCGCTTCACGAACAGAGCGGCAATGCCATGGTCTTCGGGGCGGGCTCAGCGTCCCGCTTTGAGCTGTGTCCACAACCTGTTTTCCAGGCGAAGAATCTCGGTCGGCAGCGGTAACGACAGCACCAGCGATTTCATTCGCTCACCGCTCGGATAGACCGCTTCATTCGAGAGGATATCCGCATTGACAAAAGTACGGGCCGCAGCGTTAGCGTTCGGATAAAAGACGTGATTGGTGATCGCCGCACTGACTTTAGGCTGAAGGATGTAATTGATCCATTGCATCGCGGCTTCTGGATGAGGCGCGTCTTTCGGCACACCCATCAGATCGAACCACAGCACGGCCGTGCCTTTCGGAATCACGTAGCGAACTTCGTAGGCGCGATGCGCCTCCTGCGCTCGCCGCTTGGCGATCCCGACGTCGCCCGACCATGCGAGCGCGAGGCAGACATCGTTGTTGGCCAGGTCGTTGATATAGCCGGAGGAATTGAACTGGGTGATATAAGGACGAATCGTCTTGAACAACTGATAGACAGCCTGGTAGTCAGCAGCGTTTGTGCTGTTCGGATCCTTATGCAGGTAGATCAGCCCAACCGAGAATGCATCCTCGGGCGAGTCGAGTACGGAAACGCCGCAGGATTTGAGTTTGGATAAATACTGCGGGTTAAACAGCAAGTCCCAACTGTCATACGGCGCGTCCTTGCCGAGTAGTTGCGTCACTTTCGTTACGTTGTAGCCAAGGCCGTCCGTGCCCCACGACCACGGCACCGTGTACTGATTGCCCGGATCGGCTGACGCAAGCATTTTCATGAGCCCTTGATCCAGATTGGCCAGATTGGGAATCTTGCTCTTGTCGAGTTTCCGATAGACGCCCGCTTCGATCTGCCTGGCAGCGTATGCGGACGATGGCACCACCACGTCGTAGCCGGATGAACCGCTAAGCAGTTTCGCCTGCAAAGTGTCGTCGCCATCGTAGACGTCATAGCGCGTGTGAATGCCCGTTTCCTTTTCGAAACCGGAAACTGTGTCATCCGCGATATTGTCCGACCAGTTGTAGACGTTCAGTTCGTCTGCTTTCACATGATGTGCGCTCATGGCCATCAAGCCTGCCGCGGTGAGAATGCTTGTGATGAGATAGCGGGGAGACATAGTGCCCTTCCGGTAGTAGTCAGGTGTCTTGCTTAACGGTGATATGGCGAAGCAGGTCAGCCCGCGAACTGATGCATGACAGGATGCGAGTCGTGGCGCCAACCGCCCTGCTTCAGCGCTTCCAGAAGCCGCGCCGCGCCGAGCGCGTGCACATGAACGCCTTGTCCATGCATATCGTCGGCCGCGAATAGCGCGTTGAGAATCGCCTCTTCAACGGCGTCGGCAGCGGCGACGAAGAGCGGTGAAATGAAATCACCGTTGACGCCCAGCACGCTCATAAGACGCTCGCCCCCCATGCCGTAATCCGCAGGCGGGATAGCATGGTTACCCACTGAAAAAGCGACGAAGATGTCACCGCTCGCATATTCAGTACCGCCGCCCACGCGAGCGAGCCCAATGCTCGCGCGTCGCGCGAGTTGGTTGCATTGATGCGGAAGCAGCGGGGCGTCGGTGGCCAGCGTCACCACGATCGATCCCATCCCCGGCACGCCTCTCTGGCGCGCGCCGAATGGCGAGGGCACTTCCCGTAACGCGTCGCCAACGGGATATCCGGCTACGCGAAGTGCCTCGCGGCGGCCGTAGTTCGCCTGGACCAACGCGCCAACCGTCCAGCCCCCTTCATGCGCTTCCAGTCTGCGAGAACTCGTTCCGATACCGCCTTTGAATTCATGACAGATCATGCCGGTACCACCGCCGACCGAGCCCTCGGCGACTGGCCCGCTCGCTGCTTGCGCCTGCGCTTCGTGAACGTGTGCAGCGGTGACATGCTGCCCCCAGATGTCGTTCAACACGCCGTCGAAAGTTTCCAGCACGACGGGCATGCACCAGTACTGGCTTTCGCCGACCGATGAGCGCTCGGCGGCGACTAGCGCATCGCGAACTACACCGACGCTGTGCGTGTTGGTGTAAGCGATCGGCGTGGACAGCAGACCTGACTCGCGAATCCATTCCAGACCGGTCGCGTCGCCGTTTCCGTTGAGTATGTGACAGCCGGCAAAGCATGGCTCGAGCCGCGCCATGCCAGGGCGAGGTTCGATGACCGTGACACCGGTTCGAATCGAGATGTCTTTCCGGTTTTCGACCAGGGTACGATGACCGACTCTGACGCCTTGCACGTCGGTGATGGCGTTGAACGGGCCGGGCATGCCGTGACCGATCCGAACGCCGATGTTTCTGACACCCATAGGTTTGCTCCTGTATCGCTGCGAACTGCCCGTCCACGCGTATGCGTCGGGGTACTGCGATACTAGGGCGCGAGGCTGCGGGTGAACATCAGGCCGAAGGGTTAGAACGACAGTGCGATCTACCCTCATAGGGGTAGTTGGAGGAGATAGACATGCAGCTTGACGTGTCGGACGTGGCATTTCATCAACGGCTTGGACGTCTGGTTCAAAAACTCGACGACAAGCAGTTCTGGACTGCGCTCACGGATTTATTGCGTGGAGTGACCCACTTCGACAATTGGGTGGCGGTGATCTTCTGGAGTGGCGACAAGCCGAGATTGATTGCTGAGACTCAGACCCGCGAGCCACACGACGAGCTATTCCACGGATATTTGAACGGCGTTTATTTGCTTGATCCGTTCTACCAGTTCAGTCTGGGTGCAATCAGTCCGGGTGTGTATTGTCTCGACGAAGTTGCGCCGGATCACTTCCGCGAGACTGAGTACTTTCGCCGCTATTTTTCGATCAACGTACTCGAAGATGAAATGCAGTTTCTCGCGCCGCTGCCGGGCGGGGGGACATTGTCGCTATCGTTAGGCAGCAAGCGGCGCTTCAATTCCTCCGAAATCGGCACGCTCTGTCTTTACAGCGCGTGGATCATTCCATTGATGTGCCATGCCGTGACGGCGCAGGCCGGTGCGCTCGCGCCGGCTGCAGGTACGACGACGGAAAGCGACCGACGCCTTCATTTCGAACAGGCCTTGCGCAAGCGCTCCACCGAATCGCTGACCAATCGTGAGATTGAAATCGCACTGATGATCCTTGCGGGCCATTCGACCAAGAATATGGCGCGGTTGCTTGGGGTGTCGCCTGCGACCGCGAAGGTTCACCGGCGAAATCTCTATAGGAAACTGGATATATCGTCGCAGGCAACGCTATTCCTGCTCATCCTTGACGAAGAGCCGGAAGCGCTCTGATGTTGGGATGTTCGTATGCGGCGAGTGCCTCCCCGACTCTCCATTCGACACGGCAAGGGAAATCGTCGAGAATCGGTTGTAGTCACCGCGCCGAACCGCCTTGCGTATAAGGTCGGCGCGTAGGACGGCGCGTCATATCCAGGCCGATACGGCGTGCCGACTCGTCTGACAATGCCGCCGCTCCAAGCATTGCGGCTCTACGAAACGGAACCAGAATTCGATGAATAAAGATCCAGCGAATCCATCGGAACGCATCGATCAGCTGATCGCAAAACTAACGGATTGGCGCGGAAAAACATTCGCCAGTATCCGCAAGATCATTCTTGAGACCGACGAGGAGATTGTCGAGGAATGGAAGTGGATGGGCAGTCCCGTGTGGTACCGCGACGGAATGATCGCGGTCGCCAACGCCCACAAAGGCAAGGTGAAACTCACGTTTGCAAACGGAGCGAGCCTCGCGGATCCCGACAAGCTCTTCAACGCAGGCCTCGAAGGCAACGCACGACGGGCAATCGATTTCTTCGAGGGCGACAAGGTCGAGGCGCGTACTCTAAAAAAACTCATCCGTGCCGCGATTGATTACAACCAGAGCAAATTGAAGAAGAAAGCGCCTGCGACTAAGCGGGCGAAAGCCGACAAAAGCGACGAGGCCTGAAGCTATGGCTATGCTTACGTGGTATCCCGCCGGCGGCATCAAGCCTCGCCCCCTCTCGCGAATACCGTACGCATCCAACGTTGCGCGAACCGCATAACCCAATCCGTCACACTAGACGCCCACAATTAGACCCGTTAGTCTGAGAGCGTTGCGCGACGTAGTTTGGCTATGCTGTTCCTAACCGACAACGTGGGAGCCGAATCATGGAAGTGAGCACGGAAGCGCTTGTTGACATGCTGAGAGAGGTTGAAGCCGACGACCCGATCGACTACGCCGATCTTCCTTTCGGAGAGCAGGAGCTCAGGCGTCTTGTCATGACTTCTCTCGTCGAGCGCCACCATCAGGTGGAAGCCGGCAACCTGTCGGTGTCCGACATTCATGCGCTGTATCTTCTCAGCACCGCCAAGCTTGTGCTCGAAAACACCGTGCTTCACGCCAGGCTGCTTCTGCTTCAAGGGCAGCAGATCGATGTGCAGTCGCTGCTGGCTCCGTTCACGCTGAAAGGCAAGCCGTAGGCCGGCAAGGCGGAGCGCCCGGCTACCGGGCGCCTTGCCGCCACGTGCGCTCAGTTCTCGAAATAGTTCAGGCCGAGCGCGCCCTTCACCTCCGACACCGTCGCGCCTGCCACTTCCCGTGCGCGCAGCGTGCCGCGGCGCAGGACGTTGAGGACCTCCGCACGGTCGGTTTCGAACTCGCGGCGGCGCTCGCGAATGGGGGCGAGCATCGATTGCAGACGTTCGTTCAGCACGCGCTTGACCACGCTGTCGCCAAGGCCGCCGCGGCGATAGTGCGCCTTCAGTTCGTCGACCATGGGTACGTCGGGCTCGAACGCGTCGAGGAACGCGAACACCACGTTGCCTTCCACCTGGCCCGGGTCGCTCACGCGCAAATGGTTGGGGTCCGTGTACATGTTGTTCACGGCCTTCGTGATTTCGTCGGGAGTTGCGCCCAGCGTAATGGCGTTACCCAGCGATTTGCTCATCTTCGCCTTGCCGTCGATGCCAGGCAGCCGCGCGACGTGCGAGAGCACCGCTTCGCATTCGACCAGCACCTGTTTGTCGACCGTGTTGTTGAAACGGCGCACCAGTTCGTTGGTTTGTTCGATCATCGGCAACTGGTCGTCCCCCACGGGCACGCGCGTCGCCTTGAACGCCGTGATGTCCGCGGCCTGGCTCACCGGATACGTCAGAAAGCCGGCGGGGATGTCCCGCTCGAAACCGCGCAGCACGATTTCCGCCTTGATGGTGGGATTGCGTTCGAGGCGCGCGACCGTCACGAGATTGAGCAGATACTGGGTCAATTCCGCCAGCTCCGGCACCTGCGACTGGATGAAGATGGTCGACTTGGCCGGGTCGATGCCGACGGCGAGGTAATCGAGCGCCACCTCGATCACGTTTTCCGTGACTTTCTGGTGACGGCCCACGTTGTCGGTCATGGCCTGCGCATCGGCAAGCAGCAGGAATTGCTGCGCTTCGTGCTGAAGCTGCACGCGCGAGCGCAGCGAGCCGATGTAATGGCCAAGGTGAAGCGGACCGGTCGTGCGGTCGCCGGTGAGAATAATGGGCGGGTTCGTCGTCTGGTTTGCGTCTGTCATGGTCTGGGTTCTGCGTTTTGTCGATACCACCAGCCGTCAGCGCGCACAAACGAAAATGCCGCCAGGACTGGCGGCATCACGTTTCGATGGACGAGTGGAAACGGGCCGCCTAAGTCAGGCGCGCCACCAACAGCTCAGCGTGATCGGCTTCGTATCCATGAGCGGAGTATAACGCGGCGGATTGCCATGCCGCCAACCACGCACCGGACGATGTCGCAGCCCGGCGCCGCGGCCGTTCTCTCGACACCCCCGCCCGGAGCGTGCAGACGGCTTCCCCGCGCGAAGCCGCCGACCCGCGCGTTACCGCCTAAGCCGCGGAGAAAACGACCGCCGCGGCGTTCTCGACCTGCGTGAAAGTGCGGACAAAACGATAGGCCTGGCCGCCAATTTCCATCTCGTTGATGCCCGAGCGGGTCAGCTCCAGCATGTCATTGGCGAGCGGGATGGAGATCGTGCCGACCTTCTTCATTTCCTCGAGCAGGCCGGCCGGGTCGCCGAGGTAGATGGTGCAAGCGTCGTTTGTATGGCGCGTCATGACCACGCTCGCCGCCTTGTCGAGGGAAAGCTCGAGATATTCGACCAGGGTCTGCAGCGACTCCGGCACGGGTTCGTGAGAGACGTGCATCGATGTATTTGCGACTGTCATTGTGTGGTCCCCCATCGCGCCAATGTCCGGGCAGTCCGCTGGAGATCAGCGGTGCATCCACTATACGGCATCGTACATCGATACTCGATCCGTCCAGAAGGCCTTGGACGATACCGTGAATGCCGGGCTTCATCGCTCTTGCGCAGCGTGCGGTTAAAGCGCATGCCGCGAGCGCGGGCTGAATCGCAGTCAAGAAGCCGCGCTATTGCGTCATTTTTTCTTCTTCCCGGCGACCGTGGCCATTTCCTCAGTCGAATAAACCTGCTACTTTATGGTTACGTAATAATTGCCGTACAAGCCGTTTTCGGCCCATCCACCAACAAAAATGCGTAGGTCATGGCTTTCAGCGAACCAAGGTCTCCATTTTTCAAGTGGGTCGTCTCTTCCGCTCAGAACCTGAGCGCAGACAATCGGCAGATATTGCTTGCGAATCTGTTCACGCGAACCTCGTCGATTGTGTTTGCGTCCGTTTGTGAAATCAGCGTCTGCGCGACCGCATACTTCCTTCATCCCAGACCCCTCTACGCAGGCTGGGGCGCCGCTGTTGTCGCATTGCTGATCGCACGGCTCGCGTTGATCTGGTTGTGCTCCTCGCGTAGCGCCAAGGGGCGGCCAACACCGACATCCGCGTTTCTGTTCGCGAGCCTGCTCTGGAGCATGCTGTTCGGTTTCGGCGCGTTGCTTTGCAATATCAGCGGAGATCAAACACTTTTCCTGCTCGGCAACGTTTGCGCGGTGGGCGTGATTGGCGGATTGGCCGGACGCAATGCCGGCACGCCCCGGCTCGTCATGCTGCAGATTACGTGCATTCTGGCGCCCCTTGCTCTTGGCGCGGCGCTGTCTCCTGGTTCCGGCAAACTGGTGTTGCTGTTTCAGGCGCCCTTTTGCGCCGCAGGCTTCTTTACGGTCGCGCTGCGCAGCAATCGCGATACGGTCGCGTTACTCCTCGCACGGGAAAGCAGCCATCGGCTCGCCCATCACGACAGCCTGACGGGCTTACCCAATCGCACGCGTATCAGTGAGCTGCTGCTTGAGCGCACAGAGAGAGGAGCGTTGGGCAAAGGCCAATCGTTCGCTGTTCTACTGATCGATCTCGACGGATTCAAGGCGATCAACGACAGTCTTGGCCATGCCGCCGGCGACCAGATCCTTCAGGAAGCGGCGATCCGCTTGCGCGAAGTGTTGCCCGGCGGCGAGCTCGTTGGACGACTGGCCGGCGACGAGTTCGTGGCGTTTTCCGATGGTGGCGGGCAGGCCCGCGACGTCCGGATTCTGGCGGACCGCATCGTCAAGACCCTGGCGCGCCCATTCGCGCTGCGCGAGGCGCTGGTGCATATCGGCGCGAGCGTGGGGATCTCGCTCTATCCCGAGCACGCGAGAACCGGCCCGCAATTGCTGATTTGCGCCGATCGCGCGTTGTATGCCGTGAAACGCAGCGGCAAGAGTGCGTACGCCATTTTCGATGCGGGCAAGCACGCATCGGATGAAAGCCTGAGCCTTCTGCGCAGCGACCTGGAAGGCGCGCTGCATTCGTTCAGCGGCTTGCGCATGGAGTATCAGCCCATCGTCGATCTCAGCAGCGGTGCGGTGTCAGGACGCGAGGCGCTGATGCGCTGGACCCACCCGACTCGCGGCGAACTCCCGCCGTCCTCATTCATTCCCACTGCCGAACGCACGGGGCTTATTCTGGCGTTGGGACAGTGGGCTTTGCTGCAATCGTGCAAGGAAGCGGTGACCTGGCGCGACAAGGTCACCGTCGCCGTGAACGTTTCACCGGTGCAATTGAGGGAGGAGTCGTTTGCGTCGACCGTCGCGGGGATTCTGCGCAAGACCAGACTGCCGCCGCAGCGCCTGAATATCGAGGTCACGGAAACGGTACTCTTGAACGACGATGTCGTGACCCGGCGTAATATCGCGAGGCTGCAGGCATTAGGCATTGGTCTTGCGCTGGACGATTTCGGCACCGGCTTTTCGACCATGTCGACTCTTGTGCGTTTTTCGTTCGACAAGCTCAAGATCGACAGCTCTTTCGTCAAGGAGTCCGTGCATCGCCGCGAATCGGCTGCGGTGGTGCGTGGGATCGTGGCATTGGCGCGGGAGATCGGCATGCCGACCACGGCCGAGGGCATCGAGACGCAAGAACAGCTGGATTTCGTGCGCGTGTGCGGATGCACGCATGCTCAGGGTTTTCTGCTTGGCAGGCCCGTGCAGGGGCACGAGATTGCGCGGATCGAAGAAAAGGCTGCCGCGCATTCCGCGAAGCAATGAGCGCTTATCAATTCCGGCACGGAGGCCGATATGGAGCCCACCTTGCAATACCAACTGCGGCTTACCGTTTCGCCAGAACTGGCCGACGCATTGCGTGCTGACCCGGCGAGTGCATCGCATAGCGCGCTTCGTGACGTGCTGCTCAGGCATGACGCGACGTTGAAATGCCAGTTCGACGCATTCGCCGACTACGTGCGCGAAGCGCAACAGCAGGGTACGGAAAATTATCCGCTCTATCAGTGGACTCTCGAGACGATCGAGAATCCGGAGAAGCAAGCCAGGTACTTGCGCTCGTTTACCGTCTATGTGAACGGCGGCGAGGTTTACGGCAAGGATGTCGCGGATATCATGGAGAACGAACTATTGGGATTGGTCAGCGAAGATGGAGTTCAGCGCGTCTCAAGGTTCGATACCAATCCTGCCAATAATCCGCAACCGCCAAGGCGCTAGCGCTTGCCGAACCCAAAGGCCGCCGCGCCACTGCGCAGCGTCAGCTAATCGTCATTTTCGATTTTACATTTGACGACAGCACGTTGAGTTCGTGAGACGATGCATGCTCACTTTTTCTTGAGGAAAGCGACATGGGACTCTTGGACGAAGTAGGAAAGATTGCGGGGGCGATCGCCGCCGTTGAAGCGGCGGAAAAAGTGGATCCGGAAGCGGGTTTGCTTACGAAAGGCATCGCCGCTGTTGCCGGTTTCGAAGGTGCCGGTAAGTTGGAATCAATGTTGGAAAAGAAAGACAACGACCAGCAGGACGTTGCCGACAACGCCCAACCCACAGACGACACGAATCCGCAGACGTGAGCGGAAGTCTGCTGCCGGCTGCATGATCCGCGACGGAATGCATGCGCCGGCGAATTCTCTGCGCGCTTCGCCGAGCGCCGCCAGATACCCCATTACGTTGTGCACGTTGCCACCCGCTGGTAGTCGGGCGTTCTACCGTTAGCAGCTTTAAAATCAATCAAAGATCTTTATCGATCGACCAAGCTGTCAATTGTCTGAATGGCAATGCGGAGTGGACGCATGGAACTGTCCGCTTTGGGCGGTTTCATCCGGGTGTCATCGCCCCGCGCCTAGGATGGGTGTCGCCAGGCTCATGCGCCGGCATCCTTCCACCTCCGCACAAAAACACCAGACATGTCGAACAGAAAAATCGTAAAGACTTCGCCGACCGATCAGGGTGCTTCCATCGTCTCGCGCCGCGGGTTCCTGAAGTTCGCCGGTGCGTCCAGTCTCGCTACGGCGGCGGGCACGCTTTCATCGGCGGCGCGCGCGGCGAACAGCGCGCCTGACGGCACACCGGAGCAGGTCCACCTGACCTGGGGTAACGATCCGGCCGGTGAGGTCACGGTCTCCTGGGCGTCGCTTGCACCCGCGGTGAACCCGCAAGTCCGTGTCGGTGTCGCGGGTGCGGCGAAACATACGGTGCATGGCGTCCAGACCACTTATACGGATGGCCTGAACGGCGAGGTCGTGTTCACGTATCACGCGCATCTGCGCGATCTGAAGCCCGCTACGAGCTATGAATACCAGGTGAGCGCGGAGAACGACAGCCATGCGGCTCAGCCTTTCACGGCGAGCTTTCGCACTGCGCCGCGCGGCCGCGCGCCGTTCCGCTGGACCAGCTATGGCGATCTCGCGACGCCGAACACCGGCTGGGTGTTGTCGTCGCCGCAAAGCCGTTTCGCGGTGCAGGCAGTCGAGCGCTTTGAGCCTCTGTTCCACCTGCTCAACGGCGACCTGTGTTACGCCAATCTGAATCCGGCGCACCAGCCGGAGGTATGGCGCGACTTCGGCAACAACTGCCAGACTTCGGCGTCGAACCGGCCGTGGATGCCGTGTCCGGGCAACCACGAACTCGAATTCAATAACGGTGAGCAGGGCCTCGCCTCGTATCTCGCACGCTATAAGCTGCCGGACAATCACACGCGCTTTCAGGGCCGCTGGTACAGCTTTCGCGTGAGTTCCGTGCTCTTCATTTCGCTCGATGCTGACGACGTCGTGTATCAGGACGCAGCGGCCTTCGTCGCCGGCCCGGATCCTCTCGCGCCCGTTGCGAGCACCGGCAATCCGCCGATCCAACCCGGCACGTCGCTCTATGTGCGTGGGTATAGCGCGGGCGAGCAGACGCGTTGGCTCGAAAGGACGTTGCGCCGTGCGGCTGAAGACGACGAAGTCGACTGGATCGTCGTCCAGATGCATCAGGACGCGCTGAGTTCATCGAAGACCGGCAACGGTTCCGATAAAGGCATCCGAGAAGCCTGGTTGCCGCTGTTCGACCGCTATGGCGTCGACCTGGTGCTGTGCGGGCACGATCACGATTACGAACGCAGTTACCCGGTACGCGGCTGCAATCACCACAAAGGCACCGACATCGCGACGGGCCAGCCGGTCGATACGCTGCAGCCGAAACCGGTGATGTCGGCAGTGTCCGCGGGCGCGTCGACGTTCGATACGAGTCACGGCACGATTCACCTGATTCTCGGCGGCGGCGGCACGAGCGCGCCGCTGGATGTCTATGGCGTGGATGCCGGCACGGGGCTGCCCCAGGCGCGTATTTTCACGCGGCCCAACCGCCCGGTTGCCGGCACCACGTCCGGGACGTTCGTGCGTGCGGGCGCGGACGCAGTGGAAGACGCGATCTGGTCGGCGCAACGCGATACCGGCACCGGTTATGGCATTGCGGTGTTCGATCATGATCCCGGGCATCCCGGCGGCGAGACCACGATTACGATGAGCTACTATCACGCGCCTGGCGCAGATCAGACTCCGACGCAGAACTACGAGTTGTTCGAGACGATCGAGTTGAAGAAGACGCGGCGCAGATAAGGTTCGAACACGCGGGGCTCGCCGGCATGACCTCGCGCGCGCCGCACGAACTACGCCTCCTCGACCTTTCCGGATGATTTTGTTACACGTCTTACGGATGTGAAGCGACGTAGTTACAAAAGCCTTTCAAAAGCGCAGTTATACTCGGCGCCGTCCAAACAATGAAAGGGCTTTTTATGTCGAAGAGAATCCTCCGGATGGTTGCCGTCGCAGCGCTCACCGCTTCGGCATCGTTGTCGGCGCTCGCCGGCGATATGAATAACGCGCTTGGCGGCGCGCTCGGCGGCGTGGCCGGCGCAGCAGTGGGCGGTGCGTTAGGCGGCAGCACGGGCGCCGTGCTCGGCGGAGCAGTCGGCGGCGGCGCGGGCGGCGCGGTGACGTCGAACCGCAGGGAGCGCACGGGCGCGATCATCGGCGGCGCGCTGGGCGGCGGTGCCGGCACCGCGGCGGGCAATGCAATGGGCGGTCGCAGCGGCGGTCTCGTCGGCGCAGCGCTGGGCGGCGGCGCCGGGTCGGCGCTCGGCGGCAACATGTCGCGCTCCAACTCGTACGCGGACGACTATTCCCGCGGCTACCGGTCGCGCAAGCATCATCACAAGCATCGGCACGACGACTGAATGGCGCGCGAACGGGCGAGTGGGCTCGCAGGCAAACTGCCTGCCCGCTCGCTGATTGCTCCGCGCAACACGTGACACACTCTGCATTGACATGGGTTCGTGCGCCGTTATCGTAAAGGCTCTTCGCAGTCGACTGCCGGCACGCTCGCTGCGGGAACACTTCACGATTTCGCCATCCTCACGGAACATAAAAACGATGCTACGAGTGTATTGCGCAGGGCCGCTGTTCAACGCAGCCGAGCGATCCGAAATGGATTCGATTGCCGCCACGCTGGAGGCTGCCGGATTGTCGACGTTTCTGCCGCATCGCGACGGGCTGGAGTTCGCGAAGCTCAAGCCGGAACTCGAGAAACTCGGCGCCTCGGTCGAAGAAGCCGTGCGCATGCTCGACCGCGCGATTTTCAGTCTGGATACGTATCAATTGCTTACGCGTTGCGATGCGGTTGTGGCCAATCTCAACGGCCGGGTCGCCGACGAGGGCACGGTTGTCGAAGCGTCGCTTGCGTGGCACGCGGACAAGCCGCTTGTTTTATTCAAAGCTGACGCACGGACCATGCTCAGCGGGTCCGATAACCCGATGCTCACCGGGTTGGGTGATTTCAAGGTGGTCGATCAACTGGCTGCGCTGCCGCAGGCCATTCTGGAAGCTGTTGCGCGCGATCGGACCCACAGGGCCGAGCAGACGTTGGAGAGCGGCGCGCAGATCGCGGCGCTTCGCGAGGGCGGCGGCGAGTTAAGTGCGCTCGCAAAGACGCTATACAGCGCTTTCAAAAAGCCATAAGGCCGATGCCTGCGTCAGCAGACGCACCGCAAAAATCCCGCTCCGCCGACTCCCCAATCGCGCCGGAAAACGCTAAGCTTCGCCCCCTCGTTGTTCCTTTCACGCCACGCCGTTTATTTTTTTGACGCGCCGTTTATTTTCATCGCCCTATGATTGGACTGCTCGTTTTTCCGCCGCAGTGGCTGGTACGCATTCACTGAGCGATTCGAAAACCCGGTAATCAATCAGCGCGCACGATGGCAAAACCATTTGAATTTCGTTGCGCGCAATAAAAATCAAACAACACCTCATGCTTCTCGCAGTTTGCGCAACAACGGTTGTAGAAACGTACTGCATGCACGGTCATGGCGCTGGCGGAAAGAGCAATTGATACCCTCAATGACTGCTTGATCACGATCACGGAGCCAACAAGTATGAAAAAGTCTTTACTCGCGGTCGCGCTCTTTGGCGCATATACAATGTCGGCGCATGCGCAAAGCAGCGTGACCCTCTACGGCCTTATCGATGCTGGATTGGTGTACACGAACAATCAGCTCGGACACAGTAATTGGCAGGAAGTGAGCAGTTCGACTCAGAACACGGTCTTCGGCCTTAAGGGCTCGGAGGATCTGGGTGGCGGCTTGCACGCGATCTTCAAACTCGAGCAAGGCTTCCTGCTGAACAACGGCGCCCAGGCATTCTCCGGTGATGGCTTCGGCTCCCAGGCATGGGTCGGCCTGCAAAGCGATCCTTACGGCACGTTGACGTTCGGCCGCCAGTTCGACGTGATGAACGACCTCGTCGGACCGCTCACGGCGGAGTTCAATACGTGGGGCGGTAACATGGCCGCGCATCCGTTCGAAAACGACAACCTCGCTGCGAATTCCGTCGTGATCAACAACTCGGTGAAGTACGCGAGCCCGACCTACCGCGGCATTACGTTCGAAACGATGTATTCGTTCAGCAACAAGGCGGGCGACTTCGGCAATAACCGTTCATATGGATTCGGCGTTTCCTATGCGCAAGGTCCGATCAATCTCGCTGCGGGCTACCTGCAACTGAACAACGCGGGCAACGGCAGTGGCGCGGTCACGTCGGGCGATACGAGCGCGAACTTCCTCGCGGAACGCCAGCGTATCTGGTCGCTAGGTGGCAATTACACATTCGGGCCGGCTACCGTCGGGCTGGTGTGGAGCCATTCTCAGATCGACAACGCAGCGGGCGTGTTCTCGTTCGGCACGGGCAGCTACCTCGGTGCGGGCGACACGTCTGTCGGATCGCTGAACGGTTCACTGCGCCTCGACAACTACGAAGTGAACGCAAAGTACGCGCTCACGCCCGCGGTGACCGTATCGGGCGCCTATACGTACACGCATGGCGCATATAACGGTTCGTCGCCGGGATGGAACACGGCCATGCTGCAAACGGACTACGCGATCAGCAAGCGCACGGACTTCTATCTGGAAGGCGTCTATCAGAACGTGCACGGCGCGCCGGCGGACTCCGTCCTGTCGCATGCGATGATCAACACGTTGTCGCCGTCGGCGACCAACACGCAGGTGGCGGTCACTGTCGGTATGCGTCACGCGTTCTAAGCAGCTTCGGATCGAGTGATTGATGAATGCGTATGCCTGGCATCTGCCGGGCATACGTCATCCTTCAGGCGCGATGCTCAAGGCCTTCGGTCGATCGGAGCGGTCCGGGTCAGCCGCGCAATCGTCCCATCTCCCATCTCCCATCTCCCACGCAGCGTTGCACCGCATGGACAAGGTTCAGCGCGACGCGTCCTGTGAATCCTCGTTCTTCGCTTCGGCCAGAATCTGCTGGATGGCCTGCTCGAAAGTTTCCACGGGTTGTCCGCCGCTCACCAGATAGCGGCGATTGAAGATAATGGCCGGCACCGACTGGATGCCCATCGCCTCGTTGTTCCGCTCCTCCGCTCGAACTTCGGCTGCGTACGTTCCGTTTTGCAATACGTCACGGGCCTCCGTGGCGTCGAGTCCTACGGATTGCGCCGCTTCGATCAGCACTTCGTGGTCGCTCGTGTCCTTGCCTTCGGAGTGGTAAGCGCGCAGCAGCGCCAGTTTGAGCGGCAACTGCTCGCCCTTGATGCCGGCCCAATGCAGCAGACGGTGCGCGTCGAAGGTGTTGTAGACGTGTTTGCGCGGGCCGAATTCGAAACCCACGCTCGCACCGCGCTCGCGGATCGCCGCCTGCGTTTCCTCGATCTGCTCCGGCGTGCGCCCATACTTCTTGCCGAGGTAGTCGACAATATTCTCGCCGTCCGGCCCCATGTGCGGATTCAACTCGAACGGATGCACGACGATGCGAGCGTCGAGCGCGTCGCCAAGGCGCGAAATCGCACGCTGGAGCGAGGAGAGGCCGATCGCGCACCACGGGCATGCGATATCGGAGACAAAATCGATGGTGAGCGCTTGTGTCATTGCGGTGTTCCTGATGGAGATGATCTATTGCGTGGCCGGCCTGATGCGAGGGCGACAGCCGCGAACAGCGTAACCCGAATCGCGGGTATTTGCAGGAGCGCACTCGTGACGGGGTGCGAGCCGGGGACTTACAATTCACCACCGCGGCGAGAGCGATTGACCACGCGAGCAACAGGGATGCCGATAAACGTCATAATCCGTCGTCTACGGCAACAACTGCTTTTCCAACGTTGAAAGGAGTTTCAAATGAGCAAGGGATATTGGGTGACGTCTTATCGCGCGACGAAAGATGCGGCCAGGCTGGCCGCGTATGCACAGCTCGCTGCGCCCGCCGTGGCGGCTGCCGGCGGCAAGTTCATCGTGCGCGGCGTGGCGGACGAGGCACGTGAGCAGGGTTTGAAGGAGCGTACGGTCGTGATCGAATTTCCGACCTACGAAGCGGCTGTCGCCGCCTATGACAGCGAGCCCTACAAGAAAGCGCTGGAGGCGTTGGGCGACGGCGTGGAGCGCGATCTGCGCATTGTGCGCGGCGCCGAGTAACAACGAGGATGGGGCGCCGCTCATACGGCGCACGCCCCGGCCGGGCGGCAACGCGGCATGATGAATGCGCGGGCAGGCCGCCACCTGCCGCGCTTACCCGCAAACTCTACTTCACCGCACCCAACGCAAGTCCCTTCACCAGATACCGTTGTAGCCACGCGAACACAACCGAAACCGGCAGTGTCGCGCAGAGCGTGGCGGCCATCACGAGATGCCACTGTACGACGTATTTCCCCGCGACCATGTCGGTCACCTGCACGGTCAGCGTCTTGTTCTCGGGTGAGCGGATCAACGTATAAACGACCGCAAATTCGTTCCATGCATTGATGAACGTGAAGATCGCGGTGACGACGATCGCAGGCACGGCCAGCGGCAAGAATACCTTGAAGACCGCCTTGGTCCGTCCGCACCCTTCGAGCCATGCCGACTCTTCCAGATCACGCGGCACCGTCTGGAAATACGAAGACAGCATCCACACGGCAAACGCGATATTGAAGGCTGCGTAAGAAACGATCACGCCGATCTTGGAGTCGACCAGGTTTCCATCGCCATAAGGAATCATCGCGGCGAGCCGGAACAGGCCGACCACGAGCAGGATAGGCGACAGCATCTGCGTGACGAGCAGAAACTGGCGATAGAACCCGCGGCCTCGAAACGGAAACCTCGCCAATGCATAAGCCGCCGGCAGACTGACAGCCAGCGCAAGCGCGGTCGACAGCAAACTGATCACCGTGCTGTTGCGCAGCGCCACGCCGAAGTTGGCTGCCACCCACATGTCGGAGAAATTGCTCCACTGCCAATGCACCGGCAGCCACCGCGCCGGATAGACAAAAATCTCGGAAGCCGGCTTCAACGCGGTGAACAGCATGACGGCAAATGGAAACAGCACGACCACGACCAGTGGCGACAGCGCGAGCCAGCACCACAGCGAACGCTTCATCTTGACGCTCAGACTCATGACGGATCTCCTTCTTTCGCGGGCTGCAGGCGCAGATAGGCGATCGAGAATACGAACAGCATGACGAGCATGATCAGCGACACGGCTGCCGCTTCGCCAGGACGCCCGAGCCGGAAGCCAAGCTCGTAGAGATAGGTGACGAGAATGTGCGTGCTGTTGTCGGGGCCGCCCTGCGTCATCACCCAGATGATCGGAAAAGAGTTGAACACGTAAATCACATTCAACAGAATCGTCATGTTGATGAACGGCCGCAACAGCGGCATGGTGAGTTTGCGAAACTGCTGCCAGGCGCTCGCGCCGTCCATGCGCGCGGCTTCATAAATATCGCCTGGCACGGACGACAATCCGCCGAGCAGAATCGTCACCGTAAACGGGATCGAGACCAGTATGCCGACCGCGATTTCGACAGGAAACGCGAGTTCCGGCGTAGCCAGCCAATGAATCGGACCGCTGATCAATCCCAGCCGTTGCAGCGTGACGTTGACCATGCCGTAGTCGTCGTTGAAGGCCCAGCGCCAGACCACGGCGGTCATGGTCAGCGAGACGGACCAGGGCAGCATCACAATCGTGCGCGCCACGCCGCGTCCATAGAAATCCTGATTCAGCACCAGTGCGACCGGCACCGAGATCAGCACCGTGCCACCGACCACGCATACGGTCCAGACGAGGGTTCGTTTGGCGGCGGCAAGAAACGCAGGGTCGCCGAAGATCGTATAGAAATTCTGCAGGCCGGTGAAATCGCGAATGGCGCCGAAGCGCGAGACCTCGTGAAGCGATTGCCACACGATATTGAAGATCGGATAGCTGATGATGAAAAGCGCCAATATCAGACTCGGCGCTATCAGCAACCAGGGCGCTTGCAGGCGCGTAGAAGCGGAACGGCTCATGCGTGCTCGATCGTAAGACGCGTCCGCGGGAATAAGCAGGCGCGACGGGATGGGCCGGATAGTGCGTGATGGCCGGAACGCGCACCGCCTGCTCGGTGGCGGCGCGCGTTCCGGGTTCAGCAGATCAAGACGAGATCAATGCAAGATCAGTACCGGATCGCTACGGAATCAATGGCCGAGCGACTTGTTCGCCTGCGTGGCCGCCGCATTCAATGCGTCAGCCGGCTTCGCCTTGCCCAGGTAAATCGACTGCATTGCGTCGGTCACGGCCTTCGCGGTGTCTTCCCAACCCGTCACCGTGGGTGCGAAGCGGGCCGTCGGCAGCAAGGCGACGAAGGCCTTCGTGTCCGGATCGTTGAACGCCGGATCCGTCGATTCAGCCTTGGTGGTCGGCAGGAAGCCCTCGGTCGTCGTGAACTCCACGCGCGGTTCCTTCGTGAACAGATAGTCGAGGAACTTCCACGCCGACTTCTTCACCTTCGAGTTCTTGAACATCACGATCGAGTCGGTGACAGCGTACGTAGCGTGCGTCGTGCCCATCGGAATCGGATCGATGCCGTACTTCAGATTCGGCGCTTCCTTCTTGATCTGCTTCGACAGGAACGGCGCCGAAATCACCATCGCAACGCGGCCCTGCTTGAAGAGGTTCTGCACGTCTTCGCGGCTATAGCCAGTCACACCCGGTTGCGTCAGACCTTGATCGATCATCGACTTGTACAACGTGGCCGCCTTGATGCCGGCCGCCGAATTGAACGCCGCCTTGTTGTCCTTGCCGACCACGTCGCCGCCATTGGTCCACAGCGCGTAGTAATAGTAGACGTCTGTTTCGATTTCCTTGCCTTGCAGACCGAAGCCGGCAATGCCCTGCGCCTTCAGTTTCTTCGACGCTTCGATCACGTCGTTCCAGGTCTTCGGGCCGTCCGGATAGCCGACCTTCGCGAGCAGGTCCTTGTTGTAGTACAGCGCGCGCGCCGAAGCGGCGATCGGCAGGCCGTAGACCTTGCCATTGATTTCACCCGGTGCGAGGAACGGACCGATGAAGCGGCCCTTGAAGCTCGCATCCATGTAGCCGTCGAGCGGTTCCGCGACGTCGTCCTTCACGAAGTCGAGCAGCCAGCGCGTGCCGACGATCGCGAGGTCGGCGTTGGCGTTGCCGGAAATGTCTGTTTGCAGCTTCTGTTGCAGCGTGTCCCAGTTCACGTCTTCGATCTTGATGGTCGTGCCGGGATTGGCCTTCTCGAAGTTGCGGGCCATTTTTTCGAAGTACGGCGCGGTCGCGTCGCTGTAGTGGGCGACGGTCACGCGGACCGTGTCGGCGTGAGCCGCGACGGCGATACCTGCGAACGCGAGCGCCACGGCAACTTTGCCGAGCGCGAGGGAAGCACGGGCATGCAACGACATTTCTCTCTCCTGTGTCGAGCGGAGTGAGCGCGCTGGCGCTGACTCCGGTCCCATCCAACGATGGTGGGGTGGTTGGCTGCCGTCGCCGGCCGCTTTGGGTTAAATTGTTTGAAAAAATCCTACATGACGAAAAATGGCTTGTCACGTAGGGTCTGCCATATTTTTTCCGAGCCGGTTTTGTGCATAAGATGCTGTAAAGCAGGGATATTCTGCATGGCGTGATGTCATGGATACCCAATCTTCGGGATGACTAGACGATCGCGTAAAGCCGGGCTTGTAAGAAATTTACAGGCTAATCCAGGCCTGGCGGTGCGATTGAAGAGCGAGGCGGACAATGAATCGTGTGGTGTTGGTAACGGGCGCTTGCGGCGGCATCGGCAGCGTGTTGTGCAAACGCTTCGTGGAACAGGGCGATACGGTGCTGGCGCTCGACATCGACGCCGCCGCGCTCGGCGCGTTGACCGCACAACTCGGCGAGGCGCATGTCACGCCGATTGCGGTCGACCTCGGCGAGGCCGCCGCAGTGCAGCAGGCGGTGGCCGCCGCGGTCAAGGTGCGGGGTCCGGTGGACGTGCTGGTCGCCAACGCGGGCGCGGCACAAGGTCTGACGCTTGCCACGACGGACGTTGCGAGCTGGCAGCGCGACATCCATCTGAATCTGAACGGCACGTATCACACGGTCGAAGCCGTGCGTGCGTCGATGATCGAGCGGCAGCGCGGCGCGCTGGTGCTGATCGGCTCGGTGAACGGCATGGCCGCGCTCGGTCATCCGGCTTACAGCGCGGCGAAGGCCGGGCTCATCAGCTATACGAAGGCGCTTGCGCTCGAACTCGGCCGTTACGGTATTCGCGCCAACATCGTGTGTCCGGGCACGGTGAAGACGCAGGCGTGGCAGGCGCGCGTCGACAAGAATCCGCAGGTCTTCGAGGATCTGAAAAAGTGGTACCCGTTGCGCGACTTCGCGACGCCCGACGACATTGCCGACGCGGTGCTGTTTCTCGCCTCGCCGATGGCGCGCGTGATTACCGGCGTCGCGTTGCCGGTGGACGGCGGCCTGATGGCCGGCAACCGTCTGATGGCGGAAGAACTGACGCTCGAATCACTGTGAACCGCCTGAAGCAACATGCGGGCGGCGTGAATTCGAGTCAACGAAAGAAGACGATGAGGACAGCATGGCAGCAGTGCAACTGAGCGGCATCTTCAAACGCTACGGCGACACGCAGGTGGTGCACGGCATCGATCTGGACATCGACGACGGCGAGTTCGTCGTGCTGGTCGGGCCGTCGGGCTGCGGCAAGAGCACGTTGATGCGCATGGTGGCGGGACTCGAAGAGATCAGTGGCGGCGATCTGATGATCGGCGGCACGCGCGCGAACAGCCTTGCGCCGCAGCAGCGCAATATCTCGATGGTGTTTCAGAGCTACGCGCTATATCCGCATCTGTCCGTCTACGAAAACATCGCGTTCGGGCCGCGGATTCGCAAGGAGTCGGCGGCGAGCTTCAAGCCGCGGATCGAGGCCGCTGCAAAAATGCTGAACCTGGGCAGTTATCTGGACCGTTTGCCGCGCGCGCTGTCGGGCGGCCAGCGGCAACGCGTGGCAATGGGCCGCGCCGTGGTGCGCGAGCCGTCGCTGTTTCTGTTCGACGAGCCGCTGTCCAATCTCGACGCCAAGCTGCGCGTGCAGATGCGCACGGAAATCAAGGCGCTTCATCAACGGCTGAAGAATACGGTGATCTACGTCACGCACGATCAGATCGAAGCGATGACCATGGCAGACCGCATCGTCGTGATGAACGCGGGGCGTATCGAGCAGATCGGCCGTCCGCTTGAGCTATACGATCATCCGGCCAATCTGTTCGTGGCGAGCTTTCTCGGTTCGCCGTCGATGAATTTTGCCGAAGGTGTGATCGCGAACCGCGCGCAAGGCCAGGGTCTCGCGCTGAAACTCACGGACGGCGGCGAGATCGTGCTGGAGGGCGCGCCCGCTTCGGCCGTGCTCGGCGCGAAGGTCACGCTCGGCGTGCGGCCGGAGCACATCGAGACGATGGCGCCGGCACCCGACGCGACGATGGAAGTCGAAGTGGTCGAGCCGACTGGCGCGGAAACGCACTTGTACGGGAAAATAGGCGGCAGCACGTGGTGCGTGACGACTCGTCAGCGCTCGAAAGTCGAGCCCGGCGAGCGCGTTGCGCTACGCCTGCCGGCCGAACATATTCACCTGTTCGATACGGAAAGTGGACGCAGGCTGGTCTGAACCGCGTGTTGTCGTTCGAGGTCGATCCAGGCTCGCCCTCACGCATGATTGATGCTGCCACGTAAGGAACACCGGGTGTCCGCACCGAACTTGATTCCCCACATTCGCAGCGCACTCGCCAGTTTGCGGCCCGCCGAGCGCAAGGTCGCCGAGATGGTGTTGAACGACGTCGACTTCGCGATGCGCGCGAGCATCACCGAACTTGCGCAGCGCGCCGAGGTGTCCGAGCCATCTGTGACGCGTTTTTGCCGCGCGATCGGTGCGCATGGCCTGCGCGACTTCAAGATGCAATTGGCGCAGAGCGTAGCGGGCGGCGTGCCGTACGCATCCACGGCGGTGGCGCGCGACGACGATGTGCAAACGCTCATGGAGAAGGTGGGCGAAGCGGCGATCGACGGTATCGCCCATGCGCGCGGCGCGCTGGATCCAGCAGTGGTCGAGAGTGCGATTGCGGCGTTGTCGAGCGCACGGCGGGTGTTTTTCTTCGGCGTCGGTTCGGGCTCGGGGCTGGTCGCGCAAGATGCGGCGTTGCGGTTTCTGCGGCTCGACATTGCGTCCACCGCATTTACGGATGGTCATCTCCAGCGTCTTTACGCGGGCCTCATGGAACCGGGCGACGTGGCCTTTGCGATTTCACATTCGGGCCGCAGCGTCGAAGTGAACGAGAGCATTCAGATCGCCAAGGAGCGTGGGGCGACGACGATTGCACTGACCAATGTCGGCTCGCGCCTCGCGTGGCTGGTCGATATTCCGCTGCTGCTGCGCGTGCCGAGTCCGATCGATCCGAATACGCCGGGCGTGTCGCGGCTCGTGCATCTTTGCATCATGGACGCGCTGGCGATCGGCGTCGCGCTCAAAGCAGGGCCGAATACGCTCGAAAAGATGCGGCATGCGAAGGCGAGGTTGGCCTCGCATGAGCCGGAGGCGGCGGGGGATTGATTGGAGGCGCCTTGGTGAGCCGCGCGCGGAACGCCGACGCGGGTTTCAATCTTCTGCAGTTTCGATTACCCGGCTCCCCAAACGCTTACAAACTGACCTTTCTTCAATTCAAAAAAACGATTACTCGGTCGTTGCCACCATCCATCCAAAGCGCCGTGACAACCGCATGGTCGCGGCGCGCAGCGTCTGCGCCGGCCCGCCCGCCAATTCGCTGTCGAAGCTGCCGCTCGGTCCCATCAATGCCAGTACCAGGCAGATGCTGCCCGTATGATCCAGCACCGGCGCGGCCAGCGTGTCGATGCCCGGCACAGGCCGGCTCAGCGCCGTATCGATTCCATGCGCGCGGATTTGCGCGAGGCGCTGCGCGTAGGGTTGAGTCAGTGGAGGCGGCGCAGACGTTGCCTCCGTGCCGCCGCGGACCTTAGCTCCACCCTCTGACGCCGCTTTCCCCGCAAAAACCTGCGCCGCATCCGTCCCCGCCAACCGCAGATGATCCTGCTTCAGCAAACCGGCGCGCACGTCGTCCGCGACGTAGGCGGCAAACACGCGGCCTATCGCCGTGTTCACCAGCGACATCACTGTCCCGACCCGCAGGCTCACATGCAGTGGCCGCGCCGATTCCTCCAGGCGCACGACCGTCGGCCCGAGCGGTCCCAGCACCGCCATCGCGACGCTCATGCCCGTGGACGACGCCAGTTCGACCACCTCGGGTTCCGCTTCGCGCGTTGGCGATAAGCGCTGCAAACCGATCAGCCCAAGCTCCAGCGCGAGCGGCCCGGCTTCATAACAGCCGGACGCATCGCGATTGAGCAAACCGATTTTCAGCAGACTCACCAGATGCGGAAACGCCTTTGCTGGCGGCATGCCGGCGGCGGCCGCGAGATCGCGCAGGTTCAACGGCCGCGCCGCTGCGACCAGCGCCGCCAGCAACTCGCCGGTGCTGTCGAGCGACTGGATGCCGCGCTGCGGTTTCGCATCGGCGGATGGGGCGTGAAGCATGTCGAGAGAATCGGTCACGATGCGAAAGACGCTGACAAGGAAGGTTCTGCTGCCAGTTGGGCGCCGATGTCGCGCGCCGTGGCAAGCAGCGCACGCGCGATCGGCCCGTCGCTTGCGACGTCGATCGCGCCGGTCGAGCCGATCACGGTGAGCGCGAGCGACAGGCGGCCATCGGCATCCAGCACCGGCGCGCTCAGACTGCTGATGCCCGGACTCGGCGCATCCATGCTGCTTTCCAGGCCGCGCACGCGGATCGCGTCGAGGGCGGTCTCGAAGGCGGCGCTTTCGTCAGGCGGCGTCATGGTGCGATTCGCGGGGCCGGACTGATTTGCCCACATCGCATCGCGCACCTCGCGCGGCAGAAACGCGCAAAACACGCGTCCAGTCGATGTTGCCGGCAGCGACATCACCGTGCCCACATGCAAGTTGACGTGCAGCGGAAAGCCCGCGTGCTCATAGCGAACGATGGTCGGCCCTTGCGGCCCGGCAAGACAGATCGCGACGCTAAAGCCGATCGCCTCGGCCAAGGCGGCCACGCGCGGCACGGCGGCGCGAAACGCCGGCTGGTTCTCCAGGTGTAGCAACCCGAGCCGCAGCGACAGCGGACCGGGTTCATAGCGGCCCGACAGTTCGTCACGCTTGATCAGACCCAGCCGGCTCAAGCTCACCAGATAAGCATGCGCCTGCCCCGGCGCGATCTGCGCGGCGGTGGCGAGGTCGGACAAGGCGAGCGGAGCGCGCGCCTGCGCGAGCGCCAGCAACACGCGGCCGCCCACTTCGACGCTCTGAATGCCACGCTGCGTCTTGCCGCCGTCCGCTGTCTCGCGGGCGTCCGCGCCTTTGCCCGTGGCCGGTTTCGCTGCTTTGCTCACACCTGCGCTCGTCCGTAAAAAAGGGTTCATGTTAACCGAAGGGCCGCGTCTCGCTGTGCTGATCTTAGGCTGTTTGAGATTTGCGTATAGCGATACATTTCGCTATTGACAAATAATTGCCTGCCGTCCTAAGATGCATTCACCCCGACACACCGGCGCAGTCACAGAGTCAAAACGGGGCGAGACAATCCTCCAATACCGTCAGCCCGCGCGGCATTCGCGCAGCCGGCCGTCTCGCCTCACGTCCAACTTTTGAGGGAGACACGCATCATGGCAAAGGCATTCGCATCCCAGGCCGACCTGGAAGTCAAAAAAGTCACGTGGACCAAGTTGTCCGAGAACGCCTACGCCTACACGGCTGAAGGCGATCCGAATTCGGGCGTGATCATCGGCGACGACGGCGTGCTGATCGTCGACACCACCGCCACGCCGGCCATGGCGCAAGACCTCATCGCGAAGATTCGCAGCGTGACGGATAAGCCGATCAAATACGTCGTGCTGTCGCATTACCACGCGGTGCGCGTGCTCGGCGCATCGGCGTATTTCGAGGAAGGCGCGCAGGAGGTGATCGCGAGCCGCGGCACGTACGAAATGATCGTCGAGCGCGGCGAAGCGGACATGAAGTCGGAAATCGAGCGCTTTCCTCGCCTGTTCGCCGGTGTCGAAACGGTGCCGGGTTTGACGTGGCCCACGCTCGTCTTCGAAAAGGAAATGACGCTGTTCCTCGGCAAGCTCGAAGTGCGCATCGCGCATCTCGGCGCAGGTCACACCAAGGGCGACACGGTGGTGTGGCTGCCGTCGCAGAAGGTGCTGTTCTCCGGCGACCTGGTCGAGTACGACGCGGCCTGCTATTGCGGCGATGCCCAACTCGAACAATGGCCGGCCACGCTGGAAGCATTGCGCGCGCTGAAGGCCGACAAGCTCGTGCCGGGCCGCGGCCCCGCGCTGACCACGCCGGAAGACGTCAACAAAGGTCTGGATTACACGAAGGACTTCGTCACCACGCTGCTGCAGCAGGGCCGAGAAGCCGTCGAGCAGCAACTCGACCTGAAGGCCGCGATGGCGCACACGCGCAAGGCGATGGACCCGAAGTTCGGCCATGTCTTTATCTACGAGCACTGCCTGCCGTTCGACGTGTCGCGTGCTTTCGACGAAGCAAGCGGTATCACGCATCCGCGCATCTGGACCGCGCAACGCGACAAGGAAATGTGGGACGCGCTGCAAGCCTGACCGAGACAGACGCACAGCAAGACAAAGCAGAGCAGAGAAGGACGGAGACACAAGATGAGCACCAACTACCAGACGCTGTCGTTCGAGTACCAGCCGTGCCGTGAACAGAGCGCGCGAGGCGGCGCGGAGCAGGCGGTCTATCCCGTGATCGTGGTCGGCGCGGGCCCGGTGGGTCTCGCTACCGCGATCGATATCGCGCAGCAGGGCGTGCCGGTCGTGCTGGTCGACGACGATTGTTCGCTGTCCACCGGTTCGCGCGCGATCTGCTTTTCGAAGCGCTCGCTCGATATTTTCGATCGCTTGGGGTGCGGCCAGCGAATGGTGGACAAGGGCATCAGCTGGAACGTCGGCAAGGTGTTCCTGAAAGACGAACTGGTGTACACGTTCAATCTGCAACCGGAAGCGGGCCACAACCGGCCCGCCTTCATCAACCTGCAGCAATACTACGTTGAAGGCTTCCTGCTCGAACGCGCGCAGGAGATGCCCAATCTCGAGATCCGCTGGAAAAGCAAAGTGGTCGGCGTGCAGCAAAGCGGTACGCCCGGCACTCACGACGCCGGCGTGACGCTGAGCGTTGATACGCCCAACGGTCAATATGCGTTGCGCGGCCGCTATGTGGTTGCCGCCGACGGCTCGCGCAGTCCGATCCGCAACCTGATGGGACTCGACAGTAAAGGCGTGACGTTCAAGGATCGCTTCCTGATCGCCGACGTCAAGATGGAAGCCGAGTTTCCAACCGAACGCTGGTTCTGGTTCGATCCGCCGTTCCATCCGAATCAGTCGGTGCTGCTGCATCGTCAGCCGGATAACGTGTGGCGGATCGATTTCCAGTTAGGTTGGGACGCCGATCCGGTGCTGGAAAAGACGCCGGAGCGCGTGATCCCGCGCGTGCGTGCGTTGCTCGGGCCGGACGCGAAGTTCGAGCTGGAATGGGTCAGCGTCTATACGTTTTCGTGTTTGCGCATGGACCGCTTTCGCCACGGCAACGTGCTGTTCGCCGGCGACTCGGCGCATGGCGTGTCGCCGTTCGGCGCACGCGGTGCGAATAGCGGCGTGCAGGATGCGGAAAATCTCGCATGGAAGCTGGCCATGGTGCTCGAAGGCAAGGCCTCCGACGCTTTGCTCGACACCTATGCGAGCGAACGCGAATTCGCCGCTGACGAAAACATCCGCAACTCCACCCGCTCCACCGATTTCATTACGCCGAAGAGCCCCGTGAGCCGTGTGTTCCGCGACGCGGTGCTGAAGCTCTCGCGTCATCATCCGTTCGCGCGGCAATTGACCAACAGCGGCCGTCTCTCGGTGCCGGCGGTGCTGCGCGATTCTCCGCTGAATACAGCGGACAGCGAGCCTTTCGAAGGGGCAATGGTGCCGGGCGCGTCGTGCGTGGATGCGCCGATGCAGGTGGCGGGACAGCCCGCGTGGCTCTTGCAGCACCTCGGCCAGCAATTCACCGGCGTGCTGTTCTGTGGCGGGCAAGGTGTCGATCAGTCTACTCAGGCCGCACTGGACGCGTTGCGCAGCGGACCGATTCCGTTGAAGCTCGTGGTGGTGACGCGTGACTCCGAACAGCGCGGCGCGTTGGCAGGCGCTCAAGTCGCGCACGATATCGAAGGGCTGGCCCACTCGCGTTATGACGCAACGCCCGGCACGTTCTATCTGATTCGTCCGGACCAGCATGTTTGCGCGCGCTGGCGGCAGCTTGCTGCGGCTGATGTGGAAGCCGCATTGAAACGCGCGCTGTACGTGGAAGGCACGGCTTGAACGTCCGGCAAAAGCGGCTCGCGTAGCACGCGCCGCATCAGCAAAAAATAGCAGGAGACAGACATGACACTGAACACGCAACCGAATCTCGCCCGTCCCGACGATTTCTACGAGGCGTTGATCGATATGCATCGGGATCTGGACGATGCGCAGAGCCAATCGGCCAATGCGCAACTGATCCTGCTGCTCGCCAACCATATCGGCGATCACGCCACGCTGCTCGAAGCGATGCAGCATGCGCGCGAGGGGGTGATCGACGTTTCTTCGGGGCGCGGCGCGCAGTCGCATCCGTTGGCGGCCTGACCCGGCTCTCGTAGAACCCTGAACCCGTACCTGTAACGAAAACCCGCGCGTGGCCGTTCGTGCCACGCGCAACCCACGACGGCAACGCGGCGTGTCGACCACCTCGCCTGCCGTTTCAGTAGCAGACAACAACGCGGCGCAGCAAGACGCCGGACCCAACGGGTCCGTTGGACCCTCACGTTTGGAGATAACCGATGAGCCAACCCCTCGCCCCCGCGCTCGAGCCGGGCGCATCCGCTGCCGCGCACGACGACCTGCTGTATCGCAAGGTTTCGCTACGGATCATTCCGTTTCTGTTTCTCTGTTATGTGGTGTCGTTTCTCGATCGCATCAATATCGGCTTTGCGCAATTGCAGATGAAGCACGATCTCGGCTTCAGCGACGCAATGTACGGGCTTGGCGCCGCGGTCTTCTATGTGGGATACGTGTTGTGCGAAGTGCCGAGCAACATGCTGCTCGCCCGCTTCGGCGCACGCCGCACGTTCACGCGGATCATGCTGCTGTGGGGGATTGCGTCGGTCGGCATGATGCTGGTGTCGAAACCCACGCACTTCTATGTGTTGCGCTTCATGCTTGGCGTGTTCGAAGCGGGCTTCTTTCCCGGCATCGTGCTGTATCTCACCTACTGGTATCCGGCGCGGCGGCGCGCGGCCGTGCTGTCGATCTTCTTCGCGGGTGTGGCGGTGGCAGGGGTGCTCGGTGGCCTCGTGTCCGGCTGGATCATGCGTGACATGGGCGGCGTGCTGGGCCTGTTCGGCTGGCAATGGATGTTCGTGATCGAAGGCGCGCCCGCCATCGTGCTCGGCCTGCTTGCCGCGTTCTATCTGGTGGACGGCCCGCAACATGCCGCGTGGCTCACCGCCGCGGAGAAAGCGCAATTGATCGCGCAACGCGACGAAGACCGCCGGCCTGCGGCTGACGCGCATTCGTCCCGCTCGTTCACGCAGGCGTTGCGTAATCCGCGGGTCTATCTGTTCGCGTTCGTCTACTTTTCGCTGACCTGCGCCTCGCTCACGCTGAACTTCTGGATGCCGCTGATGATTCGCGACTTCGGGGTGCACGATGTACTCGCCATCAGCCTGTACACGGTGATTCCCAACGCCATCGGCGCGGTGGGGCTGATTCTGATCGCGCGTCATTCGGATCGCCATGGTGAACGTCGCCGGCATTTCGCGGTGTGCACGATTGGCGGCGGCGTGGCGCTCTCGTTGCTGACGCTTCATCTGAGCAGCTTTCCCGCGATGCTCGCGATTCTTTCTCTGGCTGCGGTGCTGATCTTCGCGGCCCTGCCGATCTTCTGGACGGTGCCGTCGGGGTATTTGTCCGGCACGGCGGCGGCGGCCGGGATCGCGCTGATCAGCAGCATCGGCATTACGAGCGGTATTGTCAGTCCGTGGGTGATCGGGTTGATCAAGACGCACACCGGGAGCATGGACAACGCGCTGTATGTGCTGACCGCGTTGCTGTTCGTCAGCGGCGTGGCAATGGTGCTCGGCGTGCCGAAGGACGGCAAACGCGCGTGAAGACGCGTACCGGTCCGGACGGGATTATGGGGTACAGTCGCGAGTATTCTGTTGCGACAGCCCGTAGACCGTCCGAACCTTCGCGATGCATTTCATCGACCCTGTTCCGCTGCCGCACGACGGCCCGTCCGACATTGCAGTGTGGCGGATCGATATCGACTTCGCCGAGTCGCTGAACGCCCCGGCTTTCGCGTCCCTTAGCGACGAAGAACTCACGCGCGCCCGTCACTTTCGCCGTCATGAAGACGCGTTGCGTTTCGCCACCGTGCGTGCCGCGTTGCGTGAGCAACTCGCGCGGGGCCTTGGCATCGCGGCACACGCCGTGCGCTTTGCAGCCGATGCCAACCACCGTCCTCATCTCGCGGAGTCGGATCGCTTCGATTTCAACGTGTCGCATGCGGGCGAGCATGGCCTGATCGCGATCTCGCCGATGCGGCGCGTCGGTGTCGATATCGAGCAGCACAGCGACACATTCGATTGGCATTCGATCGCGACGCTGACGCTCGATCCGAAAGAAGCCGTATGGATCGAAGGTCTCGACGCGGCTCGGCAAACCGCTGCGTTTTACGATGCATGGGTTGCCAAGGAAGCGCTCGTCAAAACGACGGGCGCGGGCATCACGCGCGGGTTGCAACATCTGACGGTGCTGCCGCGTGAGAGCATGCGCGTGACGCTGCGCAATCAGATTCCCGACGACATGCGTGAAGTCGACGCGCGCTGGCTTGCCGCGCCGGACGGCTACGCGGCGTGCGTCGCCTGGTCGGCGACGGCGTTGCGGCGCTAGAGGCCATAGAGCGGCCCATGCAGCGCGTTACGCGTTTGCTTCCCCAAATACCAATGACTTCGGCCAGCCAAACGTATGTACCTGTGTGAGCGGCTGCGCTAGCGCGACCGCCGCACGAATCTTGCCGGCCATCGGCACATCGAGTACATGCCAGCGGCCATATTCCGCGAGATCGAACGCGCCGGTCGCGGTGGGACTGAACAGCAGTTCGAGATCGATATCGACAGGCGCGTAACGCAACGCACTGCAAAGGCTGCTATAGCGAGCGTGCCGGCGCGATGCTTCCGGCGTCTGATCCGGCGCCGCGCCGGGCGCGGGCACGACGACACTCAATCCGAGCGTTGTCGATGCAACACCGATCATGATCCAGATACCGCCGTACGCGATATCGATTGTGATGCCGCGGCCGTCGCGCGGATGGCGCGCGCGCAGTTTCTCGTTGCCGTCGTCGTGTAGATCGACGGCGTGCGGCTCGCAGTCGAACAGGTGAGCGACGATCCACCGCACCACCACGCGCGCGCTGATGAAGCGTTTGCGCAATGCGGTGTTGGGATGCAGTCGCGCACGCTCGCGCTCGGTCTTGGAGAGCCAGTTATCGCCTTCCTGCACGGGCACCGGTAGCCATTCGCAGCGGAATCGCCACAGATGTAATTCGCCTGCGCGTGGTGCGACGACATTGTGTGGACGGCTACGCGTCAGTGGATGGCACTGGAATGCCGTTGCCGTGGCGATCTCGCGTGCGAGTCGGGCGGCGTGCGCTGCAGGTGCGCCAGCGGCGCCCTCAGCGGTGCCCTCATCGGTGCGCTCAACTGCGCTTGCAACTGAGCCTTCAATTGCGCCTTCAACGCCGCCTTCAACTGCGCGTGACGCGCCGCTGTCGCGCCCACGCGAGGCCGTTAGACAAACCTGGTCCGAGTCCAATGACATAGGCCGGCTTCCTCAATGCATGTACGTGACGCGCCGTGCTTGCACGTCGAGTTCCACACCGGCGTCGAGCAAATCGATGGCGAACCAGCGAATCAACTTCAGAACACCGCTAACCGCGGGCGCCGGCAGCCAGTCGTTCAGCATGCGCAACGCGGCGCCGCTGTGCGTTTTTTGCAGCAGCGCGATGGTTTGCAAAACCACCGCTTCGTCTTTGCCGAGATCGCGGGCGCAGCGGCAGCGCATGTCGAGCGGACGATACGACACGTGCATCAGCGAACGCATCAGCAGATCGAAGTGTTCGATGCCGTCCTGGCGCAAGCCGGCGCCGCTGAGTATCTCGCGCCAGTGCGCATCGCCGCTCGCCGTCTCGCAAGAGGGACGCAGCCAGGTGCGCACGGCGCTCAGGACGGTGCGATCGGGGGCGTCGGCGGAATCGGCCGGATGGTCGTCGATCAGTTCCGGGCGGCCGGTGTGCTGAGAGCGAAAGTTCATCGATGCTCCTGGGTGGACACGGTCCAACGAATCGCGCCGGCCAGATGGGACAGACGCCGCGTCGCAGGCCAGCGCATGTCGTGCGACGGATGGGCGATGACGCAGAACCTGCGTCAGAGGTTATGTCGGGTGCCGGCATCAGCTGCTTGGTTCACCTTGAGCCGGCTGGGTTGGATGATGAGCCAAATTCCGTCTAAATGCAAATCATTCGCATTTAGACGTGTTGTCAGAGTGATGCACGTCCGGCGCCTGCCGCAACACGTGCGCGGCCATGGCGCAGAAGGTCGATGCCATAACGCAACTAACGGTCAACCCCGCGAGGCGTCCGCGGATATGATGGCGAAGTGCCGAATTCAGCCTTTCCGGCACAAACGGCTTGCAGTCTCCTTGCCCACTTCCGCCAGCCAAATGCCGATAAAAACACTCGACGCCGCCTCGACTTCCAAGCCTGCCCAGACGGCGCAGCGCCTCCCCACGCTGATGCTTGCCGCCACGCTGTCGCTAGGAAGCGCGATTGCGCTCGGGCTTGCCCGTTTCGCCTACGCGCTGCTGTTGCCGTCGATGAAACTCGACCTCGGCTGGAGCTTCGCGCAAGCCGGCGCGATGAACACGGCTAATGCGTTGGGTTATCTGCTCGGTGCGCTGGCTTTTCCGCGCCTTGCGCGCCGCTGGTCAGCCGGCGCGCTGTTTGGCGGCGGTTGCGTGGCGACGGCGCTTCTAATGGCCGGCAGCGGCCTGGTTGCCGACACGCACTCACTGCTCGCGCTGCGCGTGGTCACCGGCGCGAGCAGTGCGGGGATTTTTATCAGCGGTGGCGTGTTGGCGGCACGGCTTGCGTCGGCGAGACCGCACGACGCGGGGCTTGTCCTCGGCTTGTATTACGGCGGCACGGGGTGGGGCATCGTGGCGTCGTCGGTGCTGGTGCCGCTGACCATTGTCAACGTCGCGCACGGTTGGCAGTTCGCGTGGTTCGCACTCGCGCTCGCGTGCGCGGTGCTCGCCGCGGTGGCCGTCGGTGCGGCGCGAAAAATCGAGAGCGTGCATCCGACGCTGTCGTCAGCTGCGCAGTCACACACGGCCGCCAACGCGCCCCGCTGGCCGCGATTCAGTCTGGCGCTGACGGGATACGGATTGTTCGGCGTCGGCTATATCGGCTACATGACGTTCATCGTCGCGTTGCTGCGCAATGCGGGCATGAGCGCGGCTGTCGTCACAGGCTTCTATCTGCTGCTCGGCGTGGCGACCGTGGTGTCGGCGCGCGTGTGGTCGAGTCTGCTCGACCGTATGCGCGGCGGCCAGGCGCTTGCGGTCCTCAACACATTGCTTGCAGTGGCGACGCTGCTGCCCGCGCTGTTCACGCAGCCTTGGGTGGCGTTCGTATCCGGCGCGCTGTTCGGCGCGACATTCCTTTCGGCCGTGGCGTCGACTACGGCCTTTGTGCGCCACAATCTGCCCGCGAGTCACTGGGCCAAGGGCATCAGCGCGTTCACAATCGTGTTCGCGTTCGGACAGATCGTCGGGCCGATGGTGATCGGCTGGGTCTCGGACGGCGCGGGCCTCGCGCGCGGGCTGGTGTATTCCGCGCTGTTGCTCGCGGCAGGCGCGGTGCTGGCGGCGTGTCAGAAGCCGCTGCGTTGATTGTGGGTCCGCGCATGCAGGCAAGTGCGCCGCGCGCCCACGTTTCGCTCCTCACACGTCACACCTGCACGGACGGGATGCTCTTCATGCAACGCAAGGCGAACATCGAACGGCTATGACGGATGCCGGCGATCTTGTAGAGCTTCTCGCGCAGAAAACGCTCGTAGCCCGCCGTACCGTCGACCGCCACCTTCACCAGATAGTCGTAGTCGCCCGACACGAGATAAGCCTCGAGCACCTCGGTGAGCGTAGCCAGTTCGGCGCCGAAGCGGGCGAGGGCGTCGTCGTCGTGACGGTCTAAAGTGACTTCGAGCAGGACTACGTCCGCGAAGCCGAGCTTCTGCTGATCGAGCAGGGCGACGTAGCCGCGGATATACCCATCGGTTTCCAACTGACGCGTGCGGTTCCAGCACGCGGTGGTCGACATGCCAACCAGTTCCGCCAGTTCGGCGTTGCTCAGGCGCGCGTTTTTCTGCAACTCGCGCAGGATCTTGCGATCCTGGTTGTCGAGCGGGCGATTTCGGGTGCTCATGGGCGATGGCGGAAGATTGTTCTTTAAATTTGTATTCTAGCTGAATATTGTCCCGACTCTGACCATAAGCTTCATTGCTTTAAGAAGCCTATCCAGACTGTCTCCGGATATATTTTCAGGGTGCATTCATGCCCGGGACAACCGTCCGGGCCGCGGGCCTCGCGCCCACGGTCTCATGCGGCCAAAAGCCGCCATCCGGGTCTCGCTGTCTTTCACAGGAAGGCGGCACGCGGGCGATTTCCGGCGTTACCCACGTCGGAGGGCGCGCTCGCCGGGCATGAACGCATGTTCCCAGCCGACATGCATTGGCTCTCGTGTTTGCACGGAGCGTGGCATCGACGGCAATTTCTTCTCATCGTCTATGCACGGTTTTACATAGGCCGATGCGGCAACGTGCGGCGAATCATTGGGTGGAGCGTGTACTGGTTAGCATGGAAGCCGCTCTAAACTGAGCGCATCCGCTACAGCGCAGCGCACTGGCCATCATGGATCGCTTGGAAAAATAGCCACACGTTCTCGCTTGGTTAGCCCGCTTTGACGGGCCCCTTTACCGCGCTCTGTACCGCAACATTGCGATAGACGTCGCGACAAAATTGCATGCCGTGCTCATGCGTGCCGTTCACGGCCGCCGCAATATGCACCGTTCCTTCCACACGCTGGGGCGCCGGCGGATTGACCAATGCGGCGTCGATCGCGAACGGATCGGCCGGCGACGCGCGCGTGATGCCGATGCCCCTGATCGTCACCGCAAGGCATGGATCGGATGTTTGCGCGCCGTGGCCGGCCGCCACGTCGAAATTGACGTTGAGCGTCCAGAAGCCCTCATGAATACCCTGATGAATAATGACGGCCTCCACCACGTCCTGGTGTGACAGCGTGTACTCGTTGCTTGCCATCGGTCCCTCCGTGCTCGCACGCTTTCCGGGCATACGTATGCAGATATGGCATCGTGCGTGGACCAGCGAAGATTAGTTTTACGCGCCATTCGCTGCAGTGCAAGCGGAAAGATATGCACGCGCGTGCTCCCGCAAGCGAGCATCGAGCGGACGCACGAAAGGCGACAGCCGAACACCGGCGTCGCCTTTCGTGTCGCAGCCTCAGAGAGGCCGCGCCGCAGTGAAACGAAGCAATGAAACGAAGTTCAGTTCAACTGCGCAAGTGGTGAACTCTCACCAAGGAGTTAATGGAAAATGAGGTACAGGATGACCAGTACGATCAACGGAACGCCAAGCAGCCAGCCGAGAAGATAAGGCATGGTGTGATCTCCTTTCGTATCGAGGTTTGAATACGAAAGTGATTGAGCATCCGGCGTGCCTGACGTGCGACGTTCTCTTACGTGACGCTCTCGCGGTCATCTCAGGGCAAATTTTCCCGCAGAACAATGCTGAATTGCACAGGCTTCACGTCGCTCAATGCATCGCGCTTCTCGCGCACGTTGCGGAAAATGCGCAGACAATTCCCCACCATGGCCTGCGGCGTTTGCGTGATCAACGCGTCCATGGTGCCGTCGATCAACAAGGCTCGCGTGTCGGGCGTCAAGCCATGACCGACGAACAGAATCTTCTGTTCCGAACGCGCTTCGACAATCGCGCGCGCCACGCCATCCGATCCGCCGCCGCTGTTGTAAATGCCGGCCAGATCCGGATGCTGCTCCAGTAGCTTGCGCGTCTGCATATAGTTGCGCTCGCTATCATCGTGTCCTTCACGCAATCCAATTACGCGCACTTGTGGGAACGTCGATTCGATCAAATGGAGGAAGCCGATCTCGCGCTCCTCATGTCCACGATAGTTGAGGCTGCCCGCGAGCATCGCGATCTTTCCGCTCGGCCGCGGGCCCATGAAGCGTCCAAGCAGTAGCGCAGCCGTGCGCCCGGCCGCACGATTGTCGATACCCACATAAGCCAGCCGCCGCGCATTCGATAAATCCGAAATCAACGTGATGGCCGGCACGCCCTGGTCGGCCAATGCATTCACGGCATCGCGCACAACGGGATGTTCGAGCGCCATGAACACCACGCCGTCCGCACGCTGTCCGTAATGCAACAGACGGTCGGCCAGTTCCTTCGGGTTGAAACTCTCGACGTAGTGCACGCGGCACTTCATATCCAACGCGTTCCACTGATCGTGAGCGAAGTCGATGTAGTCGCCGAGCATGCGCAAATAGCGATTGGTGCCGGCGGGCAGCAGGAACGCAATGCGCATCGGCTTCGAGGCGGACGCGGTAGGCGCCTGAGGCGTGAGCAGATAGCCGAGTTGGGCGGCCGCTTGCAGCACGCGTTGCGCCGTCACGGCGCGCACGCCTTCGCGGCCATTGAGCACGCGATCCACTGTGGCGGTCGAAACGCCGGCGGCGCGCGCAATGTCGGGAATGCGCGCGCGCACAGCGGCGCTGAGGTGAACCGTTTCGGACATAGCAGTCCTTCACAGAAAGGAAGTCCATCAAAAACCATCAAGTTCGCGGTTTGACAGCGCTTGCCGCGCACGCCTAGTCTTGCAGCTATCACGCGACGACTCAACACCGGCGACTGGAAATCAAGGCGTAAGAGCGGGCGATGATGGTTTTTGATGGATTCGACGTTCACATCAATTATAAGCAAGGAGACGCTCAAATGACCAACCTCGCGAGACGCACACTGCTGCGTGCGGCAGCCGCCGTGCCGGTAGCCGGCGCGCTGGGCTTTCCGGCGATCGTGCGCGCGGCGTCCGGCCCGGAGTTCGTGTTCAAGTACGGCAACAACCTGCCGCTCACGCATCCGTTGAACGTGCGCTCGCAGGAAGCGGCCAACCAGATCAAAGAGGCGTCGAAAGGGCGCATGGAGATCCGGATATTCCCTAACAACCAGTTGGGCGGCGACACCGACATGCTCGCGCAGGTGCGCAGCGGCGGCATCGAAATGTTCACGCCGTCGGCGCTGGTGGTATCGACGCTTGCGCCATCGGTTGCGATCAACGCGGTCGGCTTCGCGTTCAGCGACTACAACCAGGTGTGGGGCGCCATGGACGGCAAGCTCGGCGCGTACGTGCGCGCGGCGATGCAGAAGGCCGGCCTCGAATCGTTCGAAAAGATGTGGGACAACGGTTTTCGTCAGACCACTACCAGCAATGGCCCGATCACGAGCGCGCAGACCATGCGCGGTCTGAAGATTCGCGTGCCGGTGAGTCCGCTCAGCATCGATATGTTCAAAGGACTCGGCGCCGCGCCGACGAGCCTGCAATTCAGCGAGGTCTATTCGTCGCTGCAAACGCATATTGTCGATGCCCAGGAGAATCCGCTGCCGATCGTGCAGGTCGCCAAGCTCTACGAGGTGCAGAAGTACTGTTCGCTGACCAATCACATGTGGGACGGCTACTGGTTCGTGCTGAACCCGCGCGCGTGGCAACGCTTGCCCAAGGATCTGCAGGGCATTGCCAGCGACGCGTTCAACCAGTCGGCGCTCAGGCAGCGTGAGGACGTGCGCAAGCTGAACGACGCGGCAGTCGCGGATCTGCAAAGCAAGGGGCTCTCGATCAACCGTCCTGCGCCGGATACGTTTCGCGCGGCGTTGCGCCAGGCGGGTTTCTACGCCGAATGGAAAAGCAAGTTCGGCAATCAGGCGTGGGACCTGCTCGAACAGTCAGTCGGCAAGCTGGCCTGACCGTGCTGCATACGGGCGAGGCTGAGACGAAGCGCGGCGAGCCGCCGCGAGGAGGCAGCAGGATGTCGAATCACGCATTGAATCCGGCGGAAGCGGGAGTGCCGTTGCACACCGCGAGCATGCCGCGCCGCTGGCTGAGGAGTTTCGATCGCGGTCTGATCGCGCTCGTCGAAGTGTGCGCGGCGGCGCTGCTCGCCATGGAGATCGTCGTGATGCTGGCGGGCGTGGTGTGTCGTTACGCGCTGCACCAGCCGCTCGTATGGTCCGATGAACTGGCGGGCATTCTGTTCCTGTGGCTCGCCATGCTCGGCGCGGTGCTCGCGTTGCGGCGCGGCGAACATATGCGCATGACCGCGCTGGTCAGCCGGCTGTCGGCGCCGCGTCGCGCGTTGGTCGATACGCTGGCGATCGCCGCATCGATCGCGTTGCTCGCGCTGTTGATCGCTCCTGCGTACGACTATGCCTCCGGCGAGGCGGCGATCGTGACGCCCGCCTTGCAGATCAGCAATGCGTGGCGGGCGCTCGCGTTGCCGATCGGCGCCGCGCTCATGCTGCTGGTCGGGCTGATCCGGCTGGCCCAGGTGAGCCGCGTGCGCGACGTCGTGATCGCGCTCGGGATCACCGCCGTACTTGGCGCAGTGGTCGTGTTCGCCGGGCCGTGGTTTCAAACGCTCGGCAAGACCAATCTCGTGATCTTTTTCGTCGGCGTCGTGGCGGTCGGGATTTTTTCGGGCGTGCCGATCGGGTTTTCGTTTGCGCTCGCCACGTTCGGTTATCTGGGCCTCTCGACCTTTACGCCGCTCGAAGTCGTGGTCGGGCGCATGGACGAAGGCATGTCGCATCTCGTGCTGCTGGCGGTGCCGCTCTTCGTCTTTCTCGGCCTGCTGATCGAGATGACCGGCATGGCGCGCGCGATGATCGAGTTTCTCGCGAGCCTCGTCGGCCATGTGCATGGCGGCCTGTCGTTCGTGCTGATCGGCGCCATGTACCTGGTGTCGGGCATCTCCGGTTCGAAAGTGGCGGACATGGCGGCGATTGCGCCGGTGCTGTTCCCGGAGATGAAAAAACGCGGCGCTTCCGAAGGCGATCTGGTTGCGCTGCTCGCCACGACCGGTGCACAAAGCGAAACCATTCCGCCGAGCATTGTGCTGATCACGATCGGTTCGGTGACGGGCCTGTCGATCTCCGCGCTCTTTACGGCGGGCATGCTGCCAGGCGCGGTGCTCGCGCTGATTCTGTGTGCGGTGGTGTGGTGGCGCTATCGCAAGGAAGACCTGAGCGGCGCGCAACGTTTCAGCAAGCGGCAAATCGGGCGTCTGTTCATCGTGTCGCTGCCCGCGCTCGCGCTGCCGTTTGTGATTCGCATGGCCGTGGTCGAAGGCGTGGCGACGGCGACCGAGGTGTCGACCATCGGCATTGCGTATTCGATGCTGATCGGCCTGCTGGTGTATCGCCGCTTCGACTGGCGGCGGCTTGGCCGCATGCTGGTGGATGCGGCGACGTTGTCGGGTGCGATTCTTTTCATCATCGGCTGTGCCACTGCCATGGCGTGGGCGCTTACGCAGTCCGGCTTTTCGCAGGATCTCGCGCAAGTCATGGGCTCGATGCCTGGCGGCGCATACGGCTTTCTCGCGGTGTCGATCGTCGTATTCGTGATGCTCGGCAGCGTGCTCGAAGGGATTCCGGCGATCGTGCTGTTCGGACCGCTGCTGTTTCCAATTGCGCGGCTCGCGGGTGTGCATGAAGTGCATTACGCGATCGTCGTGATTCTCTCGATGGGTGTGGGCCTCTTTTCGCCACCGTTCGGCGTCGGCTACTACTCGGCGTGCGCGATCAGCAAGGTCAATCCCGACGCGGGAATTCGGCCGATTGTCGGCTATATGGGCGCGTTGCTCGTCGGCCTGATCGTGGTCGCGGCAATTCCCTGGATTTCGATCGGGTTTCTCTAAGCGGGTCTCTCAGGTTTCTTAACAGGTTCGACCTTCGGGCGCTGCGTTTTCGCCGCGCCGGGGCGTCGCTCGTCTTTCAACCCCGCAGCATCGGGAGAGTTTCATGAGTCGTTTCTTTGGCGAAATCCGGCAGGCAGGTTACGTGGTGCGGGATATCGAAGCCGCGATGGACTATTGGAGCCGCGTGCTCGGCGTCGGTCCGTGGTTTTATAACGAACGCGTGCCGATCGAAAACTATACGTACCGTGGGCAAACGTACGAGGTGCATAACTCGGTTGCGCTGGCGAACTCGGGACCGTTGCAGGTCGAATTGATCCAGACGCGCAACGACGCACCGTCGATGTATCGCGACTTTCTCGCCGCGGGCCATACGGGCTTGCAGCACAACGCTTACTGGACCACCTCGTTCGACGCCGATCTCGCGCGCCTGCAGGCGCAAGGTTTCAAAGTCGCGATGAGCGGCGAAGTGGGACGCAACGGGCGCTTTGTCTACTTCGACACGGAGAATCATCCCGGTACGGTGATCGAGTTGTCCGAGATCGCCGGGCCGAAAGGCAAGCTCTTCGACATGATCTACAAGGCGTCGCTCGACTGGGACGGCCGCGAGCCGGTGCGCCGCTTTCCTGATCTGGGCACGCTATGAGCGCGGCGCCGCAACCACAGACCGTCGACGAAGACACGCTCGAAGCCGACTATCTGATCGAGACGCCGCTCGACCCTCGCCGCGTCGCGGACGTCATGGCGGGCGAACAGTCGAGCGGCACGTTCGTGCGCGTCGCCAACGAATCGGATGCGCTGCGCGCACGCAGCCGCGCGAGCGTGCTGCGCGTCGAAGAACTCGAGGCGGCGGCGCAGCCCAGCTTGCCGAATGCATGGCTCGCGCGTCAGGGCACGCCGGGTCCGTGGCGGCGCGCGCGCATCACGCTGTCGTTTCCGCTCGCCAATATCGACGCGAATCTACCCACGTTGGCGGCGACCGTCGCCGGTAATCTATACGATCTCGGCGAGGTGACGGGCATGCGTCTGCTCTCGCTACGTTTGCCGGCTTCGTATCGTGCGCGTTTCGAATGGCCACGACATGGCGTGGCCGGCACGCGCGCGCTGACGCAAGTGAAGGACCGGCCGATGATCGGCACCATCATCAAGCCTAATGTCGGCCTGAGCGCGGCGGAAACGGCGGCGCTGGTGCGCGATCTGTGCGAGGCGGGCGTCGATTTCATCAAGGACGACGAGGTGTGCGCAAATCCCGCGCATGCGCCGCTTGCGGAGCGCGTGCGGGCAGTGATGTCCGAAGTGCGCCGCTACCGTGAACGCAGCGGCCGGCCTGTGATGGTCGCGTTCAATATCACCGACGACCTCGACGCCATGCGTCGCCACGCGGAACTGGTCGAGCGCGAAGGCGGCAGTTGCGTGATGGCGAGCATCAACTGGTGCGGCTTTTCCGCGATCCAGACGCTGCGCCGCGCGACCCCGCTGGTGCTTCACGCGCACCGCAACGGCTATGGCATGATGTCGCGCGATCCGGCGCTCGGCATGTCGTTTCAGGCTTATCAGACGCTGTGGCGCTTGAGCGGCGTCGATCATATGCACGTGCACGGTCTCGCCGGAAAATTCGCCCAGAGCGACGCCGAAGTGATCGAGTCGGCGCGCGATTGCGCGACACCGCTCGCCGCCGGTCGCGACGATGCGGTGCTGCCGGCGTTTTCGTCAGGGCAGTGGGCCGGCACCGTGCAGGCGACCTTCGACGCGGTGCGCTCGACCGACTTGTTGTTCATGTCGGGCGGCGGCATTCTCGCGCATCCGGACGGCCCCGCTGCGGGCGTCACGAGCGTGCGCCAGGCTTGGGCGGCGGTGCAGGCCGGCACGCCGCTGCCGGAGTACGCCGAGCACATGCCGGAACTGCGGCGCGCGCTGGCGTTTTTCGGCAGCCGCACGTGACCCCTGCACGCGACACGGAACAAACGATGAGCACTGTTCGCGAGAGATCCAGCGACGCTCCCGCTTACGCCTTCTACGGCGACGACTTCACCGGCGCGACCGACACGCTGGCTCATCTCGCTCGCGCGGGTTTGCGCACCATGCTGTTCTTCGCGCCGCCGGATGCCGCGCGTCTTTCGACGCTCGGCCGGCTCGATGCAATTGGCGTGGCGGGCGCCGCTCGGAGCATGGCACCCGCTGCGCAGCGGCAGGAGCTCGAGCAAGTCGGCGCCGCTTTTGCGGAACTCGGCGTGCGGGTGATGCACTACAAAGTGTGTTCGACGTTCGATAGCGCGCCGGAGACCGGCAGCATCGGCGTGGCGCTGCGCACGTTGCGAGCGTATTGTGCGAACGAACTCGTCGCGGTGATCGGCGGTCAGCCGAATTTGCGCCGCTATTGCGTGTTCGGCGAACTATTCGCGGCAGCCGGTGCGAACGATAGCGCGCAGACGGTCTATCGCATCGACCGTCATCCGACTATGAGCCGGCACCCCGTTACGCCGATGAACGAAGCGGACTTGCGCGTGCATCTTCAGCGTCAGGGTGTGGACAATGTGCAATTGATCGACTGGCGCTGCTATGCCGGCGACGACGCCGGGCTCGAAGCGCAAGTCCAGCGCCGGCTCGATTCGAAACCCGACGCGTTGCTGTTCGACGTGCTCGACGATTCGCATCTGCTAGCGCTTGGCCGGCTCATCGCGCGTCATGCCGCGCGATCGGCGCCCGTGCTCGCGATCGGCGCGAGCAGCGTCGCGCAGGCGTACGCGTTAGCGCGTGAGACCGGCTCCGAACTTGCCGCGGCGCAAACCCGAAGCGCGCCGCTGTTGACCCGTGCGCGCGGACCCGTTTTCGTGCTGGCGGGCAGTCTGTCGCCGTTGACCGAGGTGCAGATCCGCGCGGCGCAATCCTATCTGCGCGTGGAACTGGACCCCTTGCAAATGACGGGCGACGCGGCGAGCGACTATCTGGCCGGCCGGTTGGCGGCGATCACCGGCCCGTTGCGCGACGGACGCAACGTACTTGCGTTCACAAGGCGCCAACCGTCGGGCGAAGGCGGCGCGCTGCCGGCACTCGCGCACGCGTGTGCTTCACTGTTGCAACAGGTGCTCGGTGCCGTGCGCTTGCACCGCATCGGCATTGCGGGCGGCGACACGTCGAGTCTTGCCGTGCGCGCGCTCGGCGCATGGGGACTGTCGTATATCGCACCGTTATCGGCGGGCGTCACGGTGTGCCGTCTTCACGCCGATCGCGCGGAACTCGATGGCATGGAGATCATGCTCAAGGGCGGGCAGATGGGCGATACGGATCTCTTCGAACAACTGCTCACGGGCAACGGCTAACCGTTGTCCCCGAAGCCCGGATACAGCGTCATGCCGCCGTCGACGAGCAACGTCGTGCCGATCACGTAGTCGCTTTCATCCGAGGCGAGCCAGATTGCGACCCTGCCGATATCCTCCGTTGCGCTCGGCCGCCTCGGCATGCGAGTGATAGTTCACGACGACGGCCGCGCCTGCGTCCGCAAGCGCTTTGGCGACACCGTAGCCAATGCCCGAACTGGCGCCTGTGACGAGAGCAACCTGATTCGCGAGTAATTTTTCCATCGTGTCCCCCCGGCGTGGCAACTTGGGATGTGAGTCGACCGTCGACAAAGAAAGGCCGCCGGATATCCATGCAGCGAACTGCAGAGATATCCGGCGGCCTTCGACCCAACTTCAAAGAATAAGACTGTTACCTCGCTACGGCATCAACGGCTAGATGACACCGACGACCAGCAGCACGATCACCACGATCACCACGAGACCGATACCGCCGGTAGGACCGTAGCCCCAAGAACGGCTGTGCGGCCACGACGGGAGCGCACCGATCAGGAGAAGAATCAGCACGACTAGAAGAATAGTTCCCAACATATGAATGACCTCCGCCTGGTTGATAAGATCTGCCTTCACGACAGCCACACAGGGCCCGCATTGCGAGCGTTCCTGCGTACTTGCAGTATCGATGTCATGGATCAGCAAACCGCATGCCCAAGGCGAAAGTCGACCTGGAAATTCTTTGTCGCGTCACTGCGCGGTGTTGCGGGCGGCGGCTCCGATACGCGATGCAACGAGATCCGCGACGAATGCGATAGCGAGTGCTATCGCTCCGCAAGTGAAGATCAACGCGTAATCGTTATGCGTGTGCGAGAAAAGGTACGAGTAGCCGTATCCGCCCAGTGCCTGGAAGAGCGCAAAGGCTGTCGTCGCGCGGCTCCACGCGGCGCGCTGTTCGGTGTGATCGTGCGGCACGAGTTCGTGAATGCGTCCGAGCACGAGCGGCACGACGCCCGGTGTGAAAATGCCCAGAATCACGGTCGATACAGCCAGCGCCACTGCGCTGCCTGAAAAGGCGAGCAGGGCCACCGCTGCTGCTTGCAGAAGCAGTCCGACGCGGTACGCCTTGCCGAAGCCGATACGATCGGCAACGTTGCCGCAGATCACCGGACCGACGATCGCGGCGAGGCCATACAGCACCCAGTAGTCCGCGCCGATTGCAGCGCCACGCCCCAAGCCGCGAGCGACGTAGTCGACGAGCAGCACCATCGCCGGTACGAGGCCGAGGGCATTCGCCGCGTATTGCGCGTACAGCACGCGCAGCGTCAAGCCGTGCGGGCGCGCCGTGTGATGTGCGCCGGGCGGCACGACCGCGGCGGGCGGGTTCGTGGAGGGCCAGCCGAACCAGCTCACGGCGGTCAGCACCAATGCCACGATGCCGAGGCCGATCCACGCAGTCTGCAAGCCGAAGTGGAGCAATTTCGGAATCAACGTGCCGGATGCCGCGATGCCGAGGCCCAGCCCGAGAAAGATCATGCCGCTCACGAAGCCACGGCGCGGCGCCGGAATATGCGGAAGAATCGAGGTCGCCACCAGCACCATGATCGCGCCACCGGAAATGCCCGACAACAAACGCCACGCAAAGAACCAGCTCACCGAAAGCGGATACGCGCAGGCGAAGAAGGCGGCGGTCACCACGACCATCAGCAGGCGCAACGCGGTGCGGTTCGAGAGCGCCGATGCAAGCGGCCGGCCGATCAACGCGCCGACCAGATAACCGGCGAAGTTCGCCGCGCCGAGCGTAACCGCTTGCGACGAGCTGAACCAGTGCGCCTGGATCAGCGAGGGAATCAACGGCGTGTAAGCGAAGCGGGCGAGGCCGATGGCGACGAGACTGCCGCACAGTCCGGCGAGCGTTGCAAAGAGCGCGCGGGCGTCGAGTGAGACTGGACTGGCGGACGTTATCGGTGCAGCGGACATGACGGTTCCTTTACCGGTGCGCGCGCTGATGGCGGCGCTGCCGGATGGCGGTGATGAAATCGAAGTGGAGGGTTGCGCCTTGTCAGGCGCCCGGCTCAGACGTTGTTGTCTTGCGCCGGTAGAGCAGGCAAACCGAGCAGCAGCAGAGCCGGCGCTATCGCGCCGATCAGCAGCGCCGGTTGCGGATCGACCCGCGCGAGGACGCGAACGCCGATCAGCGTGGCCAGCAGGTGCGTTGCGGCGTCGTCGGCGGAAACGACGGCGGTGATCTCACCGCTTTCGGTGGCCGCGACCATGCGGCGGTAGAAAAACGCCCGGACTTCTGCGAATTCCGTGGCGACGATTTCACGGAATGCTTCGTCGTCCGATGCGGTTTCGATCGCCGTATTGACCAGCATGCAGCCGCGTTTGCCAGGGTCGGCGAACGTTCGCTCCAGGATCTCATGGAAGAACAGGGTAACGCCCTGAGCCGGCGACACGCTGCGCTCCAGCCGATTAATGCGCTCGCGCAACGTGTGCTCGAGGTAATGCTCGAGCGCACGCAGATACAGCGCGCGCTTGTCGCCGAATGCGTTGTAGAGGCTCGGCTGCGTCAGGCCGGTCGATTTGACCAGGTCGCGCGTGGTGGTCGCCTCGTAGCCCTTTGTCCAGAAAGCCGCGCTCGCCGCTTCCAGCACGTCGTGCTCATCGAATTCACGAGGTCTTGCCATGATGAATGTCCTTCCTGCGTCGCTGACGACTATTCTGTATCGGTCGATATAGAAACGAATTATATATCGACCGATACAGAATGCAAGAAGAAGATGGGGCGGCGTCTTTAGAGCACGCTGCGGTGCGGTGGAATGGCGTCTGCGGCTGATTGGCCGTCGGGCGTGAGGTCGCTTTCCGGATAGCTGATGCGCACGGGGGGCACGAACCACGCGAGGCACAGCCCGATCAGCGCGGCGCCGCCAGCCACCAGAATGCCGATGTGAATCGATTGCACCAGTGCTTCGCGGGCGGATCTCATCATGGCGTCGCCCGCGTGGCCGGCGCTTACCAGACGATTGATCAACGCGGCCTGTTCCGCGCGATCCACCAGCAGTTCAGGACTGGCGAAGGATTTGAACCACTGCGTCGCCTGATAGGAGTCGAGCGAGCGATGCACGCCGCGCGAATAGAGATGGCCGAGCAACGCGCCGGTCATCACGGTGCCGAGCATGCCGCCGAATGTTCTGAGCGATTGAAGCAGCGCGGTGGCCGCGCCGACATGATCCCGCGCGACGATCTGCTGGGAACAAATCGTCAGGCTGGTGGCGACCAGGCCGAGGCCGATTCCGCTGATACCCATACACGACATCCACACCAGATGCGGCTCCGTGCCGCGCAAGACGACCACGCTGAGACAGGCGAGCGCGGATAGCGCAAAACCGACATACATGATGCCGTTCGCGCGATGGATCCGTGTGACGATACGATTGTTGACCACGCTGCCCACCGTCGTGCCGAGCAGCAGCGGCGTAATCAGCATGCCCGAGTCATGCGCGGACATTGCGTAGCCGCCCTGAAACAGCAGCGGCACGTAAAACACCAGCGAAAACAGCGCGAAGCCGCCGAGCACCGACATGGCGAAGAGCGCGGAGAGCTTGCGGTCCATGAGCATGTCCACCGGCACGATCGGATAGCCCACGCGCCGCTCCCATAGCCACAGAATCAGTCCGCAAGTCGCGCTCACGACGATCAGCACGACGGTCGTGGTGTCGAGACCGCGCCTCGGAAGCAGCTCGATCAGCAGTTGCACTGCGCCGAACGTGAGCGCGAGCACGAACGCGCCGAGCCAGTCGAGCCGCACGGGACCCTTGCGCCGCAGATGGAGAAGCGGCGGCAGAAAGCGCTGCACGAACAGCAGCGACACGAGTCCGACCGGCACGTTGACGAAGAACACCAGCCGCCAGCCGCCATATTGCGTCAACATGCCCCCGAGGGTCGGCCCGATCATGTTGGCGATGCCGAAGGCGGACGTGACGAACACCAGCCAGCGCAACCGCAGTTTCGGATTGGGGAACAGATCGGCGACAGTGGCGAACACCGTGCCGATCAGAATGCCGCCGCCGATCCCTTGCAGGCCGCGCGAAATCACCAATACCAACATGCTGTTGGCGAGTCCGCACAAGACGGAAGCACCGGTGAACAACAGGATCGCGGCGAGTAGAAAGCGCTTGCGGCCGAACAGATCGCCCAGTCGCCCGAAGATGGGAATCGTGATGACGGAAGCCAGCATGTACGACGTCGCGACCCACGCGTACAGGTCGAAGCCCTTCAGTTCGGCGACGATGCGCGGCAGGGCGGTGCCGACAATGGTCTGATCCAGCGCCACCAGCATCGCGACGAAGGCGATGCCGAGCATCGCCAGCAGCGATTCGCGGAACGGCAGCAGTTGCCCGCTCGGAAGCGGCGCGGCGAGCCCGGCGCTCATGATGTGCTTACTTGTTGCGGGCGGCCAGATGTCTGCCGAGGGCGGCGCCCAGGTCTTCGTCGGTCATGGCCGGGAAGATGCTCATGGTGAGCAGGTCGCCCCATTCGAGCGCCAGCGCCGAGATGCCGCGCGTGTCGTCCGCTTCGACGACCGCAAAGCCGTGCAATCCGCCGATAGCGTGCCAACGGCCCAGCAGTTTGATACCGTCCGGCGCCTGGCCGCCGGTCTTCATGAAGCGTTCGATGACGGAACCCTCGGCAGTAGGTTGACCGGTCCATTGGACGATGAATTTCATGGGCGTCTCCAATTCGAATTGGCGATGCCGGCTCGTGGCGCGCTGCCATCGTCGCTGAAGGTCTGCGGTGCGTCGTGGATGCGGCGCGACCGCTTTAGCGCCAACAAGCTGTCCGGATAGTGCGTGCTATTGGCGGACGGCGAAAAAAACCACGTGGCGTCCTAAGCATCATAGGTGAGCGCACGGCCGGCGGCGTCGCCGCGTGCGGACATTCACCAGGCTAAATGAACAAGCCCGTTTTTTCACGCCGAAGAAGCGATGCGGGGTGTTTGCGGGCGTGGGTAAGTCGGGCGTCGTCGGGGAGCAACTTGGCGGTGCGTCGCCCGAAAAGAAATCGGGCGGCTGGCCGGTGTGAATTGCCGGCTGCCGCCCGGGTGTCTTGTGACATGTGCTGAGGTCTCCTCGCACTATCAGTATAGGAAATCTATCCACGGCTCGCCGGACGGTGACGGCCTGCCGGCAGTAGTGAGGCCCCCCGGCCCTCGCTACTGCGAGCCGTCAGACGTTGGCGTAGTTAGCGCCCCAGAGCGAAGGGCTCACGTTCAGGTGCAGCGGCACGAATCCCGCGCCGATCACGCCGACGTTGTTGAGTGCCGCAACGTTGACGTATTGCATCTGGTTGAGGTTCTGGTTTATCGAGACGTTGACGTTGGCAATGCCGCCAAGGCCGGCAACCGAGGGCAGGCCGGGCACGCTGCTGCCGGTGCCGCCGGCCACCGCCGACATGGCGCGGCGGTCGAGCTCGCGGGTGCCGGACAGATCGCGAATCATGAGGGATGACATGGTGCTTCTCCAAAGGTACGCGCAGGACGCGGGTAGTCGGCGGGCGGTGAAGCGCGCCGGAGAGCCGGGCGCCTCGCCGCGTCACGTCTTACACGTGGATGTTGTTGCTCGTGGTGACGTACGGGTTGACCGTCGAGTGGATGCCGGAGGCGAACGCGACGTTGTTGCCGTTGGCGTTCTGCAGGTTCAGTTCGTTGTTGATCAACTGCGTGGCATCGACCTTCTTGCTGTTGTTCGGGGCGAACACGGGGCTGAAGTTGAAGTACGACGACGAAGGATAGTAGCCGGTGCCACCGCGCACGGCGCTCATGGCCTTGCTGTCGAGTTGTTCGGTGATGGAGAGGTCTTTGATGGTCAGCGTGTTCATGGTGAATCTCCTGAAGGGAAAGGGCATTGGCCTGGGAAAGGTTGCGAGCAACTTGTCTGCTCGAGTGTCACTAATGCACGGGCTGTGCCAGTTTTATTCAAGGTTCCTAATAAAGTTGAGGGAGGCTTGCTGCGTAAGGGTTTCGCGTGGCGGTGCGAGGTTGGTAGTGGCGCATCGCGGCATCTGGGAGATGAGCGGCTGACGGCGTGCGCCCGACAGACCACGTCATGCTGTTGGATCTCTTACGACACCAGGTGCGGAGAACCCCGCTGCATCGGCGCGCGCGTGTGCCGACTTCGGGAATGCGAAGTCGCTGGAAACTGTCGAGCGGGAGTTGGAGGCGGAGCGCGCGAAATTCGCGGCAAGGGGGCTTGGCTGTCGCGCTGTCGTCAGCGCGGATTGCCTGAACGCGATCGGCCGGTAGGCGGGGGCATTGACCCGATCAAACGGACAGGCCCCCTGCGCAACGTGGTCGCGCAGGGGGCCTGTTTCCAATTGCGGACATCTCGCGCGTCCTACAGGTAGGTGCCGCTAATGCGTCCTTCGAAGATGGCGGTGTTGATTCCAAAGTCGTCGACGTGAGCTTGCGAGCCGCCGTCGACAGTGACGACAACGGAACGACCGCCGCGAACAGCTTTCATCTGTTCGGCGGTCAGCGTCAGTTCGTCATGGGCGAGATCCGCGGAACGCGGCAGGTCTTTAATGATGAGGGCGGATTTCATGGCATTGCTCCTGAAGTTGGATGGGAGAGCACGGTGCGGTGCTCAGTCCATCATCTGCAAGGGCTATGCCAAATTGCGCGCGTTGAGCGAGGAAACCGTATGCGAGGCGTCAACGCAATGCCTGCAGGGGCGAGACGGCATGCGCCTAATCGACATGACGTCCGGGGACGGTGAAATGGCAAGGAAGTGTTCGGCAAGGCCCGACCAACCGCGTGCGGGCTGTCGGGCAGCAGCGCTCCATCTCCAGCACAAGAAAACGGCACGCGTGTGTGACGCGTGCCGCTTCCGTGAATATCGCGCTGAGAGTTCGCGCGGTTTAAGGTTTGCGCTGCATGGCCGCGCGTGCGATCGTCTGGTGCGCCGCGGGGAATCCGGGCGGATACTCGACGACGCGTGCGGAAGCCGGCACCAGCGGCGCGGCCACATTCAGCCGTGCGCCAATACGAGCGCCGCCAACAATGGCGGCCATTGCCTGACGATCGAGTTCGACGCTATCGGTGAGGTCCTTGATGATGAGTCTCGCCATGGTGGCTCCAGGAAAGAAGTCGAGCGGCTGGCCGGTGTGAATTGCCGGCTGCCGCCCGGGTGTCTTGTGACATGTGCTGAGGTCTCCTCGCACTATCAGTATAGGAAATCTATCCACGGCTCGCCGGACGGTGACGGCCTGCCGGCAGTAGTGAGGCCCCCCGGCCCTCGCTACTGCGAGCCGTCAGACGTTGGCGTAGTTAGCGCCCCAGAGCGAAGGGCTCACGTTCAGGTGCAGCGGCACGAATCCCGCGCCGATCACGCCGACGTTGTTGAGTGCCGCAACGTTGACGTATTGCATCTGGTTGAGGTTCTGGTTTATCGAGACGTTGACGTTGGCAATGCCGCCAAGGCCGGCAACCGAGGGCAGGCCGGGCACGCTGCTGCCGGTGCCGCCGGCCACCGCCGACATGGCGCGGCGGTCGAGCTCGCGGGTGCCGGACAGATCGCGAATCATGAGGGATGACATGGTGCTTCTCCAAAGGTACGCGCAGGACGCGGGTAGTCGGCGGGCGGTGAAGCGCGCCGGAGAGCCGGGCGCCTCGCCGCGTCACGTCTTACACGTGGATGTTGTTGCTCGTGGTGACGTACGGGTTGACCGTCGAGTGGATGCCGGAGGCGAACGCGACGTTGTTGCCGTTGGCGTTCTGCAGGTTCAGTTCGTTGTTGATCAACTGCGTGGCATCGACCTTCTTGCTGTTGTTCGGGGCGAACACGGGGCTGAAGTTGAAGTACGACGACGAAGGATAGTAGCCGGTGCCACCGCGCACGGCGCTCATGGCCTTGCTGCCAAGTTGTTCGGTGATGGAGAGGTCTTTGATGGTCAGCGTGTTCATGGTGAATCTCCTGAAGGGAAAGGGCATTGGCCTGGGAAAGGTTGCGAGCAACTTGTCTGCTCGAGTGTCACTAATGCACGGGCTGTGCCAGTTTTATTCAAGGTTCCTAAGAAAGTTGGAGGAGGCTTGCTGCGTAAGGCTTTCGCGTGGCGGTGCGAGGTTGGTGGTGGCGCATCGCGGCATCTGGGAGATGAGCGGCTGACGGCGTGCGCCCGACAGACCTCGTCATGCTGTTGGATTTCCCACGACACCGGTTCAGCGCGCAGGCAGCGGGCCAATCCTGGTTTGCGAAAGCACGGACCTGGAGCTAGTATCGAAGCGGCACATGTAACTGGTTACGACAGGTTTTCTATCGGCCTGAGAGGCTGGGATCGCATGCGATCCGGCCCAACGGCAGCGGCGGTGCTTCGCACAAATGGCTAGCCTTGCGCGTGTGATTCACGACTTTCAGAACGGCGAGCTGTCCCGTGACGAGTTCGTGGCTCAACTCGACAGCACGTTGACGACCGAGGGACTCGGTCCCACGCAGCTGCTGGACATGCTTGGCGCCGCCCAGCGCAAAGCACCGTTGCCCGACGATCTCTATGTGGAAGTGCGGCGGCGTATCGAACAGTTGCGCGTTTCGAACGTGGCTGCGGGCGGCGACGAAACGGGCATCCAGACCACAGTCGAAATTCCATCGGTGCGCTCGGCGAGCGCGGGTAGTGCCGGTAGCGTCGGCAATGCATCCCACGCAGCCGGTAACGGCAACGGCAACGGCGGCGCGACGGGACAGGACCAGATCAAAGGAACCGGCGACACGCTGAATAACCGCTTCGTGCTCGAGGAATGCCTGGGCGTCGGCGGTATGGGCACGGTGTACAAGGCGCTCGACCTGCGCAAGCTCGAGGCCTCGGATCGCAAACCGTACCTCGCGATCAAGGTGCTCAACGTCCAATTCCGCGGCAACCCCAATTCGCTTGTCGCGTTACAGCGCGAGGCGCGCAAGGCGCAGGTGCTCGCGCATCGCAACATCATCACGGTGTACGACTTCGACCGCGACGGGCCGATCGTCTATCTGACCATGGAGTACCTGTCCGGCAAGCCGCTCAGCCAGTTGCTGCGCACGCCGGGCTACCAGGGCATGCCGGTGCGCGCCGCGCTGCCGATCGTGCGCGGCATGAGCAGCGCGCTCGCTTACGCGCACGAACGCGGCTTCGTGCATTGCGACTTCAAGCCCGCCAACGTATTTCTCACGACGAATGCTGAAGTGAAAGTGATCGACTTCGGCATCGCTCGCGTGTTTCAGCGTCCGGAAGAAGAGAGCGACGCCACCGTTTTCGATCCGGGCAGCCTCGGCGCGTTGACGCCCGCGTATGCCAGCCCGGAAATGATCGAGCACCGCGAGCCGGATCCGCGCGACGATATCTACGCGCTCGGCTGCATCACGTATGAGCTGCTGACCGGCCACCATCCGTTCGACCGGTTGTCGGCGACACAAGCCCGCAATGCCGATTTCAAACCGCAGCGGCCGGCCAATCTCGACTCGAGACAATGGCGCGCACTGCGCTCGGCGCTGTCGTTCGATCGCAATACGCGCATGCCGAGCGTGGAGCGCTTCATCGCGGAGTTCGACAACGAGGCGCGCGCGGAGAAGTCGGGTACGTTGGCGAAGGTGGGACTCGCGAGTTTCGCGGTGGTGTGCGCGGCGGCGGTCGGGGTGTTCGCATTCCGCTCGGCGCCGAACCGGCAGAACGGGGCGCAGACGCCGGCGGGCGCGTCGCAGGCTTTGGCGGAGCAGACGGCTTCGTCGTCTGCGGCTGAGACGGTCTCTGGGCCGGTTGCCGCGGCAGCGCCGCCTCCGCCGGCCAATGTCGTCGCGGCGGCGCCTGCCACGGCACCCCCGGCAAGTCCGGTCGCGGCCGTGCCCGTCACGCCACCCACGCCCGCGCCGAAGCCGGCGCTCACGCTCGCCGCCATCACACCCGCGTTGACGCAAGTGCCCTGTTCGGCGCTGTCCGCCTCAGTACAGGACCATTCGCTGACGGTGCGCGGCTATGTCTCGCAACGCTACGGCACCGCGCATCTGAAGGACACGCTGGCGGCGTTGCCGGGTGTCGATACGCTGACGCTGGCCGTCGAGCCGCTCGCCGACGACAAGTGCGACACCATCAAGGCGCTCGCGCCCTACTGGGTCGGCAACATGCAGGCCGGACACGTTGCGGCCTTGCATGTGAGGCCGTCAGGCGGACAGTTGAGCGATGGCGACCCGCTCGTTGTCGACGTCACCACACCGGGCTACGACTCGTATGTGAACCTCGACTACTACCAGCTCGACGGCAGCGTCGTGCACATGGTGCCGAGCCCGCGCGCAAAGGACAATCAGGCGCCGCCGCACTACGCCGCCACCATCGGCAGCGCGGGGGACTGGATCATTTCAAAGCCGTTCGGATCGGAGATGGTCGTGCTGCTGATTACGCCGGCGCCGCTATTCGACAAGCCGCGTCCGGAAAGCGAAGCACGCGCCGATTATCTGCGCGCGCTCGACGCGAGGCTCGCACAGATCGGCGGCAAATACGGCCGTGATCACATCGTCGCCGATTTCGCGCCGATTACGACGAAGCCACGCTCGCCCTAAGTCCGCACCTTGGATGCGGCTTGCTTGACGGTGGCGAGCCGGGCGCGGGCCCGACAACTCACACCAGTCACTTGAGATCCTTGACGACCCGAAAGCCATCCTGCGACTGGCGCACGCCCGAGCTGTACTTGAAGCGTGTCGCGCTGAGCATATAGCCGCCGCCCTCGCGCCACGAACCGCCGCGAATCACGCGCATGTCGCAGCCGGGGCTGTCCCATGCGTGGCCGTCGGCAGGCGCGCCCTGGTAGGAGTTGTGCCAGCAGTCGGCGGTCCATTCCCACACGCTGCCGTTCATGTCGTACAGGCCAAGCGGATTCGGCGCGAACGAGCCGGCGGACTCAGGTCCTTCCTTGTGCCACGGGTCGCCGCAGTCCTTGCAGTTGGCGTTGCCTTTGCGCATCTGGTCGCCCCACCAGTAGGCTGTCGTGGTGCCGCCGCGATCCGCATATTCCCATTCCGCTTCGGTGGGTAAACGGTACGGTTTGCCGGTGCTCTTGCTCAACCATTTCACGTACTGCTGTGCGTCGTCCCAACTGAGATCGCGCGCTGGGGCGGCTTTGTTGGTATTGCTTTCGGGTGTGAGTTTCTGACAGCCGTTGGCTGCCACGCACGCGTTCCACTGCTCCACCGTCACCTCGTACTTGCCGATCGCGAACGGCGCACCAATGCTCACGTGATGTACCGGCTTTTCCGATGGATCGTCGGTGCTGTTGCCCATCGAGAATGAACCTGCAGGCACGGTAATCATGATCGGACAGGTGGCGCAATCGCGGCTTTCGCCGGCGACCGGCGTATGCGTGACGGGCTTTTGCGTTACCGCCGCCGCAGGTGGCGCGGCCGGCGGGGCGGCGCTTGCGATGGGCTTCGGTGCCGGCGCACTGGGCGGCGGCGTTGGCCGTGCTGCTTGTGGCGCCGGTGCCACGGAAGGCGCGGCAGGTGTGGCTGCGGAGGGCGAACTCGACGCCCCCGCTGCGCGCAAACGTTCGATGCGCGCGTGAGCGAGCGTGGCGAAGCGGCCGCCTGGATAGGCCTTCAGATACGCCTCGTAGTCGCCCGGGTAATTACTGTCCTTGATCGAATTCCAGAATGTGATTTCGTATTGTTCGCTGCTGTCTTTCGGCAAGATGCCTCTGCTGCGCAGCGTGATCACGGGATTGTCCAGAGCGGCGGACGCAGCATCGGACACGAGCAACGACCGAGGCAGCGAGGAAGCCAGCCACGGCGTTTGCTCGCCACCCGTTACGTCGCGAACCTGCGCCGCGATGCGCTGGAACAGATTCGCCAGGGGCTGCGACGGAGCGCTGTCGAGCGCGTGCAGCCATGCATTCGTGTAGACGCCATGACGCACGCCGTCCGCCGCGAAACCGCCAGGCGCGGTCGCGTAGGCCACTACCGTGTTGTCCGGAAGCGCGGACGTATTGCCCGCCACGTCCGCCGAGAACGGGTTGTTCAGACACGTATCGAGGATCACGAGATTGAACTGGCCGTCACGCGGCGCGCGCATTGCCTGCAATACGGCGTTGAGATCGACGCCCGCTCCGACGACGGCAGCCGGCAAGCGAGAATCGAGTCCCGCGGGGATGAGCAGTGTTTGCGGGCCGATTTGCATGCCGTGTCCCGCGAAATAAAAGAGGCCAACGCCGCCTGACCGCAGGCGCTCATGGAATTCACCGATGGCTTCGCGCATTTGCTGCGGCGTCGCGTTGGTACGCATGATCACGTCGAAGCCGAGTGTTTTCAGCCTGTCACGCATGTCTTCGGCATCGCGTGGGGCGTTCTCACGCAGTGCATCGACTTGCGTGTCGGTGCGGTCCGCAAGTTCGGCGCGATCGGCGTGATCGGCACCGTACGCGCCGTTACCAATCACTAGCGCAATACGTGGAGAAGACTGCTTGCCTGATTGTGGCGTGAACGGAGTGAGCGGCAATGTCGCCATGTTCGCCGCATTCGCGCCCCGCTCGACGCCATCAGGTTGCGGCGCCGCATAAGCATCGCCCCAATGCGCCTGCATTGCCCCGGCCATGCACACCAGCATGAATATTCGCCACATCTTCACATCCTGTTTGTTCCGGACAGAACATAGGCAATCGAGGACCGCGCTACTCGCAGCAGTTGCTGGAGTCAAAGGCGCGAAGCATCGACGCCGCTATCGACCATCCATCTGCAACCTCTTAATAACGATAGCACGCGCTTTGCGCGCCACAACAGTCGGCATGCCCCGAATGCGTTATACGGTTAACGAGTGTGGCGTATCTTTTTGGCAAGTTACGTCCTAAGCTAATTCACAAAGTAAGGTGGCACGGTCGTTTTATCCAGGGGCGGCTGTCCAACCGCGCGTGCGCCCGTGGCGTCCAGCCGAAACGTCCGGCCTGCGTCGTGCAGTCGGGTCGCCATGACCATTCGTCGGGAGAGTGCGCTATGCGAAGAACCGTTACCCCCGTTGTTACCGACGTGCGTCATGGAGCGAATGCGCATCGCGAGGCGCGGCGCAAGGCGCTGCGCGCGACGCTTGTCCTCGTGTTCGGCAACATGGTGCCCGGCGCGTTGGCGCTGGCCGAGTCAACCACTTCGCCGCCGGGCGCGGAGGAATACATCATCTGGCCACCGGATGGCGCGGTGATTCACGGCGGCAAGTTGTGGGTGCGCATGGGCTTGCGGAACATGGGCGTGTGCCCGAAGGGCGTCGTGTTCCCCAACACCGGCCATCACCATCTGCTGATCGACACCGACCTGCCGCCGCTCGATCAGGAAATCCCATCGGATCGCAATCACCTGCACTTCGGCGCGGGTGAGACGGACGCGCGGATCGAGTTGCCGCCGGGCAAACACACACTGCAACTCATTCTCGGCGATCACAACCACGTGCCGCATGTGCCGCCCGTGTATTCGAAGAAGATCACCATCACCGTGCTAAAAGACTAGCGCGATCCGTTCGTTCAAAGCGGATCCGTCAGGACGGAGAGACCTCCATGTACAAGATCATCGCGGCCGCGGCGCTCGTCATGTCGGCGGCATTGGCTTCGCCAAATGTCGTCATTGCGGGTACGACGCCCGCACCGGCGGGTGCCCATGCATATATCGGCTATCCCAACGACGGCCAGGTCGTCCCGGCCAACAAGCCATTCAAGGTGTGGTTCGGCCTGCGGTATATGGGCGTGGCGCCCAAAGGCGTCAAGTATCCGAATACCGGCCACCATCATCTGCTGATCGACACCGACCTGCCGCCGATGGATCAGGAAATTCCGTCGGATCGCAACCATCTGCATTTCGGTGCGGGCGAAACGGAGACCACGATTCAGCTGCCGCCAGGCAAGCACACGTTGCAGTTGCTAATGGGCGACGACATGCATATCCCGCACAATCCGCCTGTGTATTCGAAGAAGATCACCGTCATTGCGCGGTGACGCAATCCGCGGCGTGACGCTCCGGCAATCGGGTGTTACGCCGCAACCAACAGCTTCGCGCGGTATGTTGGCCGCGATCCACCATCCTCCGCGCACCGCTTCTCCGCTTCTCTCGCGATCCGTCTCCCGGTCCACCCAGCAACCCTTTATCTACGGCGCTCCGACAAATTTATTAGGAGAAAAAAGGAAGACTGGCACAGCCCATGCATTAGTGACACTCGAGCAGACAAGTTGCTCGAACCCAACCGCAAACTGTGCAGTATTCCCTTCCAGGAGATTGACCATGAACACGCTGACCATCAAAGACCTGTCCATCACCGAACAACTCGACAGCAAGGCCATGAGCGCCGTGCGCGGTGGCATGGGCTACTATCCTTCGTCGTCGTACTTCAACTTCATGCCGATGTACGCGCCGAACAACAGCAAGACGGTCAATGCCACCCAACTGATCAACACGCAACTGGACATTCAGAACGCCAACGGCAACAACGCAGCGTTCGTCTCCGGCATCACGACCACGATCGATCCGCACGTGAGCGCAAGCAACAACATCAACGTGCACTAAACGGCGCAGGCCGCCGCGGAGGCGAGACGGCCTCCGCGGGCTCTTACCGCCCGCTCCTCAAAAAGATCTCGCAGCCAATCGTTCTTTCCACGCGCCCCCCCGCTTCACCGCACGAACCCCGCACCGATCTTCTTGCATCGCTTCGATGGTGAAGCCGCGCAGGAGATGCTTTACTTAAAGGGTGCGTTCTCCTCGTGCATTGAAACGGGCGTTATCGGAGACCATCGTGTCAGCGTTGCTTTCATCAACTCGTCAGCGCCTCGCCCGCAGGATATCGGTGCTGCGCTGCGTTTGCGCGGCAACGGCTTGCGCGCTCTCGCTGGTGGCCTGCGTCGATGTGAGCATGCCCGACTACAAGCGTCCCGACACGCCCGCCAAAACGTCCTGGTCGGATCAGAAGGGCTCGCCGGTGTCGGCGGCCGCGACCATCGAACCCGACTGGTGGAAGGGTTTCCACGATCCCTATCTCGACACGCTGATCGCGAAGGCAATTGCCGGTAACTTCGACATCAAGGTACTGGCAGCGCGTATCAACGTGGCCGGCACGCAGATCGGCGAAGCCAAAGCGGGCGCCTTGCCGACCATGGATTTGGGCGCCGGCGCCGATTTCGAAAAAACCACGCACCAGACCTTCTCCAAGCAGTACAACCTCGCGACGCAGGTGAACTGGGACATCGATATCTGGGGCAAAGTCGAAAAAGGCGTGCAGGCGCAAAAGGCGGAATTCCACGCCAGCGAGGCTGATTGGCGCGCCGGGTATCTCGAACTGGTGTCGAACGTGTCCAGCACGTACTTCCAGATTCTGCAATTCGACGACCAGATCGAGCAGCAGCAGAAAACGCTCGTAACGAACCGGCAGATCCTCACGATTTACGACGGCCAGCGCCGCAACGGCCTCGTGCCGCAAACCCAGGTGTTGCGGCAGCAGGCGGAGATCAACCGCCTGACCAATCAGTTGCTCGAGCTGCGCCGCTCGCGCGCGCTTGCCAACAACGCCCTCTGCACGTTGCTCGGCGTGCCGGCTGGCGAGTTTCAGATGCCCAAGGGGCATTTGCAGCAGCGTGTGCAACTGCCGCCCGTACCAGACGGCCTGCCCGCCCAACTGCTCGCGCGGCGTCCCGACGTGGTCGCCGCTGAGTTCAGAGTGCTGGAAGCCTACGACCTCGTCGGCCAGGCCAAGCTCGCGCAATTGCCGACCATCAGCCTGACTGCGCACGGCGGCACTGCCAGTTTTGCGTTGACCGACCTGCTTAAATCCTTCACGTACGGATTCATGCCCAGCATCAACATTCCGCTGCTCGATCCGGGCGTGCGGGCACATGTGAAAGTTACGCAGGCCCAATCGACGGTTGCCGAACAGCAGTATCGCGTGGCGGTGATGGCCGCGTTCGAGGAAGTGGAAAACGCGCTGGTCAATGTGAATTCGCACAAGGAACAGCGCGTGGAGTTGCAGCAGGAAGTGTCGCGGTTGCAAATCGTGGCGGACCAGATCCAGTCGCAGTTACGACTCGGCGTGGTGTCCCAGCTGGAGGTTTTCGAAACCGAGCGGACTTTGCTGGAAGCACAACAGGAACTGCTCGCCAACCATCAGCAAATTCTGTCCGACACCGTATTGCTTTATAAAGCGCTGGGCGGCGGTTGGCCGAGCGTCGACGTGCAGACGGAAGTAAAGGAGCACTGAGCTAATCCGCAATGTGGCGCGCCGCAGGGGGTATTTCGGCTGTAACTGACGCACTCATTGCCTTCATAACCGACGATCGGAAAATTGACACTCGCCATGTGTGACTTACAATCTTTAAGGGGCCGCCTAATGCGCGGCTCACTCAAACAATATCTTTCCGCCGTAGTCCTTTGTCCCGTTTCCGTTGCGTGCTCCTCGCAACGGGTAAACGCTTAGTGATCCAGATAAAATGGCTGCCGGCGAAGCTTCGATTGCTGAGATACGCGCGACTGAAGACGCTGCGTTCGACGTGGTGTTGTCGCCGGCTGCGTCCGGGCAGCGTCCCGCGCTTGACGCGATCCGGATCGTCGACAATCTGTTTGCAATTGGGCGCAGCGAGGCACCTTTTACCGACTATCCCGCGGAACGGATTGCGCGCCTGTCCCGCCGTCATGCGCGGATTTTCACGGAACACGGCGCGGTCTACGTGGCCGACCTCGGCAGCAAGAACGGTACGACGGTGAACGGTGTCGCGGTGCGGCAAACGCCGGCCCGCGTGCGCGCCGGCGACGAACTGTGCTTCGGCGGCGAGCTTTGCTACCGGGTGAGCATCGAGCCGCGCGCGCGTATCGTGGCGGCCGCCGCTTCTCCCGCCGCGCCGGGATTGCTGCTTGTGCCGCAGCGCGACGACCTCGGCCTGCAACCCATTGAGGTACAGGCGTTTCCGTTTCTCGTCAGCAAAACAGACGACGTCTTTTCGCGCTACAAGGACCGCTATCCGCATCAGGTCAACTACATTTCGCGCCGTCACGCCCACATCTTTCTGAAGGGCGGTGAGCTGTATGTCGAAGATCTCGGCAGCACCAACGGCACATTCGTCGGCGGAAAGCGACTGGACGAATCCGCGCTGCCGCTCGTAGAGGGAGACCTCGTTGCATTTGGCGGAGATCACTTCGTCTACAGGGTGACGCTGCAGAAGCCCCCTGAAGTCGAGCCCACCGTGACCCAACTCTTTCTCAACCCGGCCGCCGACGAAGCCGGCGATCCAGACAAGACAACGTTCGTTGGCGCCGCGCATTCCTTCCTCGATATCTTTTGCGTCGACCCCGGTCTGCAACGCGAGGACGAAGTCAACGAGGCGGCGCAGTCCCCGTCCGCGCACGCGAAACGCGATACGCCGACGGGCACGGAAAAAGTGGCGAGCGGCTCGAGCGGAGCGAATGGCGCCGCGCATGCAGGCGCGGGCAAGCGCAAACCGCAACGTTGGCGCCTGCTCGTGGGCGAACTCGGCAAGGCTTTTGCGATCGGCGACCGCACGAGCGTGCGGCGCATTGCGGTGTGGGGCGGCGTGGCCGGGGTGGTGCTGGTGGCGGTCGCCTCGGCGCTCTACATGCGTGGTTCGTCGGAGCGCGAGTTAAAGAATCTGCTGGCAAGCGGCGATTACAGCAGCGCGGTTACCACGGCAAAGGGCTATCTGGCGAGCCACCCCACGGACACGAAAGTCAGCGCGCTCGCGAGTGAAGCGCTGTTGAAGGCGAAAGTGCCCAACTGGCTGAATGCGCTGGAAAAGGCGCAGTTCGATCAGGCCGACGCGCTGCTCAACGAGATGAGATCGTTGAGTACAAACAATGTGGATGCCACGTCTCTGATCGGCGAATTGCAGTGGGTTGGCGATCTGGAACGCTTCGTGGCGAGCCGCGGTGGCATGGAAGCGCCGATTCGCATGTACACGGACGAGGGCAAGATCGGCAATCTGCTGCAACGCTGGGAGGACGACGCGAAGAGCCATCAACGCGCGCTCGACCGGATCGCTTCCTACGTGCCCGTGTTCGCCGACCCCTATGCGCAGGCACTGAGCCATCTGCGCAAACTGGAAAGCGACGATTCGGTTTATCTGGCCGCCATCGACCGCCTGAATGGCACGATTCGCACCGAACTGGCGCGCGACAAACCCGCTGCGCTGCCTCCCGTGCTCGACGATTACGCGCAGCGCTATCCGCGCCTCGCGGGCATTGACCGGGTGCGCCAGGATTTGCGCCAATACACCGATTTGCTGAATGCCGCGTTGAGCCGGCAACTGACGCCATTGCTCGCCATGCTGAAAGCGGCGCATTTCAGCACGCCGCCGTTTCAGGCGCAGTTTCAGCAACTGGCGGCCAGCCGTTTGCCGTCACCCGATGTCATTGCTCGCCATGACGCCGTGACGGCGGCATGGCAGCACGGTGACGCACAACAGGCACTAGCCGGGTTGCAAGCCATGCCCGCCGGGCCGTGGTCCGATGTGCTCGCTGCGGAAATGGCGCACAAGAAGGCTCTGCTCGACCAGTATGCGCAATTGCAGAAAACGCGCGGCGACAAGGATTACGACCAGCGCCTGCTGTCGTTCTACGCAAGCCTCGATCCGGCAATAGACGTGTGGTTCCTGCAGTCGATTCAGAAAGACGTGGCCGCCTTGCACGACAAAGCGTTGGCGCGTGCGCAAGACCTGATGTTGCGCGCTCAAAGCCTGTGGAAGCAGTACCGCGCGAGTGGATCGATCGGCGGAACGCAGCGCCTCGAAGCGGGTATTTCGCCGGGATTTCGCAGCGAGGCGCGTCTGCTTTCGGATGCGCAAACGTCGGCGCAACAGGGTACGCGCATCTACACGCAACTGAAGGCCGATCATCCCGCCGACTTCGACCGTCTGCTCGCCGATATCGACGCCGAAGCCAATTTGCAGCGCCGCTCGCTGACGGAGTTGCGCATGGTGCTGGATCCGGGACTTCTGAAAGCGAAGCTGGCATTGATCGGAGGCGAGCAGAGTGAAACGCGACAGTCACCCTAGACCGTTGTCGGAGGCGCTGGAGGATCACAGTGTCGAAGGCATTGCGATTCTGATGGCGGAGCCGGTGCGGCTCGCGCGCGCGCTGATCTGGGCGATGGTCGCGCTCGTCGTGGTCGGCCTGCTGTGGTCGTTCGTGGGGCGCGCGGACGTGATCGTCAGCGCGCAAGGCACGTTGTCGCCCGAATCGGAGGTGCGCCGGATTTATGCGCCGATCGACGGCGAACTCGCCGATCTGTATATCGCCGAAGGGCAACCCGTATCGAAAGGCGACGTGCTCGCGCGGCTCAATGCGCGCGGCGCGATCGAGGCTGCCAGCAATGCGCTGCAAGCACAGCTCAAACTGGAAGACGCCGAGCGCGACTGGAAGCAGTTTCCCGAGAAGAAGGCGCTGATGGAGCGCAAAGCCGCCGCGCTGAAGGCGCAGATGGAAGTGGAAGCGCGCCAGCACGAAAATCGCGTTTCCGAAGGCACGACCAAACTCGCGGAGGGGCAGAAGGCCGAACTCGACGAAGCGCGCAGCGTGCTAGACAATGCCCGCCGCACGCGTGAAGCGGCGCGTCAGGAACTGGACCGCTACTCGCGGCTCTTTGCGCAGCCGGGCGGCGGCGGCATCGCCGAATTGCAGGTGGAGCAGAAACGCACCGCGGCGATGGAAGCGGATAACGCATACCGTGTCGCGCAATCGAAACTCGCGGAACTGGATTTCCGCCTGAGCCACGAATATGCGCAGGCGAATGCGCAACTGGAAACCAGCGGCCAGCAGACCACCGACCTGCAGCTTCAATACGATTCGGCGGTGCGCGACATTACCGACGCGGAAGACAAGTTGCGCCTGCAACTGCAAAGCGCGCGGCTGGTGTCCGAGGCGGCCGCGCGGATTCGTTTCGAGAATATCGACAAGGACAATTTCCTGCTGATCCTCGCGCCGGTCTCGGGCGTCATCACTGACGTCACGTCGACGCAGCGCGGCGACAAGATTCAGGCCAACGCACCGCTCGGCGGCATTGCGCCCAAAGACGCGCGGCCCGTGCTGAAGATCGAAATTGCCGAACACGACCGTGCTTTTCTGCACGAAGGTCTGCCCGTCAAGCTGAAATTCAATGCCTTTCCCTATCAGCGCTATGGGCTGATTAGCGGCACGCTGGCCTATATTTCGCCGGCCACCAAACCGTCCTCGACGGACAAGCAGCCGGTCTACGAAGGCCGCGTCACGCTCGACAAGGATTACTACCAGATTGCCGACACGCGCTATCCACTGCGTTACGGCATGACGGCAAGCGCCGAGATCGTGGTGCGTGAGCGCCGCCTGATCGATCTGGGTCTCGATCCGTTCAGGCAGGTGGCGGGTTGACCGCGCGGATCACACGTCAATAAAAGGAGCGAATGAGATGACCGCGATAGTGCGTATCGATGACGAAGTCGTGGACGTGGCCGAGTTCATTCGTCTTCTGAAACTGACCGGCCAGTTCGAAAGCCTGATCGAGCAGATCGTGCGCGACAAGCTCACGGTTCACGCCGCGAAGAAGCAGGGCATCACCGTGAGCGCCGATGAAATCCAGCAGCGCGCCGATCAATTCCGCCGCGTGCGCGGCTTGCATCGCGCGACGGATATGAATCAGTACCTCGATGCGCTCAATGTCAGTCTCGACGAATTCGAGGCCTTCATTACCGACGGGCTGTACCAGGAGAAGATGCTCGACGAGATCGGCAACGACGCCGCGATCAAGGACTACTTCGCGCTGAATTCGCCGAAGTTCGACGCGATCGAAGTGAGCCATATCGTGCTCGACAGCGAGGGCAAGGCGAAGGAAATGATTTCGTATCTGCACGACGATCCCGACAGTTTCGCCGACATGGCGCGCGAGCACTCTATTGCTGATACGCGTGAGGCTGGCGGCGTGATCGGCAAGGTGCTGCGCGGCTCATTGAAGCCCGATATCGAAGCGAAGATTTTCAATGCGGCAGTGGGCGACCTGCTGGGGCCTTTTCCATCGGCGGATCGATCGTGCTTCGAGATTTTCGCCGTAACGGCCAAATATCCCGCAACGCTCGATGCCGATGTGGCTTCGGAAGTCCGGCGCCTGCTGCGCGAAAGCTGGCTGATTGCACGCGCTCAGGAGCACGTGATCGAAGCGCGCTAGCGCGTTCGTGCCCTGCACGCCGCATTGAAACAAAGCAACGACACGCCGATTCGAGGTCCGCAAGCACATGGATGCACCCCAGACCGCGCCTTCCACAGCCGAGTTTCTAACCTCGGTGGAAATTCTCTCGCCGTTTTCGCGCGACGAGATCGACCGTCTTGCCGAATATGCGCAAGCGCGCTTCTATTCATTCGGCGAAACGGTCTGCTCCGCGGGTGAGACGGCCGACGGACTTTACGTGGTTCGTTCAGGTTCCGTGCGGATCTTCACGGAGGAGCACGGCAAGGAAACCAGCATGGGCGTGCGCAAATCGGGCGAGATCTTCGCCGATATTGCGATGTTGCGCGCCTATGTGCATGAAGCGTCGGTGCGGGCGTCGGCGAAAACCGAGTTGCTGTTCATTCCGCGCGCCGCAATCGAGCCGGTGATCGCCGGCAATCAGGCCGCGCTGGCGTTCGTCGCCAGTTATGTGGCGATCAACTCAGCGGGCGGCTTCGTCGCGCAGTTGTTCGATCTGCGCGGCAAACTGAACAAGGCGGAACTCGAAGAATATGTACGCAGCGTGGGTGTGAAGCGGGTCGCGGCCGGCAAGGAAATTCTCAAGCAGGACGGGCGCGAGGACCGGCGGCTGTATGTGGTGCGCCAGGGTGAAGTGCGCATCGTCCGGCATGAGGAAGGCCACGACTACACGCTTGCCACGCTCGGCGAAGGCGAAATATTCGGCGAGAAAGCGTGCCTGATGCGTCAGGAGCAGATGGCTTCGGTTGTCGCGACAACCGACACGCGCCTGCTGGTGATTCCGGAGCGCACGGTTCACTTCATTCTCGAACGCAATCCGAAGCTGCGTGAAGTGCTCGACGAGCGGATTCGCTACGGGGACCGCGAGTTGCAGCGGCAAAAGCGGGTCGAACAGCGGCGCAAGCTGCCGCTCATGCTCGATCTGCAGACCAAGCCCGAGTTCGGCGAGAAAGTCATCAAACGCTTCGCGCTGGTCGAGCAGGCTGAAGAAATGGATTGCGGCGCGGCGTGCCTCGCGATGATATGCCGCCACTACAGCATTCCAATGACGCTCGGCAAATTGCGTGAGCTCGCCAATGTCACGACTCAGGGCGCCACGCTTGACAGTCTCGCCCGCGCGGGCGAATCGCTGGGTTTCACGGCGCGCGGTGTGCAATGCACATTCGATTCGTTGCGCGGCTTCGATCTACCGTTCATCGTGCATTGGGAGGGATACCACTACGTCGTGGTGTATGGACTCTCCAAAGAGTATGTGTGGGTCGCAGACCCGGCCGTCGGCTTCAAGAAGATGACCGTGGAAGATTTCGAGCGCGGGTGGAGCGGTACCTGTCTGCTGTTCACCGGCGGCCCGAATCTGCTGCAAATGTCCGCCGCGCGTTCGCCGTGGATACGCTTTGTCGGCTATCTCACGCCGTACAAAAAGATTCTCGGCCACCTGTTTCTCGCCACCTTTGTGATTCAGGTGTTGGGTGTGATTCCGCCGCTGATTATCCAGAACATTCTCGACGGCGTGATCGTGCATCAGAATGTCAGCCTGCTGCATCTGCTGATTGGCGGGTTGATCATCGCCAATGTCTTTTCGCAATTGATGTCGTCGATTCGCGCCTATCTCGCCAATTTCATGGTGCGCAACATGGACTTCGCGATGATGTCGCAGTTCTTCAAGCACACGCTGTCGCTGCCGTTTTCGTTTTTCGCCAAGCGCAAGACCGGCGACATTTTCGCGCGCTTCCAGGAGAACCAGACGATCCGCGCCTTCCTGACCGAATCCACCGTCACCACCGCGCTGAACCTGCTGATGGTGTTCATCTACTTCACGATTATGTTCGTCTACAACGTGAAGATGACGCTGGTGCTGATCGCGTTCGTCATTCCGATCATGGCGCTGACGGCGATCGCCACGCCGAAGATCAAGGGCTATGCGCGCGAAGTGTTCACCGCTTCGACTGAATCGAAGTCGTTTTTGATGGAAGCGCTCGCGGGCGTGGAGACGATCAAGGGCATGGGCATCGAGCGGCCAGTGCGCTTGCGCTGGGAGAAGAAGTACGCGAAGGCGCTTGAAGTGCAATATCGGGCGCATGCATTCAACATTCTCGTGGGACTCGGCAGTCAGTTGCTGAACGCCGCCACGACGATTGCCATTCTCTGGGTCGGCGCGAATCTCGTGCTGGCGCGTGAAATGACGATCGGTCAGTTGATCGCGTTCAACGCGTTCATGGGTAGCGTGCTCGGTCCGTTGATGGGACTGGTCGGCTTGTGGAGCATGCTCAACGACGCGGGCGTGGCGATGGAGCGCCTCGGCGACGTGCTCGATATCGAGCCCGAACAGAAACCGCAGGATTTACCCTCGCGTGTGATGCTGCCCGAACTTCAGGGCGAAATCAGCCTCAGCGGCGTCTATTTCCGCTACGGCGAAAACGACTCGGCCTACGTGCTCGAGAACATCAGCTTCGATATCAAGCCGGGCGAACTGGTGGCGATCGTAGGCCGCAGCGGTTCGGGCAAGACCACGCTCGCCAAGCTGCTGGTGGGCTTCTACACGCCGACCGAGGGCAAGATGACGATAGACGGCTACGATCTCGGCGTGGTCGATAAAGCCTATTACCGTGCGCAGATTGGCTACGTGATGCAGAGCAACCTGCTGTTCTCCGGCACGATCGCGGAAAATATCGCGAGCGGCGACGACGCGCCCGACCGGCGTCGCATCGAGGAAGTGGCGAAGATGGCCGACGCGCACGCATTCATCAGCAAGATGCCGCTCGGCTACGAGCAGATTGTCGGCGAGCGCGGAATCGGCTTGTCCGGCGGGCAGATCCAGCGGCTTTGCATTGCACGGGCGCTGTATCACGATCCGCGCCTGCTGGTGTTCGACGAAGCGACCTCGGCGCTGGATTCGCAGTCGGAGAGCAATATCCTCGGCAATATGCACGACATTCTGAAAGGCCGCACGGCGGTGATCATCGCGCATCGGCTCAGCACGATCATGCGCGCGGACAAGATTCTCGTGCTGTACGAAGGAGCGATTGTCGAACAGGGCCGTCACGATGAGCTGATCCAGCGCGGCGGCATGTATTACCAACTGGTCCAGAAACAGTTGAGCGCATGATGATGAAAATACTCGACCAGATTGAAGAGGCTAGCCCCGCGATTTCGTACGCGGGCCTGATCGAGCGGATCGAGATCTTGCGCTCGACGTTGCGCTGGTCGTCGCGGCTGGAGCGCGCGGACATCGACAAACTGCTTCGGCAAGCCACCTCGCTGCGCGACGAGGTGATGCAACTCTCGCACAAGGAGCGCTTCGTGCAAGCGGCGGTAGCCGCCGAACCGCAGGAGCGCGTCGATCAATCACGAGGCGCGCGGCGCAAGGCGCTGCTCGAACGCAGCTTCATTTTCGAAGGGACGTTCGGCGACAATCCGCGTTTGCTCGAATCGCTCGAAATCGCCGAGAAAGCGGCGCCGACCGATTTGCCCGTGCTGATCGACGGCGAAAGCGGCACCGGCAAGGAATTGATGGCGAAGGTGATTCACGCCAACGGTTCGCGTGCCGACAAGCCCTTTATTTCCGTGAATTGCGGCGCGATTCCCGACAATTTGCTGGAGTCGGAATTGTTCGGGCATCGCAAGGGGGCATTCACGGGGGCTTCGAATGACCGCAAGGGTAAATTCGAAAGCGCCCATACCGGTACGATTTTTCTCGACGAGATCGGCGAATTGCCGCTCGCCGGGCAGGTGAAGCTGCTGCGCGTGCTGGAAGCGCACGAGATTCAGCGCGTCGGGTCCGATGAAACGATCGCGGTGGATACGCGCATTGTCGCGGCGACCAATCGCAATCTGCGGCAACTCAGTGAAGAGGGCAAGTTCCGCGAAGACCTCTTTTACCGGCTGAGCGTGATTCACGTCACGCTGCCGCCGCTGCGTGAGCGCCGCGATGAAATTCCTTTGCTGATCGCGTGGTTCGGCGATGAAGCCGCGGGTACGCTCAAGCGCAGGCCCGTGCGAATGACGCCGCGTCTGCGCGACTTTCTGCTGAACTATGCGTATCCGGGCAATATCCGCGAACTGCGCAACGTGATGTATCGCGTATCGTGTCTGGCCGGCGATATGGCCGATATCGATCACTTGCCGCAGGACATGCGGCCCGCGGCGCCCGGATCCGCGGCGTCGTTCAACGCGGCGACCACGACAGGGCAGGAACCGATCAGCGTGACGAACCTGATGTCGCTGAGCGACGCAAAGCGTGCAGCCAGCGACGACGCCGAAAAAGCCTTTCTCGAGCGCGGCCTTCGCGAAGTGAGCGGCACGGTCGCGGAACTGGCCCGCCGTATCGACATGAACCGTTCGCATCTGCAGATGCTGTTGAAGAAGCACGGCCTGCATTCAAAGGACTTCCGCAATCGCAATGTGCCGGCCGCTACCCGGAACGGCGCGGACGAGCGCGACGACGAAAGCGAAGAGACTTGAGTCCGCAGCATTAATCGCTGTCAGTGCAACGGGCTCAAGGGGATGGGTTCAGCAAGGTTTTGTCGGATGCGTTCGGGTCTTCTGCGCGCACGACCACGGCGGTGATGTTGTCGCGGCCGCCGCGCGCGAGAGCCAGCTCGACGAGTTCTTCAGAGGCGTTTGCGTTCGCGGCCTTGCTGAGCACCGCGAGCATGTCTTCTTCGCCGACCTCGTTGCTCAGGCCGTCGCTGCAGAGCAGGAAGACGTCGCCGTCCATCACTTCGATGGCGTCGTCGTCGAGTTCGAGTACGTCTGTCGCGCCAACGGCTCGCGTGATCATATGCTGCGCCGGATGGTGCCGCGCCTCTTCCTCGGTGATCACGCCGAGCGACTTGAGCGCTTCAACCTGACTGTGATCGCGGGTGAGTTGCCGCAAGCTGCCTTCGCGCAGCAGATACAGGCGACTGTCGCCGGCCCACACATAGCCGCAGAAGCGGTCACAGGCAAGCAATGCGACGACTGTACTGCCGATACGCTGCACCTGGCGGCGCGCGGCTTCTTCCCTCAATTGACGATTGGCGCTTTGCAGGCGCGAGCGCGCGTCGGCGACGAAGGCCTTCATGCTGACCGGCGAGGTCAGCCGGGCGAGCGCGTCGATCACCAGACGGCTCGCCAGATCGCCGACCGCGTGCCCGCCCATGCCGTCGGCAACGGCCCAGCGCCCGAGGTCGGACTGGTCCAGGCAGGCATCTTCGTTGATTTCGCGGACGCGTCCGGGATCGGAACGCGCTGACGACGTCCAGCGAAATTGGCTCGCACAGGTCACAACGTTTACACCGTATCGTTTCTGCTGCGTGCGTCGGGAGAGACACTGATGTTCGAGTTCGCGCCGGTGTTGCGGACGTCGACCGACTGGAACGTGTTGATCATCTGGTTAGCATAGAAGTTGTTGGTCACGTCGTACAGGTTCACGACGGGACCGATGCTGGGCGTGCTGCGTACGTAAGGCTGAATCCAGCCATACACCCACGGTGCGCCGCCGCCGCCGCGAATCGCTGTCATCGCCTTACGGTCTAGCGCGAGATTCAGCGAGAGGTCGTTCACAGTAATAGAAGACATGTCGTTCTCCGGTTGGCCGCGTGTAACGCGCGCGGTGACGCGCGGTTTTTAATGAATCTGGGCGTTAGAATGCAAGTGCCATGCCAATTCGCCGGCCTTTTTCGTGGTTTGTCGTCATGCCTTGATGGCCGGGCGATTGCGTGCCCTGGCGCACATACCGGATGAGCGCATGCGGATTCATCGGTCGGCTGGAAGCCAACAAGCGCGAACGCTAACCGGTGTCGGACCCAACAGATTCTTGCGTCCCTATGCCCCCGCTATCGGACCGGCTTGCGTCTCGTGCGGCAACCGTAAATGAGCGTCGTACGCCAACAGTTCGCCGAAAATTCTGTCGGTTCACATCGCACACTCGTCGCATCCGAAACGCTGCAATTTCTCGCGAAGCCCTTTAAATAAAGGCTTTTGCGCGCATGGCCTGGATGATGCAAATAACCTCGCAACAGTGTTGGAAATCGAAGCGAGGCCAGCCATGAACACGAACCCTCTTCAGACGAGCAGCGACAGCAGCGAAGACCGCCGCGACGCCGCGTCCACCATCGACCTGCCGATCGGCGCGCATCTCGTCACGCAACGTCGCGGTTACGAACACCACGGCATTTATGTGGGCAATGGCCGCGTGGTTCATTACGCGGGCTTTGCGAGTTCAGCGCATCGCGGCCCGGTTGAGGAAGTGGAACTGGAACGCTTCGTTGCCGGCCACCCGCTGTCGATCCGCTCGACTCCGTCGGCCCGCTACGTCGGCGACGAAGCCGTGCGCCGCGCTCGCTCCCGTCTCGGTGAAAACCACTATCGCCTGCTGACGAACAACTGCGAGCACTTCTGCTCATGGTGCCTGCTCGGCGAAAGCCGTAGCGAACAGGTGCATTGCTGCCTGCGCCATCCGCGTACCGGCATGCATGCGCTGGTGTGCCTCGTGAAGGCTTTCGTGGAAGCCAGCGCGAAGGGCGCTCAAGGTTCCGTGCAGTTGGCGTGAGCCGGCCACATCCCGTTTCAGTGATTCAAACATTCAAGCATTCAAGGAGAACATCATGGCTGCCGCGGAAAAGACCTTGCATTGGGCTGTGGACAAATGGCTCGCCCCGACCCCGTCGATGCCCGCACGCGTCGTGCAGTTTTGCCACCGTGCGTCGCAACATCAGCGCTATGTCTGCGTGGAAGCCTTGCGGCCAGGCGGCCTGCTGTCGATCTTCTTCTTCCGTCATGACGACGGCTCGTGGAATGTGTTCCCGCCGCAAGCCGAACGGCCCGCAATGAACGGCCATCGCCGCACGGCGCTCTGCTAACTGGCTAGTTGCGCGCCTGCGCGGCCGCTTCCTTGATGATCCACTGATTGAACAGCAGCATCGCCGGTGTCATGGGTTTGCCCTTCAACCATGTCAGCCAGTAACTGCCGGCGTGAACCTCCACCTCGAACGGGCGTACCAGCCGGCCTGTGTTGATCTCGTGATCGAACATCAACGCGGGCGCGAGCGCGATACCCGCGCCCTGCATCGCCGCTTCCACCATCAGCCGCGACGAATCGAACACCGGACCGCGAATCGGTCGCGGCGGAATACCGGCGGCCGCGAACCAGCTCATCCAGTCGTCGGCGCGATAGGAGCGCAGCAAGGTCTCGTTGGCGAGGTCGTCCGGCTTCGACAGCCGCGCGGCGATCTCCGGCGTGCACAGCAGCGCGAGCGGCGCGTCGAGCAGCCGCGTCGCGAGCGAACCGGGCCACGTGCCGTCACCGAAGCGGATCGCGAAGTCGAGACCTTCGGTGGCGAGGTCGACCAGGTTGTTGTTTGTCAGCAGCCGCAGTTCGACGAACGGATGTGCGTCGCGAAACGACTTAAGGCGCGGCATCAGCCAGCCCACTGCGAATGTGCCCACCACGCCGAGTGTCAGCACCTCGTGAAAGTGGCCGCCTTCGAATTGCTTGAGTACGGCTTCGATTCGATCGAATGCGTCGGTCAGCACCGGACGCAGCGCGAGGCCCTCGTCGGTCATGGCAAGGCCGCGCGGCAGGCGCTTGAAGAGCGCAGTTCCCAGCCGCTCTTCCAGGGTTCGAACCTGCTGGCTGACGGCGGCCTGGGTGACGTTCAGTTCGAGCGCCGCGCGCGTGAAGCTCAAGTGCCGCGCGGACGATTCGAAAGCGCGCAGCGCGTTCAATGGCAGGTACGGTCTCATGGCGAAGGCATAAGATTTTCTTGTGAGTTGGCTAACTTATCATCGTTTGTCAGCGGCGGGCGGAAAACCGATAGTTGCGGCTTCACACAAAGGAGCGGCGATGATCACGAGACGGAAGTTCGCGGGCGCGATGCTGGGTGTTTCGATAGCTGGGGTTGCGGTTGGGAGTGCCGGCGCGTTCGGCAAGGCGGTTAACACGGGGGCCACCGCGCAGGGGCGCGAGTTGGCCCGGGCGGATGCGATCCGTCGGCGGCTTGCCGAAATCGAGGCGGCGAGCGGTGGACGCCTGGGGGTGTCGATCGTCGATACGACGTCGGGCTTGCACGCGGGTCTGCGGACCGACGAGCGCTTCCCGATGTGCAGCACCTTCAAGGTCCTGGCGGCGGGCGCCGTGCTGGCGCGCACGGACCGCGGCGCGGAAGATCTTCAGCGGCGCGTGGTGTTCTCACATAGCGACGTGGTACCGAATTCGCCCGCCACGAGCAAACACACGCGCGAGCTGACCGGCAACGCGGGCATGAGCATCGCCGAGTTGTGCAAGGCGGCGATCACGCTGAGCGACAACACGGCGGCCAATCTGTTGCTGGCGACTTTCGGCGGACCGGCAGGGTTGACCGCATTCGCGCGCGGGCTGGGCGACGGCATCACGCGTCTGGATCGTAACGAGCCGACGCTGAACGAAGCCATTCCCGGCGATCCGCGCGATACCACCACGCCTAACGCCATGCTCGGCAATCTGCGCGAGCTTCTGCTTGGAGAGCATTTGTCGTCGTCGTCGCGGGCACAACTGTTGGCGTGGCTCGCCGCCAACGAAACCGGCGGAGCGCGGCTTCGCGCCAGGTTGCCGAAGGAGTGGGGCGTGGGCGACAAGACCGGCACTGGCGATCACGGCAGCGCCAATGACATCGCGATTCTGTGGCCGCCCGGCCGCGGTCCGGTATTGGTGACCGTGTACCTGACTGAAACGGATGGCAGCGCGGCGCGCAGCAATGCGGCGATTGCGGATGTGGGCGCGCTGGTGGCGGCGTCCATCTGAGCGCGGCGCGCAGCGGGTCGCGCTGGCAACCTGGGCCGCGCGAAAGTGCGGCGCGCCTCGCTGAATCCGTAGCGGCAGTCTAGCCGGCTTGTGCGATTCGTGAAGCGGCCGGTGCGTCCGATGCGGACTGGGAGCTAGACGCAGGGGCCGCGGCCGCGGGAATCAGCTTGCCATGCACCAGCAGACCCAGCGTCTTCACCACCAGGATCCCGATGATCAGATTCGCCGCGATGAACAGAAGCGGTGCGGCCCATTCGAGCGGACCCGTCGCGCCGCGTTCGACCATCCGAAGGGCCATGGTCGGCAGGGCGGCGACGCCGAAGCTGAAGGCCCAGTAACCCGGCATGAAGGCCTGTTGGCGAATCCACGGCAGCAGGCGCAACAGCAGCAGCGCCTGGTACAGGCCATAGCCGAGCAGCACCAGGGCAAACAGGTCAGGCGTGCCGCTGCTCAGGCTCAGATAGGTCACGCCACCCACCACCGGCGGCGCGAGTTGCACGCCGAGCAGCGGGCGCAATGCTTCGGGCAGTGGTTCGTGCACGGCGGCGCGGTGCAGGATCAGCGATTCGATCGCAAGCCACGACAGCACACCCGCGCCGAAGAGAAGCCCGCCCAACTGATGGAACCCGAACGCGGCCGCAGTCGTGCCGGCAACGAAGCTCGGCGCAACCGTCGGCAGGTAAATGGCGGGCGTTACCAGTTCAGGCTTGCGCCCGCCCTGCCAGAGCCGTCCATGCAAATACACGCCGAGCGCAAGTTGTGCAACCGCGGCTACGCCGAACAGCGCGAGCGCCAGCGTATGCGCGTACGGCTCTATAAGTTGCGCGGCGAGCAGGCTCGAAACCGGACCGAGCGCCGCAAACGACGATTGCACAGGATGCTGCATTTCCGCGCGCGCTTCGGCGCCATGCGTCAACCATTTTTGGCCGTAGGCGGCCAGAATGACGATCCACACGACGAGCGCGGCCACCGTCATCAAGCCGCCTATCGCGGCCGGCAGGTGCCAGAGCCTGATCGCCACGCGCCACAAATTGGCAAACGCCAGTGCGCCCACCGCGATCCCGAAGAAAGCAACTGGAATCCTCCCGCGATTGCTGCTCATCACCGATCCTCCGAAAGTTGCGTCGCGCGCCAGTGTTCCGGTATCGCGCGATCGATGACGTACTGTAAAAGGCGGCGGCAAAACGCAGAACGCTGGGCGCGCTCAACAAATGGCGCGATCGTCTCAAGATGCCGGGAGTGGCATGGGCTGGGAGCTGTTGGCCGCGTTGCGCGTGGTTTCGCTGGCGTTCCGGATGCCAGCGCGCAGCGCTGAAGGCGGGTTGCGGCCGGGCGCTTTCGTGTTTCGCGCGTCGGCCCGCCGAATCAGCGGCCTGACGTTGCTTTATGCGGCCATGCGCTGAAGCATCGCGAGCAATGCGTCGAATGACAGCGGCTTGCGGGCGTATGCAATGGTGGGATTCGGCTGCGTGGGGATATCCGCGGCCGCGCTGCACAAAATGATCGGAATGGCGCGCAGATCGGGATCGGCGTTGAGCGCCGCGCACAACTGCAGTCCCGACATGACCGGCATCATGCAGTCCGAGACGATGATGTCCGGACGGGTCTTGCGTATCTGTTCGAGCGCGGCGGCCCCGTTCGACGCGACCAGCACCGTGTAGCCGTGCCGCTCCAGAAGCAGCCGCCACACTGTGAGGATGTCGAACTCGTCGTCCACGACCAGAATGGTTTTCATGGGCGGCTACGTATTTCGCCGTGGCGGCAGCATGGCCGACAGGCCCGTCGCCGGATACACGTTGGCGGGGTTCGCCAGTTTTTCGATCACGTCGAGGCCCTGAGCCGAAATCACGAGTTCTCGCAAGGAGGTGTCGTGAGCACTCTCACGTTGCTTGACCACGGAAATCATGCGCCGTAGGCCCGTTTCCGTTTCGGCGTAACGCAGCAGCAAGAGGTTTTCGGTCAGCGCCGACATCCGCACGCTCTTCGCATGGCCGGGGTCGGCATAAAGCGGCAGTTCTTCAGTCAGCAGCGTGGTGACACAGGCTTCGCGAAGCTGGTGCAGCAGCGCATTCAGGAACAGGCCAAAACGCTCGGTGCGCAACGCGGAATCGCGGAACCCCTCCACCCCGTCAATCACGATGCGCGACGCGCCGATCTTCTTGACCGTGGCGAGCGCGGTGGCCGCGAGCTCGTCGACAGCCAGCTCAACGGCCGGTTGCCACTGGATGACGAGCCGGCCGTCTTCGTGAGCCTCGGTGAGCCCGATCGATACGGCCTCGGCTTTACCGATCAGCCGCTGCGGACCTTCGTAAAAGCCAAGATAGACGCAGCGTTCGCCGCGCGCGACGCCGGCCGCAAGAAACTGCAGGCACAGCAGCGTCTTGCCGACGCCCGACGGCCCGATCAGCGTAGTCGTGGAGCCTTGCGCAAAGCCGCCGCCCAGCAGGCTGTCGAGATGCGGCAGGCCAAAGCCGAGGCGCGCTTTCAGATCCACCGGACCCGGCGGTACGGCACATTGCGCTTCGAGACGCGGGAACATCAGGAGCCCGCTTTCGGCAATGCGGAAGAAATGCTTGCCCATTAAATGATTGCGAGCGCGCATCTTGTGGACTTCGATTTCGCGCGCGCGGCGCATGCCGTCGTTGTACCGGTTCAGTTCGATCAGACCGTCGACCAGCGTATGTTCCGGATGCGGTTCGTTACCCGAGAGCGGCGCGAGCAGCAAGGTCGTGCAATCCATGGCCGCGACCAGCGCGTTCAACTCATGGATGAATTTCGACAGCGACAACTCGGTTTCGCTGAATTCGCGCGCGCTGCGAAAGCCGTCGATGATCATGAGGCTCGGGCGGTAATCGTAAATGCTCGAGGCGATCAGTTTGAGGAAGCCGTCGAGACCGTCCTGCATCAGTTCGTGATAGCCGGAGACGAACAGCATCTGCTGTGCGACCGCTTTTTCGTCGAAGAAGCTCAGACCCTTGAGATGCCCCAAAAGCTTGTCGTGGGATTCGGCGATCAAGGTCATGTACAGCACCTTCTCGCCCTGGCTTACACGATGAAAACCAATCTGGCTCGACAGAATCGTCTTGCCGGCGCCGGCCATGCCTTCCAGCAGGTAGACGCCGCCGCGGACCAGACCTCCGCCCAGGATCTCGTCGAGACCGGGGACGCCAGTTTCCACGTTGGGTCGGGAAGACGTCGGAGATTCGTGGATAGTCATTGTCGAAGTGTCATTCAAGGTGCGCAGAAGCGACGGCCCGCACTCGAACCGTCTGTTACTCAAACTACGTTCGCCAGCAATTTGCGTTCCCGCTGTCGCACGGCAACGCTCTCGCGTGGGCGCGGATGCGGGGGATTCTATCTGGTGGCGGCCCGGTTGGCGAACCGCCACTCGGGGCGGCGCGTAAGGGACGCGCGGCCAATGGGCGCGAATGGGCCGATCCGATGGCCACCATATAGGCAAGCTTTTCAATCGATGCAATGGCAACAGGAAGAAGAGTGGCAGCGCCGCGCCGTATACAATTCGGCAGCGCCAGATTTCTGCCCGCTTTTCGCTAATCCTGACCTGATCCCGTCCATGCCGAATTCGACCCGGGCCTTCCTTCTCGGCCCGCTCCTGAAAGGCGTTTCACGCTCCTTTTATCTCACGCTGCGCGTGCTGCCCGCCGGGATGCGCGATCCGATCGGACTTGCCTACCTGCTGGCGCGCGCGGCCGACACGATCGCGGACACTTCGCTGATCTCTCCGGAACAACGCCTCGCCTTGCTGCTGTCGCTGCGCGATCAGGTGAACGGCGCGGCGGACGACGGTGCGCTGTTCCAGCGCATGGCGGCCGAAGTGGCCGGGCAGCAGGTCCAGTCGGATGAGAAGGTGCTGCTCGAATCGCTCGGTCCGGCGCTCGACGTGTTGTTGCAACTGAGCGAATTCGATCGCAAGGCCGTTCGCGAGATCGTTTCGACGCTGACCGAGGGCATGGAGTTCGACCTTCGCACCTTCCCGGACGAACGTTCCGGCCAGATCGCGGCGCTGCGAGAATACGAAGAACTCGACCGCTACACGTACCTGGTGGCGGGTTGCGTTGGCGAATTCTGGACCACGATGACTTACGCGCACATGCCCGGCACGCTGAAAGAGCAGCCCGAAACCATGGCGCGGCGCGGCGTGCGTTTCGGCAAGGCGCTGCAGATGACCAACGTGCTGCGTGACTGTGGCAAGGATTTGCGAATTGGCCGCTGCTACCTTCCGCAGACTATGCTCGACCGATATGGTCTAAGCGCGCAAGACCTGCTGCTGCCGGCCAATTCCGTGCGGGCCCGCCCGCTGATGATCGAACTGCTGCGCAAGACACTCGATCATTTCCGCGAAGCGCTCGACTATACGCTGGCAATTCCGGCGTTTGCGGTACGCCTGCGTCTCGCGAGCCTCTGGCCGATTCTGATCGGTCTGGAGACGCTCATCCTTCTCGTGGACAACAATGCCTGGCTCGATCCGCAGAAAGTCTCCAAAGTCAGGCGCAACAAGGTGTATCAGATCATCGCTTCGTCCCTGTTGCTGGTGCCTTCGAATGGGCTGGTGCGCCACGCTGTCGAACGGCGGATCAGCCAGATCGAAGCGCGTTTCTGAATGTTGTGAGCCGTTTGCTGTTTCGGTAGGGCGCCGCCCCATCTCCCATGCAATGTGGGGGAGCGTACCGAATAAAAGCAGGGTGGGCCGTAGTTTGACGGACAACTCCTCTGTCCGATTCAGATTTACATGGCGCTTACCGGCAAACAACATTGCGACACGCTGGACCTGATCCGCGCATTAGCGGCGGGCGCGGTGTGCGTTAGCCATCTGCGCAATCTCATGTTTGTCGATTACCGAGCGAGCGCCGGAATCGGGCTGGCGGGCAAGCTGTTTTATTTCATCAGCAACTACGGCCACACCGCGGTGATCGTGTTCTTCCTGCTGAGCGGATACTTCGTGGGCGGTTCAGTGTTGCGCCAGGTCGAGGCTGGAACATGGAACTGGCAGCGTTATCTGACCGAACGCATGTCGCGGCTGTGGATCGTGCTGATTCCCGCATTGCTGCTGACCATGTTCTGGGACCGCATGGGTATCGCGCTGGCAGGCGGGCCTTTCTATCTTGGCACCGAAGGTACGTTCGATCAGCAGATCAACGTCGCGTCGCATCTTGGAGGCGCGACGCTGGCATGCAACCTCGTGTTCCTGCAGACCCTCGCGTGCGGCACTTATGGTTCAAACGGACCGCTGTGGAGCCTCGCCAACGAGTTCTGGTATTACCTCTGGTTTCCCGCGTGCGTCGTGCTATTGCGTCGGCGGCGAGGCTTTGTGGCCTTCGGCGCGGCTGCATTCGCACTCGCCACGATGATTGCGTTTCCGTCGCTTCTGAACGGGTTCGGACTATGGCTGCTCGGCGTCGTCCTGGTGGTGCTGGAGAAACGCTTTCCGTCGCGCGGCGCGCGTACGGGCTTGCCCTGGTTCACGCTCGCCAGCGGAGCGGCGTTCATCACCGCGCTGGTGTGTTCGCGTTTGTTCCTGTGGAGCAACGACTGGATCGTCGGCGTACCGTGTTTCCTGTTTCTGCGCTGCATTCTCTGGGAAAACGTTCGACTGCGTCCGGCGCTTGTGTCGCGTGTCGCGGTACGCTTTTCCGCGTTCTCCTATTCGCTGTATCTGACGCATTTCTCTTTCATTCTATTCGTCGCCGCAGTCGGATTCGGGCAGCGTATCCAGTTCGATGCCCGCGGCGCGCTGGTGCTCCTGATCATGCTTGTTGCGTGTTACCTGTATGCGTACGCGGTCTATATGCTGTTCGAGCAGAATACAAAACGTGTGCAGAAGAGCATTCAGAAGTTTCGCTTTCTGCGCGTCACGCCGGATCCAGTCACCTCGCATAACGGTTCGCGCGGAAGCATTACCTGATTTAATCTGCATCATGAAATAGCGTTCGATCGGGAAACCCCTAGGACCACGCATCCAAGGTTCGCGTTAGTCTGCTCAAAAGAGGAGGCGAACCATGAGACAGGCGTTCAATATTGCCGTGGTGCTGCTGCTTGGCTATCTGATGGCGGATAGGGCGCTGATGCGCGCGCAAGCGGGAGAGATGGGGACGATAACGTGCCACCAGGGCGCTGAGCTGGTCAAATCGAACGCGCTGAAAAAAGGCTTTGGAGACATGGGCGCCAGCAGCCAGGGCGAGAATTTTCTATCCAGCTGTCTCGTCACCGGGCGCGGTCAGGTGGGCGATCTGGTGGCGCGCGACTGACGCGATTGGCTCGCCCAATATATGAAACCGCGCCATAACCGAATTTTGCCAGGGTTGTGGCGCCGCCAAACCGGTTGCCAGTAAAAAGCGCCCGGACCGCGAAGGTCCAGGCGGAAGCCATCGGGAGCCCGATGACGGAGGTAAGGAATACACAACTGGCCCGCGATCGGGAAGACTCGGTCGCGGGCCAGTTCATTTGAATCAGTGCGCGCATTGTGTCCGCGCGCTGAGCGCCCCGGCTACGCGCAAGCCGTGGTGCCTGCGTGCGTCGGACCGCTGAACAGCGGGTTAAGGCTGGGTTCCTGCCTGATTACCGCTTGGGCCCCGGCTTAGTTGCCGAAGTAGACCGACCTCGGGCCGTTCGCGAGCGCCGGGCGGCCGGATTGCGACGCGCCACTCACCACACCGCCAAAACCACTTTGTGCTGCCTGCGCCGTGCCATTCTGAGCGTCGACGCGAGCTTGCGCGGCCTGAATGTCAGCCGGGTAGTGCGGGTCGTCGCGGCCCGGGTGATAGCCTGCTTTCTCGAGTTGAATCAATTCCGCACGCACTTGAGCGCGGGTCGCGGGCTGGTTGGACTGCGCAAACGAAGCGACAGGAGCGGCCAGTACAGTGGCGATAACAACAGCTTGAATGAGCGATTTCATGATCAACTACCTCCAGTTCGGTTTTTTGTCTTGCTACGAGCGTTCTCGTTCGTAGTCAGTGATTGCATTCTAGATTTGCGATCTGGAGAGAGTAATCCCCGTTTCAGGTAATGTTTGTTGCTGAAACTGAGACAAACTGCCGTCAACGGACGATGCGCATGGAGAGTTGTTCCCTCGTCGCTGCATCGTCCGGACGTCGAAGCGCGAGTCAACTGCCCGAATAGATCGGACCTTGTCCACCCGGCGCGAACGGCTGAAATATCTCGCCATGCGAAGGAGCGGGCGCCGCTTGTGAACGCGCCGCGGAAGTGGCGGGCTCGCGTAGCGTGACGGCGCTGTCCGGCGTAATGGGAACGCTGGGCTTGGCGAGTAACTCGGTCTTTCGCATCGATCCTACCGAGGTGCCGAAGTAGTAGCCGATGATGCTGATCCACGCCGTTCCCAATGCGCCGACAATCACGTTGACGAGATCCTTGTTCGGCCCCGGCAGCGGCTGGAACGCCATGAGCAACAGAATGCCGAAAAAGCCTGCCGTCACCGCCATGGCGAGCACCTTGGGCACCCAGTCCTTATTGCTGATACCCATTGCACGCGCGTCGGCCCGATCGGCGGCCTGAATGCGCGCCATGTCGCTTTCGTGCGCGAGGCCTGCCTGTGCGGCAGTGACCATCAGTTGTTGCAACTGCAACGAGTTCGCGCTCTCCGCCTGCCGGATCTTCTCCATTGCGCCGGGATCGTTCAGCGCGGGTTCCACGAAGGTGGGATCGCTGGGCGTTCCGAGTGCATGTGAAATGATCGAAGCGGCGGCGGTGACACCGAGGCCGACCGGACCACCCACGAGCCCTGCGAGAAGCGGGGCGGTGCTGCCAATGTTCGATGCTACTTTTGACCAGTCCATCATGCTGCTCCAAGGAGAAGGTTAGCGGCCATTCTTTCTGTCCATCCACGGCTGAAATTCGGCCATGCATGCAGGTTCCGCAGGTAACGCAAGCGATAGGCGGCAAAGCGCATGACAAACTTCAGCGGGTCCGCGCTTTTGACCGCGTCCAGGGTGTCCGGGCCGAACTTGCCGTCTTCTTGCGCGCCGGACGCCTTTTGCATCCACAACACCACCAGTCCGCCGTTGTAGTTGGCGTCGAATATCTGGAACGCCACTCGCGAGTCGAGTTCATCGAGGTGCAAGGGATCCCAGTACCGTTGTTTCGCGATCTGTTTAGCGGTGTCCAGCGGCAGATCTTTCATGGCGCCGGTATAGCCCTGGCTGCGCGCCACGCGTGCTGTTACGCCCCACATCGTTTCTCCGCCAGGATCATGCGGATTGAAGGAGTACCCGCCTTCATTTCCGATCAGAGCCTTGAACGCTTCATCGAAGTTGTCCATCGATCATCTCCTCTTCCACTGTGTGTATGACTGCAACGGTAAAAGTGTGTCTGGGCCGAGCCGCTTGCGTGGCGGTCCATCCGGTACTACAGGGCGCCTGTTAAGCGGTTTGAAACGGAAGTGCTGCGGGGGGATGGGAAACCGGTCTGACTTGACTATCGGGTTTCGTCATGTCGCGGCGATCGCCTTCCTGAACCGCTTTGGCGACGCGCGCCAGACGACTCTCCCGCGCCGACAGACTCCCTGCGTCGAGTTGCAACGCTTGCGCATATTTGCGCGAGGCGCCGAGCAGATCGCCTTCGCGATCCAGTGCGCGGCCCCATTCCGCGTATGAAGGTGCCAGATCCGGGCGCAGTGCGACCGCGCGGGAGAGCTTTTCGATCGCTTCGTCATATCGGCCGACAGTGACGAGCGCTTCGCCCCAATCGTGCAGGTTGTCGACGGAATCCGGCTTCATGCGGTCCGCCTGCTTGAATGCGTCGAGTGCTTCGGAGTGACGATTCGCATGCAGCAGCACGTCGCCGAGAAGACGCAAATTCTCGGCCGTCTTCGACTTCTCGCTCGCGCCGGCTCGCAATGCTTCGAGTGCGTCGTCGATGCGATGCTGCTGTTCGAGTGCAATGCCCAGGCTCGCACGCAGCACCGCCGAATGTGTGTAGACGGTTAGCGCTTCGCGGGTCTGCTGTTCGGCTTCTTTGGAGAGTCCCTGATTGGCGAGCAGCCACGCTTTGCCGGCGAGCGCCCATTCGCCTTGTTCGGAGGCGGGCAGTGCCAGAACTTCGTCATAGATCGAGACGATCTCGCCATAATCACATTGCGCGAGCGAGCATCGGGTTCTCTGCACTTGCGAATAGAGGTGACTGGCGAGAATATTCGGCTCGGCCAGACGCATGGCTTTGACAGCGATGTCGTGCACGAACTTTTCCAGATCGCGTCCTTCGAAAGGCACCGTGCTTTCACGGGAATTGAAGGGGCCACCTTCAATCTGCACATGGGCGATGTAGGAATCCGCGCTGTCGTTCACCTTGGTGATGCCGACGTGAACGACAACGTCCGTGCGCTTGATGATGCCTTTAATGAAACGCACCGTCGTCGCATATGACATTTCCTGACCGGGGATTTGAATGTCCGGTTGCGCGTCGTTATCGGTCATGGTGTCGTGGGGAATCGATTCGGCGTCCTGGCCGATCGCTCTCATCGAAGACATGATGCGTTCCGCCAGGAAGTTCGACGAATAGCCGCGTTCCACGAGCGACTGCGGCGTTTCAACCGGCGGCACCAGCAATTGCCGCGTCAGTACGCCACGTACGACGAGACAGAAGAAGCCGATGGTGAGCACCGCGAAGACCCACGGCAAAACATAGGGCCACAATTGCTTCGGGCCGCGCCCGATGAAACCGGCGGTCCGTAATCCGAACGGCACGAATCCGCTGGCAAGGTGATGAGTTCGAGTGCGATGCTTCGAACCACTCTCCGCGGAAAGAGACCGGCTCCGCCAATTCACTGGACGACGCTGACTTTGCACACTCGACATGACGCACCTCGATTCAACCGATGTTGGTAAGTGCACGACTGGGTGTCGACTCTTATGCATCGACCGTGCCATAGCGCACGGTGTCTTGTACGGCGGGCGTGTACGGGATGACGGCCGTTGTGAACGGCGCAAATGTGTTGTGCGTGGACCGACGAATGCCGATCGCGAGTTTGTTGCAGTGAGACAGGCGGTGTGAAATGGCGAAGCACGCGGCCAACTGTCTACGAATAATGGCTACTTCGATTAGACGCCGCATTCGCTTCGTCCAGCCAGACGAGTACGAAAATACGGCGTCGTCATGCAATGAAGTGGATGACTCACTATCCAGGTCATGTCGCCGGCTTCAATGCTGTTGCGCCCTTTAATTGCCGCCCTTGAACAGATCTTGCAAGCGCGCCGCTTCGCCGTTTTTCTGCGATTGAACGAGTTGCTGGTAGACAGCTGCGCGCGAGAGTCCTTGTGTGCTTGCAGGGCTGCCGGACATCGAAGTGGTGGCGGGTTGCCCGCCCACCGCGTCGGCTGCCGACGGTTGAGTTTGCGCCGTACTCTCCGTGCCGGCGTCCTGAGCGTGCGCTTGCCATGTGAACGCGCAAAGCAGTCCGCCTGCGATGATCAGAGCCTTCTTCATGTCCATCTCCTTCAAACCCTCGGCGTCGCTCTCGCGACACCTCATTGCGGAAGTTCCGCCGGACCTGCACGCAACACACGGCGGACAATCCGACGGAACACAGGGCGGAGACGATTACCGGCTTCCTTGTCGAATTCTGCGCAGCGCACCAGAGAGGTGCGTTATCGAAGTGCTTCGTGTAGCAAGGAAAGGTGCGCGCTGAGGCTTTATTGTTCGGGGACGGTTCAGAGAGCCGGTTTTGCCTCCGTCATGTGAAGCAGACGTATAGATCGCTTTCGGATTCAAGTATTAATCAGCCATCCTGAATGAGTATTTGGAAAAAATATCGGCGGGTGGAGTGGCGCCGAATACGACATGTGTCGGCGGTGGCGAGCGCACAAACAAAAATGCCGTTCAGTCCATGACTGAACGGCATTACCCTTCGACGCAAGTGTTGCTATTCAGCGTACAACGACTCCGCGATCAAACCGCAGCCGGGCGCCACTTCAACAGCCGCTGTTCGACCGCAGTCAACAGATAATCCGCTGCGAGTGCGACCACAGCCAACACAATCATCGCTGCGAACACGCCGCTTGCGTTGAATGCGCCTTGGGCAGTGGAGATCAGCAGACCGATACCCTGCTTCGAGCCGAGAAACTCGCCCACCACCGCACCGACCAGCGCAAAACCGAAGCTCACGTGCAAGCTGGCGAGAATCCAGCTCAACGCCGACGGAATCACCACCGAAGTCGTCACCTGGCGGCGCGACGCGCCGAGAATCTGCGCATTCGCGATCATATAGCGGTCGGCTTCACGCACGCCCTGGAAAGCGTTGGCGAACACGACGAAGAACACCATCACCACGGCCAGCGCCACCTTCGACGCCATGCCCAGACCTAGCGCAATCACGAACACCGAACCGAGCACCACGCGCGGAATCGAGTTGGCGATCTTGATGTAGAGGCTAAATACGTCGGAGAGCAGCTTGTTGCGGCCGAGCACGATGCCGCAGAACACCCCGGCGACCGAACCGATAATGAAGCCGAGGCCGGTTTCTTCGAGCGTGACCCACACCTGGGTGAGCAGCGGACCTTGCGAGGTGCCGTTGACGAACCAGTCGACGATCTGGTCGAAAATCGCGCTTGGCATCGAGAAGAAGAACGGGTCGATCCACTTCAGGCGCGCTGACAGTTCCCACCCGCCGAGTACGACCACCAGCACGACAATACGCAACGAGATCACGAGCGCGTGACGCTGCCGGATGCGTTTTTGGGCCACACGTTCGACTTGCGCGAGCGATGCGGCGTCGATGCCCGAAGGCATCATCTGTTGAGGGCTTGTAGACATGTTTGCCGTTCCTTGATTAACCAATCTGCACTTCTTCGCGCAGGTCGTGCCAGATGTCACGCGAGATTTCGATAAAGCGCGGGTCGTAGCGGACCTCGGACGTAACGCGCGGACGTGGCAGATCGATTTCGTACACTTTCTTCAGTGTGGCCGGGCGCGCGGTCAGTACGAACACGCGGTCGGCCAGCGCAATCGCTTCTTCCAGATCGTGCGTGACGAATACCACCGAGCCGACACCGCCCCACAATTGCAGAAGCTCGTCCTGCATCAACGTGCGCGTCTGCATGTCGAGAGCCGAGAATGGTTCATCCATCAACAGGATCTCCGGCTTGTTGATGAAAGTCTGCGCGAGTGCCACGCGCTTCCTCATACCGCCGGAGAGTTGATGCGGATAGTGCTTGCCGAACTTGTCGAGGCCCACGCGACGCAGCCATTCGTTGGCTTCGTCATACGCGGCCGATTTCGAGCGGCCACGATACAGCGGGCCCGCCGCCACGTTGTCGAGCACGGAGCGCCACGGGAACACGGCATCGGCCTGAAACACGAAGCCGATGCGCGGATCGATGCCGTCCACCGGCGCGCCCATCACCCGTACTTCGCCCGTGGTGGGTTTCAGCAAGCCGGTAATCATGCTGAGTGTGGTGGACTTGCCGCAACCCGTGGGACCGACCACCGCGACGAACTCGCCGCGAGCCACCGACATGCTGAAGTCGCGCAACGCGATGGTCGCCTTGCCATCGGGAGAAATGAAACGGCACGATACGTTGCGCATCTCGATCGCAGGCGTATCGCGTGACATGGGTTGATTCATCGGCTGCTGCCTCGCTGTTCTCGTGACGTTGATATAAGAGCGTTACTTCGCCGCGGTCTTGACCGCTGCCGACACGTAGTCGTTGGTGTAGGTCTTGGCGAGATCGATATGCTTGCCCTTCACTGAAGGATTGAACGCCGAGAGCACCTTCAATACCGTGTCCGGACCGTCGGCTGGCATCTTGCCGTCCTTCGTGAACATCGGCAGCGATGCTTTCAGCGCGCCGACGTACAGGTCTTTATTGTTGCCGTAGTAGTCCTTCGGCATCTTCGCGGCGATTTCTTCCGCGCTATGCGTCGCGATAAAGTTCAGCGTTTTCGCGAAAGCGTGCGACAGCTTGGCGGCCTCGTCCTTGTGCGATTCGGCCCACGCGCGCTGCACGTAGAAGCTCGAAGCCGGATAGGTGCCGCCAAGCGCGGCGCGCGTGCCTTCCAGGGTGCGCATGTCGACCAGCACCTTGGCGTCGCCGGTCTTCAGCAACTGCGAGACAGTCGGCTCGGTCGTCATGCCCGCGTCGATGCGGTTCTGCTTGATGGCCGCAATAAAGCTATTGTCCGCGCCGACGGGCAGCAGCGTGTATTGTGTCGATGGCACGCCCGCACGTTGTGCGAGGTACTGCGTGAGAAAACTGGTCGACGAGCCGAGGCCCGTCACGCCGAGGGTCTTGCCCTTCGAGTCGGCCATGCTCTTGAAGGTCTCCGCCGCCTTGGTGGAAACCATCTCCACTTCACCCGGCACCTGACCGAAAATCACCAGCGCCTGGACTTCCTTGCCTTTGCTTTGCAGGTCGATGGTGTGGTCGTAAAAGCCCACCACGCCTTGTACCGCGCCCGCGAGCAATTCGTTTTCCGCGTCGACGCCGGCCGGTTGCGAGAGGATTTCGACGTCGAGCCCTTCGTCCTTGAAGTAGCCGAGTTGCTCCGTGAGCTTGGCGGGCAGATAGATGATTTTGGTGGCGCCGCCGACCATGATCGTGAGCTTTTCGGCGTGGGCCGCGGCCGAGGCGGCGGCGAGGGTGAATGCAACACCTGACACGGCGGCAATCTGGCGCAAGGTACGCATGAAGCAGTCTCCTTAGGTTTAGTCGCCGCTGGGTGATGCGTGCGGCGCTTTCTGGGTGAATGACGGCGATTATAGAAATTTGAAACCTTCTGGTAGCTTTCGGGGTTGGGGGCAAATCATGGGTGTTAACCCGCAACTTAGCCGCAACCCCGCCGCAACTTCGCCGCGACCCCGCCGAAAACTCGACAGCGTATGGCGCAAACCACAGGGGAAGCGCGCAAAGACCTTGTTTTACGGCACAATCGACGGCCTGACTTTTGCCGTTCCCGCCATGAAGCTGCTGCTCATCGAAGACAACCCCACACTGGCGCACTGGCTCGCGAAGATGCTGGAGCAGGAGTCGTTCGCGCTCGACGCCGTGCAGGACGGCGACGCGGCCGACCAGTTGCTGCGCACCAACCACTACGACGTGATCCTGCTCGACCTGAATCTGCCCAAGCTGTCGGGCAAGAACGTGCTGCGCCGTCTGCGCCAGCGCGGCGACGCGACGCCGGTGCTAATTCTCACGGCGAGCGGCTCGATCGACGAAAAGGTCGAACTGCTTGGGGCCGGCGCGGACGATTATCTGGTCAAGCCGTTCGAAGTGCGTGAGCTGATTGCACGGATCAAGGTGGCGATCCGCCGGCAGTCGCCCTCGAAGGCGAGCGAAGTGGTGTGCGGCGATCTGGCGTTCGACATCGATACGCGGCAGTTCACGCTGAAGGGGACACCGCTGAACGTCACGCCGCGCGAACGCTCCGTGCTCGAAGCGCTGATCCTGCGACTGGGTAAAACCGTCACCAAGCCGGCGCTGGTCGACGCGATCTTCACGCTTGCGGACGAGCCTAGCGAAGACGCTGTCGAAATCTACATCTCGCGTCTGCGCAAGAAACTCGACGGCAGCTCGGCGGCGATCGTCACGCTGCGCGGCCTCGGCTATCTACTGCGCAAGAAAGAAGATGACCAATAGCCTGCGCATGCGCCTGTTGTGGTGGCTGCTGGTGCCGCTCGCGTTGTATGTATTCGTGACCGGCAAGGCCGAATACGATAACGCGCGGCGCACGGCGGATCTGGTGCAGGACAATCAACTGATCTCGTCGGCGCGGATGATCGCCGGCGAAGTGGAATGGGTGGACGGTTTCCTGCGCGTGGATGTGCCGCCCGCCGCGCTCGAAGTATTCGTGTCGCCTTACCGCGACCAGGTGTTCTATAGCGTGAGCGTCGACGACCGCCGGCTCCTCGCGGGCACGCCTGAGTTTCCCACGCGTCCGGCGCAGACCGCGGATACGCCCGATCACTACGACACGCATTTGCAGGGCCATGCCGTGCGCGCGGTCGGCCTTGTGCGTCTGATGTACGACAACGGCGCGACTCATCGCGTGCTCGTGACGGTCGGGAAAACCGTGCGCTCGCGCGACGCGATGGCCGAGCAGTTGTGGCAGCCGCAACTTGTGCGGCAGATCGAGATGATCGTGCTGGCGGTCGCACTGGTGTGCATCGGCCTGACTTTCGAATTACGGCCGCTGATGAAAGTGAAAGAGGATGTGGCCGACCGCGATCCAATGCAACTCGCGCCCATTCGTGTCGAGAGGCTGCATACCGAGTTGCGGCCAATCGTCGAAGCTATCAATCAGTGCATTGCGCGGCTGGGCGTTCAGGTGGCCGCGCAGCGCCGCTTTATCGCCGACGCTGCGCATCAGTTGCGCACGCCGCTTACTTTGCTCGGCACGCAGTTGCAGTTCGCGCGTCAACAGGGGGGCTTGAACCCCGCTCTCGATGAAGCATTGGCCGCCATGCATCGCAGTAATCGTTCGATGGTCGGGCTCACGAACAAGCTACTGTTGCTCGCGCAAGCCGAGGCGGCAGACAACACGCAACTGGCGGTGGAAACGGTGGACCTGGTCCCACTTGCCATGGAAGTTGTGGAGGATCTCGCCCTGCTCGCGCAGGCGCGGGGCATCGATCTGGGCGCCGAACTGAACGGGACCGCCCCGGTAGCCGGGCACCGCGGGCTGCTTCAGGCGTTGATAGCGAATCTCGCTGAGAATGCGATTCGCTATACCGGAAGTGGCGGTCACGTGACCGTGGGCGTGGATGCCAAAGCCGATACCGTCACCGTACGCGTATTGGATGATGGCCCCGGCATTCCGGCCGAGTCGCGCAGCCGCGTTTTCGAGCCGTTTTTCCGTGCGTCCGCGGATACGGAGGGCACTGGACTCGGCCTTGCCATTGTGCGTGAAATCGCAGATGCCCATCACGGCGCAATCACGCTGAAGCCGGGCGAGGGCGGCAAAGGCGTGCATATCAGCGTTTCGTTTCCACGCGCGGCGGCAGAGCAGCCTCAGGCGGTTTAAAGCCTCGGTAAAGCGGCGTCGCGTGTACGGTTGCAGAGGATCTAATGACTGACGGTGATGCGGATCAGTGCGTCCTGCAAACACGACCGTCAACGCAGTAGCTCGCCTCCAATTTGCTACGGCATGCGAAGCAAATCAAATAGCCGATCAGCAACTCGAAAGCTCTGCGCAACATACTGGAAGCAGCTCATTCACCTGGTCGAGCACGCCCGTCTTCTTCCAGGTCATATATCGAAGATAACAAGTCTGCTGCGGCGGAAAAGTGGCCGGAAGCCTGTGCCATTTCTCTTTTCTTTGCTGCAACCAGAGTATCGCGTTGAGAATTTCCCGATCGCTGCGGCGAGGCCGACCGCGGGTAGATCGAAGGTCGGGAAAGAGACTCTGGACGCGCGCCCAGTCGTCGTCGGAAAGAGGGATTTGTAGCATGGCTGCCCCGGAACACTGTGTGAGGAATGCGCAGTCGTTTTCCGCTGCATCTGTGGCGATACTAGTAAATCTTTTCTTATCGGTCAAATTGTCTTGTTGCGACGCGTCGCGGTAGATTGTTCCGGATTTTCTCGCTTGATATTCTTGACTTCCTTGGTGGACTGGACTTGGCGAGCTTGGTCGATACTCGCATTTGTTCCGCGCACTCGCGACGATGTGCGGCGCAACGTAACGTAAAGCGGAACGCTACGTAACGTGTGGTATCGCGCAAACGTTTGGCGAAGCAAATCATGCTTCGCCAAGGTTGCTCCTTGTGCTGTGCAATGCGATGCCCGGCGGGGGTTTCCGGCGACTCGGCGGGCTTTAAGCGGTAGTGATCGCGTCTGTTGGCACGACATGTGCATATGTCGGCGAGACAAAAAACAAATTCGCCATGCACACGCTCGACTATGCCAAACCTGAATTGCTTGCGCTCCCGCTCACGAAGCGTGCTGCGCATGCCGCGCCTATCGCGCCTATCGCGCCAAATGACCCGGATGATGCCGGTGATGTTCCTGTGGGACTGAGCGAATTCGAAAGCCGTGTCTTGAAGGGGTTGAGCGCGGGTGAATTTCACCTTGTGTTTCAAGGTGCATATCGTGCGGCGAGCGGAACTCTGGCACGTCTGGAAGCGCAGGTTCGTTGGACGCATCCTGATTATGGCGTGCTGCTTCCGGGCAGTTTCATGCTGCCGATCGAGCATCCGCAGGTCGGGTTGGAAATGGCGTTGTTCGTTGTGGACGGTGTATGCCGCGAACTGCGCGGTTGTCTTGAAGCGAAGCTGCCCTTGCAGCCGGTAGCGATCGCGATGCCGGTTCATGTGGCGCTGCATGAGTCGCTCGCGGGCGAAATTGCGCGTGTGGCCGACTCGTATGGGGTGTCGCCTGCGCTGTTTGAAATTGAGGTTTCAGATAGCGCTGAAGCGGCGAAACTGCTGTCCTTGCGGACGTTGACCGCGGGTCTGCGGGATGTGGGCATCAGCATCACGCTCGGCAATTGGGGCAACGGCGGTTCGTCGATGGCGCTGCTTGGTGTGCTGGATGTGGATACCGTTACCGTCGCGCGGGAATTGATGGCGACCGTGCCGCACGATAAGCGGGCGGGGGCGGTGATGACCGCGCTGATGGACCTGCTGCATGCGCTCGATGTGCGGGTGGTGGTGAGTGGTGTCGATACGAAAGAACAGTTCCAGTGGGTGAGCCGATGGCCTGACGCGTTGGTGCAGGGGTCAATGTTTGCGCGTGCGCAGGCTGGGTTGGGGAGCGTGTTGGGGCTAGGGCGGGCGCTATGACGCCCGACCATACTCGATGACGGTTCGGCGCGAAGTAAAGCTGCATGTCCCAGAAAAAAGAGCAACATGGCGAGGCGAGGCCCACGCCGCCGGGTCGAGAAGATCGACCTGATAACCGGTCGATCTATTCCTCATTTGAGTAAGCCTTCACTGGGCATTGGAAGGCCGATATCCACGTCTATGTTCAGTGTTCCTCCGCCATCCGCTTGAACGTCGACGCAAGGCGTGCTCTCAATAGCATTACCGCAAACCTATTGTTTGTAATGAAATAGCGCCTCCACATACGTCCCGGCTCCTGTGCAACGCGGTAAGCCCATTCGAGGCCGTTGCGTTGCATCCATTGCGGAGCCCGGCGCACTTTACCCGCGACCACGTCGAAAGTACCGCCGACGCCCATCACAAAGTCGACACCGAGGCGATCGTGCCAGCGGTGAATAAAACTCTCCTTCTGTGGCGATGTGATCGCCACAAAAAGAAGCTTGGCGCCGGAATGACGGATCTTTTCGACTACGCCTTCCTCGTCGTCCCAGAAGTATCCGTGATGGTAACCAGCGATCTGCAGACCTGGATGCCGCATTGCGACGGTCGCTGCGGTTCGACCTACGACTTCGTCCGTTGCGCCCAGCAGGAACACCGGCAACCCGCGCGTCGCCGCCATGTGCAAGAGGCGGTCAAAGAGATCGACTCCTGCTACTCGCTCCGGCACGGGATAACCCAAGAGACGTGCACCCCAAACGACGCCCATGCCGTCTATGTTGATAATGTCGCAGGCGCGAACCGATGAGTGAAGTACGCTGTCGGTCTGCATGTTGACAAGCTTGGCGACATTCACAACGACGTGCTGCGTGAACTGCCGCGCTTCAATGCGGTCACCGATGATTTGCACGGTCTCCTGCATGGTGGCGAGGTCCATCGGGCATCCGAATAGCTCAATTCGTTTCATTGTGTTTTCTCCCCGGCGATACTCAAGTTCTTTTCAGTGCGCTTGAACTGGACGCGATTCGCGTATGTACCGATCGCGTAGAAAGCCCATGCCTGCGTCCAGCGTAGGTAGTTAATTCGATTAGTTGTCAGTCTGTTCTTCTGATACATGAAGCGCCGTTCATCCGGCATGTAGAGTGTTTCTAACGCTCTTTCAAATACGCGGGTCGCCAACCGATGATCTTCATCAGCCCCCCCCACCTTCAGCAATGTCAGAATAGCTTGAGCGACAGAATGAGTATCGAGCGGCCAAATGCTATTGTCGTAATATTTGACGGTGCCGTCCGGCAAGAAGAAGTTTTTCCGGTAGTAGTCCATCCCGCGGCTGATGGCGTCGCTAAACTCGCTGGTGTCTGCCGCCTGTTGTAGCGCCGCTAGCGCTTCCAGGTTATAGCCGGTATGAAAACCATCCACGAACGAATGATGATCGCGCGTGCCATAGCGCCATGCTCCGTCCCCGCGCTGCGCCGCGACTGAGCTTCGGGTGGCGCTTAGCGCACGCTGCATCAGAGCGCTATTGCCTATCCGTTTCGCCGTTTCTCCGACAACGGCGGCTGCCCAAAGGTTGGCGTTGTGCACGAACGCGGATTCGCCTGGAATGTATGCGTAATAACCGCCGTCATTCCGGTGAAGTGAATTCAGGAATAGACCGGCATCTGTCGCGGCGTCGACGAACCGTTGATTGCCAGTTTCGTCTCCAAGTGCCGCAAGTGCGCGTGCTATGTAACAAGTCGTGATTGCGTTAGGCGTGCCTTTGGGTACGAAGAAGGCTCGCGCGGCCCAGTCGAAGTGATACCCCCATGCACTATGCTTCCATCTGCTCCGATCGCAACGCTCCTCTAGCAGCCATTCCGCAAGCCGAATGGCTTCCTCGATTTGTGATCCGTTACCGACCAGTTTTTCGTACTCGAGAAGACCGAGGATGATCAATGCAATACCTTTGGGGTTGCGGCGACGCGCCACACCGACTAACGGCCGCAAGTTTGCAAGACTGCGTTTATGGAGTTGCAGCCACGCTATTTTGGCGAATGGCAGAGAGCCAAGGCCTAGTTTCTTGAACAGCTCGCTGTTGAGGCCATCGAATGGGTCGTATCCTGCATAGTCCGTGGCACGGCATTGCGTAATCAGTGCATCGGCGAGTTCGCTGGCGTTCAGATGGATAGTCATTCGCTTGACTCCACGCGCTCGGAGATCGAGACGGGCCCATAGAACAGACCTGTCTCGGTAGTTTTCGAACGAAAGTTTTGCCAACTCGGCTTATAGACTCCAAGCTTCAAGTATGCGTGGCGCTCCTGAGGGTACTCATTTGGGACGCCGCGAGAAGCGAAGACCTGAGTGCCGTTCTTCCATAATTCCGTTACCGCATGCTCGCCGGTCGAATCAGGTCGATAGTGGAGAGTCCAGCGAACCCATTTACCACGGTCCGAACTTGCGCCGGGCAAGCTGGCGTCGTGGCCGTGCCTGGTATCGGAACCGCCGCGCTCAGAAAACACGTAATCGCTCCCGTGTAGTTGCAGCATAATTGGCGGAGAGCCCACCCACATGTCTGTCTGATGGATTTGCATGATGATTTGCATCTGGTCGTCGTCGAATACAAAATCGGCCGGCAGCAACGTGGTCCACTCTATGCGGTACTCACGGCCAGAAACGATTTTTGCCGCTCGTGCGAACACCATTTCGCCGCGGGGCGTGCCGTTCGCGACGTGGGAAAAGTTCTCGCTGCGTCGAATGCTAACTTTCACCGCGCGTTGATCAGGTGATAGCGGATCATTGACTACAATGAGGTCTTGCGTATCCGGACTCTGAATGTCTACCGCCGGACCGAACCCGTGTGCCCAATTGGTGGCGAACAGATTGTGAAAACCCGGCATATCCAGAACCGAAGCATCACGTGTTTGTGCCGAGCAGGCTGTGACGAGGCACAGCGAGGCTGTCACAACGTGGCGTAGCCAGGAAAGGTGTTTCGGGTTCATCGCTTACTCCCGCATTGCGTATCAACGTATCGATAGCACTGAACATATCGTTCGACAATTGATTCCGCTCTAAAGCACGTTTGAGCGCGAGCAAGTCCTGCGGAGCCCATTCGAACTGCATGCTCCGGATCGTCGACTAGTTTGCAAAGCGCCTCTGCCAGCCCGCGTGAATCGTGGACATCAACGAGATACCCGCTCACGCCATCTTCAATGAGATCGAGAAATCCGCCCACGCGGGTTCCTACCACGGGCAAGCCGCAGAACATTGCTTCGAGTGTAGAAATGCCGAACGACTCGAAATGGCTGGGCATGCAGAACAAACGTGCACCGCTATAAAACGCGAGCTTCGCATCGCCTTCCAGCCAACCTTCGAATACCACGCGGTCGGCGATTCCGTGCGATTCGGCGATATGCCTCCAGCGGTGCGTGTCACCGATTCCGGCCACACGGAGTTCGATATCGCGCCCTTTCCGCGTCAGAGCGGCAACGGCTTGAAGGAGCTCATCGAGCCCCTTGGCTTCATTCAATCGGCCGGCAAATGCAATATATGGCCTCGCGTGCGCAAGGCGGTTAGGTACCGGCGCACCGTGCTCTGCGTCAAGCGCCATATTTCCGATAACCCGAACTGCATCCTTTCTCCGCCATTGCTGAAGCCAATTTGCTAGAGGCGTCGAAACCGCGATTACGCAGTCAACCTTGCGAAGAAACAGTTCGACCAGCCGACGGGGCAGCCAGTCCGATCTATCGAAAAATTGTTCGAAATTGCCTGAATGCAGCTGAAATACCGTGCGCTTCCCAAAGAGTCGCGCGATAAGGAACAGCACAAGTTTCCGGTAGAACGACCCCCGCTCGGAGACATGAAAATGCACAACATCAACAGAAATAGCCGATCGCGCAAACAACGGAACATCGACCATCCAGAACGCCAGCGGTCCGCCGATATTCCGGAATCCGCGCGTTTCGAAGAACGAGAGAGATACGCCGGCCTTCTCGAATTGATCTCGGCTTGTGGCCAACTGAGAAAGCACCGTTGCGATGCCACCTTTTTGCCCATGCCCCGGACCAACCTGAAGAATTCGCACGCTCATTTCACGGCTCCGACAACCTCTTGGCTGAGCGATGAGGACCGATTTTGTGACGGTGCATTGCTCGAGAACAGATACATGAGCATCAATGCCGAGAAGACATAGGATGCAGACACGAACGACAAGGAGAACAGGTTGTCGAAGCAGAAGGCGCCAACTAGGAATAGCCAAACATGCCTGCGTCGACTAACTTGCCCATACAGGATCATGAAACTGAGCCATAAGATTGCGCCCAGAACACCGAGCTCAACGAAGAGGTGTGGATAAAACGTGTCGGTGGTCGTGAGAGTGTTTCCAAGCCCATACCAGTTGAAGTGATAGATGCTGTACAGCGGCGAGTGATACTTGACTGAGGCCGATCCACCGAACGAGCCGAGGCCCTCGCCGAAGAAATTGCCTTTCATCAACGATTGAAACATAACGCGATACGATTCTGCTCGAGCCGAATTGCCTGCTACGACGTAGAAGGAGAGTTTGGCCATGGCAACCTTGATTAGTGAATCAAGCAGTCCCGCCAGCAATGCGAACAGTACGACGCCAATTCCGCCGATGGCTGCGATCACAGAACGCACGGTCAACTTTCTCGCGACGACAAAGTACATTCCAATCGTCGCAAAAATCTTGAAGGAGACGCCCAATAGCGAAAATGTCAAGAAGATCCACGCCACTCGCCTTGATCGCCTCGTTGGCTGGTGATGACGGCATAAGAGAAACGCACAAAAATTAATAAAACTGAACTCTGAGAAGAAACCTATCCATCCTTGCGCGCGAAGATACAGGCCGGAGTCGAATTTAACCGGCAGAAACAGGGGGAGTTTTAGCCCATATGCAAGGTAGAAGTAACACTGGAACAAGTCATTGCTTACTACGACAGCAAAGAACATGAAGATAACCGGTGAAAGCCTGCGTCTGTACGCGAACATTGCAACGGTGATCGCCATGGGTGCGAGAAACCGCATGAATTCTTCCCCACCGGCGTCGACATTGAAAGCTCGCCACATCGCTATATAGAGAGTTAGCAGGAAGGGCAGCATCAATGTAACGAGCTTGTGAAATCTTGGGCGTAGCAAAATCGCGATCGACAGCAGGACGAACGCGCCTAGCTTTACGAACTGAGAGCCATCCATTTCGAGCGATAAAAACGTATCGCTGACGCAAAAAAGAAGGTAGGCGAGTGATATCGCCCATGCGCCGACCGAATGCCATCCCGTGAATCGAGATTCACGCGATAGTGACATTGACATAGTGCTAGCGTTCATCGGGGCGCTCCACAGACTAGTGATTGCAACCGGACTTCCGTATTGGAAACATCCGCCAATCGGCAACGAGTCAGATACTGGTGGTATATCAAGTGCGCGTGACGCCGAATCAGCCAGTTGCGCCAGACTGTGATCACAATCGCAGAGCAAAGAATCATCGCGAACCCGGTCAGCGCGCCGGATGCATAGCAGGGGGCGACGAGCAATGCGAACGCCAAAGCCGTTAAGACGTTGATCTTCGCTGTTACAGCACCTTGCTCGAATATCATCATGACGCTACTGTTTGCTACGCCCGTCATGCCGACCGCGCATTGGATCGCGAGCAGCAATCCGGCTAATACGACGCCGGTCGGAAAGCTTGCGTCGCGTGCTTGTCTCGCGGTGAACAACAGGACCAGAATGACGTTACAGACCAGCATCGCTCCATTGCACCAGTTGATGCAGCGGCTCATTCGGCGAAGCGACTCGTCGAGGGACAGAAAGGCCGCCTTACGCTTCGCGAGGTCCGCCAATTGCATCATCGATATCGCCCGCGGCAGCAGCATCCCGATCGCAATCCCCGAAGACAGCAGCGAGAGCATCCCCGCGAAAGCGGCGCCACACATCACAGTCGCGGCCGGAACGAAAATCAGGGGAATGCCGCCGGACAGAAAGTTCGTAAGACCGAACTGAAGCCCTTCGATCTCCAGTTTCCTTGGCAGCATTTGCAGGTCGGGTCGACCGATCTTCACGAACATAGCAATTGCAATCAGACCGAGTCCCGTCGCCAGCGCAGCCGCTGCGGAGAGCCCGGCGTAACGAAATATGGCAAGCATGCCGGCCGACCCACCGATCAGTGCGACGTCGAACGCGATCGCGGCGCGATAGCGCTTCAAGGCAACAAAGTAGTGGCGAGCAATCTGATAAGCAGTCCAACCCCACAGCAAGGCAAGAAACGCACACAGATCGAACGGAATGACTTTGGACACGGCAATCCCAAGGCCAAGAACCGTGCACAAAACAGTCGTGACAAGGCTCATTGCGCCGACGTGATAGAAAGCCGCAACGGCACTTCGCTCGGTCGTAGCCGCCGGAACGCGCACCAGTATCAATGTCGCCCATCCGATCGCGGTGAAGAAAGCAACCATCTGCGCGATAGACATGCTTGATGCGGTCCGCCCGAGTTCCGCGAGCGAATAGACATGCTGTATCGCGAAGAAAACCACGACGCGATGCAGTCCCGGCGATCCGGTGCAGATCAGGGCTTCAATACGTTGAACGGATACAGCGCTGGCCAGCGTATCGATCCTGGAGCGGTGGCGCACCGTCGTCGCCTTTGCATGCTCAGTCACGCGAAGATTCCCCGCGTATCGACAAGCAGCTTCGACTGCAAGCGGCGCCGGTTGATGTCCTTGAACTCGCGATGATCGACCAGCAGCAGAACAATATCGGCGGCTTCAATCGCGCTTGCAAGGTTTGTTAGCTCGACCTTGCCACGAAGCGCGTCCGGAAGAACCGTCACGTTGGGCTCGACAACAACGATGTCCGCCACGTGTTCGTCGGCTAGTTGATTGACGATGTCTATCGCCGGACTTTCGCGCAGGTCGTCAATATTGGCCTTGAATGCCAGGCCAAGGCAGGCGATCACGGGTGCCTTGAAGCGCGCGGCGAGGCGCTTCGTTTGATCGATCACGTAATGCGGTTTGCCGTCGTTGACGCCGCGCGCGGCCCGAATCAGTTTGGCCTCTTCGGGGGCGGAGTCGACGATGAACCACGGGTCGACAGCGATGCAATGTCCACCGACACCAGGCCCTGGCTGGAGAATGCTCACGCGAGGGTGACGATTGGCGAGTCGAATGAGTTCCCAAACGTTGATGTCGAGCCGATCGCAGATCATCGACAGTTCGTTCGCGTACGCGATGTTGACGTCCCGAAACGCGTTTTCGGAAAGCTTGCACATTTCGGCGGTACGTGCGTCGGTCAGAATACAGTCGCCCTGAACGAAGATCTGATAGAGATCGCGAGCCAACTCGCCGCATCGGCGAGTCATGCCGCCAATTACGCGGTCGTTCTGGACCAACTCGCGAATGACATGTCCCGGCAGCACGCGTTCCGGACAGTGCGCAATGCGAATGTCGGACTGTTCGCCCGAATGTTGTGGGAAGGTTAGGTCAGGACGGCATTCAGCGAGCCATGCCGACATCTTCTCGGTCGCTCCCACAGGCGAAGTCGACTCGAGCACGACAAGATCGCCTTTTTTAAGCGCAGGAGCGATCGAACGACTTGCCGCCTCAATGTAGCTCAGATCGGGTTTGTTGCCATCGCAAAACGGCGTTGGAACAGCGATCAGGAATGCATCGGCTGGCTCCGGCGTCTGGGTCGCGCGCAGATATCCCTGTGTGACGGCGGCGTGAACCAGCATGTCCAGCTCTGGTTCGACGATATGAATCTCGCCTTTGTTAATTGTATCGACTGTGCGCTGCGATACATCGACGCCGATAACTTTCTTTCGGCGTGCGGCAAACGCCGCAGCGGTGGGCAATCCAATATAACCAAGTCCAATGATGGAAACGACATCGAATGACATAGCGTTGGTCTCGTCGCTTGATAAATTTTCAATGGAGAAAAGCTTCCGGTTGCCTCATGGTCTGCAGTCGCCCGATTACGTGTCAGACGCATTACTCAGGTACGCATAGCCGCCGTAGTCCCCGTACTGCGCGGAGCGCAGACTTGGTTTGAAGCCGTTAAACACAATCCCGGTGATTTTTGCCCCAACGCGCTCGATTCGTTTGGCGGACTCGAGAAGCTCGCCACTGCTGGTCATGCCCGAACGCGCTGCCAGAAGAACAATTCCGGCGAAGGGCGCGAAGATGGTGGCGTCGGTGACTGGAAGGACGGGCGGTGAATCCAGTAGAACAATGTCGTATCGCTTGGACACGTCCGCGAGGAGATTAGCTATGCCACCCGACGACAGTAGTTCGACCGGCTGCGCCAGTAGCGGACCCGTCGCAAGGAAGTCCACGTTCGGCGAAACATCTTTGATGACGGCCGCATCCAGTGACATGTCGCCGCGAAGCACATTGGAGAGACCGACTTTTCCGGACACGTCGAACTCGGCAGCCAGATGGCCGCGGCGAAGATCCACGTCCATCAGAAGCACGCGCTTCTTGGACATCCCCAGCAGAGTGGCCAGATTTGCGGATGTGAACGACTTGCCGATCCCGACCGAGGGCCCGGTCATCAGGATGACGTTGTTCTTCGGGTTCTCCAGCAGGGCGAATTGCAACGCGGTGCAGAGACTTCGAATGGCTTCGACGGCCGGTTCCTGCGGCCGCGCCAGTGCGAGAATCGACGGACCGCGACGGCCACCGCGTTCCCGGACTCGCGTCAATTGACGTTGGGTATCGCTCAGCGGAATAGTCGCAATGACGTCAAGAGACAGATCACGTTCGATATCCATAGGATCAGTCAGACCGCCGAACAGCGTTGAACGGACCAAAGCGAATCCGATTCCACCGAACAACCCGATGACGGCTGCCAGAACGATGACCAGGGCTCTCTTCGGTTTCGTCGGTTTGTCGGCGACTAGTGCATGGTCGATCACACGCACATTGCCGATCTTGCTTGCTGTGGCGAGTTGCAGTTGTTGAACGCTGTTGAGCAAGCCGACGTAGAGACTCGTTTGCACGGTCACATCTCGATTCAGTCGGACAATATTCTGCTGATCGTCGGGAAGTCGCTGGATCGACTCGTTGAAGTTGTCGATATGCGCGCGCGCGGCGGCAATCTGTTGATCCAAGGCAAGCACAGCGGGATATTGCGCGCTGTACATCGTTGCGAGCTCTTTCCGTTTCTGCTCGAGCTGGAACAGACTGGACTGCGCCTCGACAGCCTGTCCCAACACGGCCTTTGCCTGCTCGCTGAGGTCCACGACCTTGTGGCGGTTCTGATAAGCATTGAGCCGATCCTCAGCGAGTCTCAGGCTATGCTCTACCTCCGGAAGTTGACTCTTCAGGAAGACAAGCGACTTCTCGGCTGCTGCCGCCTTTCGGTCGGCGTTTTGGGTGACGTAGTTTTCGGCGATCTTGTTCAGAACTGCAGCCGCGCGCGCGGGATTCTGATCGTCATAGGTCACGCCAATCACGCCGGATTGATCCTTGCCCATCTCCGTAATCACCAGATCTTTTCGCAGTTGCTCCAGGACCTGAATTCGGGAATAGCGTTTCAGCTCGAACTTTGCGTTCTCTCTGCTGCTCAATTGCGACACCAGCAGCTTGACCGCCCCGGAAGGCGTGTTCGCTACCAATGGGACGCCGACCTCACCGGTGACATCGGCGTCGAGGTCGCTGCCCGAGAGTCGATAGCGGTTGTTACCCAGTGCGGTGACGGAAAACTTGTCTTCTTCAAACTCACCAGGTACGTCGAATTGATCGACGATGATATTTTCCGAGCCCCATGCGTATCCGCCTACGCCGAAAATTCCCGGTTGCGACAGCGAGCTTCTGTGCTTCGCAACGAATGCCCCAAATAGCGGAAAGTATTTGGGCTTAGCGTCGATGTAAAGGCGCAACTCGTCGACCATTTTCGCCGTGACAAGTCGCGAGTCGAGGATCTGCATTTCCCCATCATCGGTCGATTTTATGTCGAAAATAGACGTCAAACCGCTCATCAGATTACCGGCTGCCGCGCCCGCGATATCGGAGTTGTCTTCAACCTGAACCGTGATATCGCCGCGATAGATCGGCGTCGCGAGGAACGCGTACGTCACGCCGAAGACAAGGCATACGATAGTGACCGCAGCTATCAACTTCTTATTCTTGAAAATGACATCAATAAGTGCACGAATGTCAATTTCGTCCTCGTCGCGGGAAAATTGATTTTTCATTTTTTTGTGAACTCGTATTTCAGCGGTTTATTGGCATGACTCACCAACTCATCATGTTATGTACGCGAACCCCGGGACAGATCCGCAATGCGTTTTGTCCAGTCCCGAACACCTCGTTCGATTAGAGCCATTGCCTGATCGTAGATGCGCGCCGAGCGGCCAAAGGGATCCGGTACATCGGCGTGCTCTGCCTCTGCCAGTCGGTAGACGCGTCCGCGGGTGGTCGGGTAGAACGTTTCGATTGCCTGCTTCTGAGTCAACTCCATGACCAGGATCAGGTCAGCCGCGCCACACACTCGCTCGTTGAGACGCCGGGCCGCGTGAGATGACATGTCGATCCCTCGAACCGACAGCATGTCGCGCGCAAAGCTGTCGATCGGTGCGCCTTTGGCAGCGGAAAGACCGGCTGAAGTCACTTCGACGTCGGACAATTCCCGCTGCAAAAGCCCTTGCGCCATGGGACTGCGGCAGAGATTGCCTTCACAGACTATGAGTACCGTATCGATCATTTCGTCACAATCGCCGTAGTTAGACCAGCATTGATGGCGGGAAGAAGCAGACTCAATACGCGGCTGAAACGCACGAGGCCGTTGCCGTCGACGTACACCACGTCTTTCGGTTGCAATTCGAATTGATTGGCCAGGATCATTGATACCGGCGAGTGGGCGTCGAGATGGAATACCTCGGCCTGTGATTCTGTCGACCCGCGTATCACATAGAGTTGGGCCGCGTCCGCGCTGGCGGTATTCAGGCTTCCGGCTTGCGAAAGCGCATCGCTCAATGTGAGCTTGCCGCTCTTCATTGGTAGCGCGGTGATCGGCTTATTGACTTCGCCCATGACGAACACACCGTTGTCGTCGCGCGATACGACTCTCAGCAGATCGCCGTTCTTGAGCAGGATATTGGATGGGTTCTGATCGCTCTCGAGCATCTTTGAAAGGTTCAGACGATGTGAAACGCCATTGCGAACCAGAACCATCCGGCTTTGGTCGGCGGTCGCGCTAAAGCCACCGGCACGATTGATCGCCTCGTAGAGCGTCAACGGAATGTCGTTGACCGGCACAGCGCCGGGCGTCCTGACTTCGCCGTCCACATAAATCTGCTTGGCGCGAAACGATGTGACTCGAACGGTGAGTTGCGGCTTGATGAAGACCTTCGACAACTCTGCATACACTGCTTGCTGAGCCTGTTCGACACGGAGACCCGATACATGAATCGAGCCTGCATACGGAAATTGTATGTTGCCGCTGTTGTCGACCACAAAGCCTTGGGCAGGATCGAACGGTCGGGCATTGTTCTGGTTTTGCGTGCCCAATGCGGCTGCGAGTTCGGGATGGTCCCAGACGGTAATCTGCAGTACATCGCCTGGGCCGAGCGTATAAGGTCCGGACAGTCCAGACAATTCACGCGTTTGATCCGTGCTCGTCTGATCGGCGGTCTCGCGCAGCTTCTTGATTAGTGCGGTGTTAATGTCGACGATCGGAATTTGCAGATCCGCTTGAGCGCCTTGCGCGTCGCTGTTTCCCGTCGGCAAGGTTGCGGATGTCGGCATCCGCATACCAGGCGCGGCTGCACATGCCACGAGTCCGTAGCAGAGTGCAACACATAAAAGTCCGCGTGCGTGCCGTCGATATTGACGCGCGGCACCGTGTTCAGGAGTTGTTTTCGAATGTCCCATAAGATAGACCCTCGTATCGTTCATTTCTTTTTTAGGTAAGCTGGTCGGAGTCGTCGATGTGTCAACCGATTGAGTCATCAAGACGCGCTAGCCGTTGTTATAGTTTTTTGCTCCGCGGAAACCTGTTCAAATTCCCTCAATACGCGTTGCGGTGCATAAATCCGCGTACCACGGTTGCCAGTACGATTTTCATGTCCAGTCCGAAGGACCAGTTCCTCAGGTAGTACAAGTCATGCTCGACTCGCTTCTGCATCTTCTCGACGCGGTCGGTTTCTCCTCGAAAGCCGTTCACTTGCGCCCATCCGGTGATTCCAGGTTTGATCCGGTACCGGTGGATGTATCCGTCGACGATGGTCCGGTAGAGTTCGTCGTGTTCAATGGCATGCGGGCGCGGCCCGACCACCGACATGTCGCCTCTCAGCACGTTCAGGAATTGCGGTAATTCATCCAGACTTGTGCGACGCAGGAAAGCGCCTACTCGGGTAATCCGTGGGTCGTTGCGTGACGCCTGTTTGATGACGCCGGGCTCGGCGGCGTGGGCTCGCATCGTCCGAAACTTGTAGATCGTGAATACGCGTCCATCGGCTCCCTTTCTCTTTTGCCCGAAGAAGATCGGACCGGGTGAGGACAGCTTGACTGCGACTGCAACGGAAACCATCAGAGGGGCCACGCAGACCAGCGCCGCGATCGCAAATACCCGATCGAAAATATCTTTCTTCAGTAAGGCGTGCGACGACAAAGGCGACGCGACGAGATTGATGGCCGGCACGCCGATGAGGTCGATGACGCTGCTGTCGAACAAGGCCAGGCTGCTCACATCCGGGAGGAAACGAATGTTGACCAGGTCGTCACGGAATTCGTGCAGACAGCGCGAGATCATGCTTTCCTCTGACAGAGGCAGTGCAAGCCAGATCTCCTGGAGATTCTCGGCCCGAACGAATTCGGAGAAATCGCGGAAATCATCGAACAGTGGTGTGTTCGAGGCGGAACGTTCTTCACCCGGATGCACGTCGAATGCGGCGGTTACCCGAAAACCACTGGTACGGGCTGCCTGGATGCTACGCACCACTTGTTGGCAATGTGATCCGCGGCCAACAACCGCAACGCTGCGCAAATTCAGACCTGCATTGCGGACGCGCCGCAGCAGTGCATACGTCAACGATCGCGAGACGATCAGCGTTGCACCAGTCGTGCCCGTCCAGTAGGCGAACCAAAGTCGCGAGATGAAATCGGTCCGATGCAACGAGAACATGAGAACCAGCCCGCAACCTTGCACGACTAGCCACGCTAGACTGATCTGACCGATCAGGCGAAGCATGGAGCGGCCTCGCCACGATTGATATACGCCGAACACTGGAAAGAGCGCCAACGCGAAGGCCGCGGCAAATGCGATGAAACCAGTGTCTACGTGAGCCGCTGTCAGATCGTCGAAGCGAATCTGCGAAGCTGAAACAGCACCGCCGACGATCAACGAGACGTCGAGGACTCGCGCGAGCAATCCATGGACGCCCGCCGACTTCTTGCTCTCATGTGCAATTGATGTAGCGTTCATGCTATGGGCCGTGTCCTATACATTTTCCAGGCGCACGTCGCACACCTGGAATAATCCGTCTCATGACAAGATGGATTTTGTTTTTTAGCATTCCTCTGTTACGAGAGCTCAGCCTGTCGACGAAGCCGAGGTCTTACTGATTCCGGAGGGGATGGTTGAGCTGCTGGCTGATCGGTCACACAACGACTTTCAGCAGCGCCGATGCTTTGCGCGGTCGCGCAAAATGCCGTCGCTCATTGGCCGAAAGTGTGCTGCCGCGCCCGGTGCGTTCCCGTGGCGTGAGTTGCCACGGGACTGGCCCACCCCGAGCCAGACCGAGCTATTGAAAGAGATACTCATTTGCTTTCCCCGTTTTCTGTTGCCTGCGTCTTTTGCGCAGCGATAGGGTTAAAGCAGTAAATATGCCAGGATGAAAATTGAGGACGTAAAGTTTGCCATCTCGTTGCAGAATCAAGCCTGACAAGGGCTTCACGCTTGCGCGCGATCATCCGCAGCGTTCAATCACACAGGTTTCGCGGCGCCGTAACGTAACGGCGTGCCGTAACGTCCTGCTTCTGAATTTCCTGTGAAGTGGCTGTACGAAGCCGACAGGGATGCCGGCAATCAGTGGTGTGATTGAAAGTCGAGAGACGCCACCGTGTGGCGTCTGACGCATTACTTGGTGGTCGTACCAGTCCCGCCCGTGCCACCCGTGGCGCCGTTGCTGCCACTGCCAGCAATCGGTGAAGCCGCGCCCGCCGAGACAGCTGCTGCAGCGAGAGACGCTGCCGGCTGGCCGTCGCTGGTGATCGCGCCGGCCGCCCGCAACGTCTCGAGGTCGGCGTCGGCGCCCGGTTGTCCTGGTATAAATGAAACGGTGAGGAACGACGAAGATGAGAGCGTGATGCCGTACATCGTCTTCAGCAGTTGAGCGACACCGGCCTGAGCGTTCGCAATGATAGTTGGATTAGTCAGTGCGGACTGGTACGAGGCATTTGAGGTGATGCCGGCAAGCAACCCGTCGACGGTCGTTCCGAGCTGACCCGCGAGATAGCTCAAGAGCAATTGGGTGAGCGGTGTCACATTGTAGGTGCCGGTACCGGCAGCAAAGGAGTGGATGGTGACCGCGCCGCTCGACGCAGTGATGGCACAGGGACCGTCGAAATTGAACGCGGCCGAATACGCACCGTTTGCATTAGCAGCGGCGCTGCCTGAGCCATTCTTGCAAGCCAACTGGATACTCGCGTTCGCCAACGGTGCGCCGATAGCAGCGGTGCCGCTAACCGAGCCTAGTGCAGGGTTGCCTCCGCCGCCACAAGCGGTCAGTGCCACGGCTGCCAGAAAAATAGATCCGAACTTAAGGGTACGCGACGCTGCAGCGTCTAGAAGTTTCATTTTTTTCTCCAAGGTGAAAATCACTTACGGTTAGCTGGCGATGGCACCTGCATTTCACCTGCGCCTGCGCACTACTCTTATCTGTCATGCAAAAGCGCAGCTTTAGAATTCCACGCGCGCCCTGTCGCTCAGGGAGTCAGGTCGATTCGCTTTGTCATCCGGGTTCGCGTAGCGGAGATAGGCATCGCGCATTCTGTAGAGCTGGGTCGAGAAATACTCACCACTAAATCGCCCTTGGTTCAGAAGGTATTGCTGTGTGCTGTACGGGAAGCCCATGTTCTGCGCCGCGTCCGGCGACAGGTAATTTGTCGAGCCCACGCGTGAGCGGAAATCGAGCGCAAACTGCTCCGAGCCGTACACTTGGGTGATACCTGGCTTCATGCCTTGACGCAGGGTCAACGGGAAACTGACTGACGCGCCAACGAAGCTGCCCTGACCGCTATGTTCTCCATGCACGCTGACTGATACGTCGTCGAACCATCGAGTGACGGCAATCAAAGGGCCTTTATCGCCGCCGACGTAGCGTGCTACACCCGCTTCAACCCATAGGTTCCAAGCTGGTTGGACCCATCGATACGTGAGCATCGCGTTCTTTTCGCTTGGCAGCGTGTCATGCCCGGGTTCGTGATGCAGATAGGCGAGCCGAAGGCGAACCAGATCAGGGCGGCCAGGGACGAACAGCGTCGTCTCGTTCTGAACGCCGATGTAATCGAAATCGAATTTCCCAATGGCCGCAACGTTAAGGACCCGCGGCGCAATCCAGAAGCTCTGGCCCAACGCCACCGTCGATAGGCCGCCGCGTAAGCGGTAGTCGCTGAAGACGCGGCCGCTGTCCATGTTTTTCGTGTTGTACAGCGGCGCGATATAACTCGCATAGAACTCCGCGCCACGCCATAGCGGCACGAAGCCTTCTATATTGGCACCTAGAGAGAGATCGAAATTGCCGTACTCCGTGCCGTACAGGTAGCTCGCAATGGGCTCGATCTGGATGCGCGTCAGTCCATGTTTGCGTTCGTCGCCGTGCCAGGCGATGGAGTCGGCGTCGTAGGTTGGACGCGTGCGCATCGTTATCGATCCGCTTGCAGCAGTGGGTGCTCCGCCCTTGATGAATTGTGCGAATGCTTCCCGATCCACGGCCACTTCACCCAGCGGTTCATTTGCTTTCTTGATGACCACGCGAATTTTATCGGTTTCATGTGGCGCATTGATACTGGCGATGCCCAGGACAATGCCGAGCGCGTCCGCCTCGTTCTGGTTATAACGATGGTTTTCGTATTCGATGACCAGATCATGCCCCGCCATCCCCACGCGTACCCGTTCAAGGCCCGCGGAAAAAATCTGTGTTGCGATTGCGTCGAGCGCCGAGGTGTCCAGTGAGTCGGAGAACGTATCGATCTCCTTCTGCGGTGGGGCGGTCGATACGTCGCTTAACAGCGCAGACGCATAAGCCTGCAACGGCGGCACATAGGCGATCGGCGCTGCAGCAAGGGAGGGTGCTGTGTCGGCAATGGGCAGACTGACAGGCCTGAGCGTGTCGCGTCGAATGACCTCTTCTTCAGTAATGTCCGTCACAGTATCGCTAGCGGACGTCTGCTGTTTTTCGCAAAGACCGTCGCCGCAACGCGCTGCGTCGAAGCGCCTGCCGAGAGGTATCTGCACAGCAATCGCAATCGACGTGCGTGGCGACGCGCCGTCCGTGGAGCGCAGTGATCGTGTCACCGTTCCGATCAGGTTTGCGTCCGCTAGCCAGCTAATGCGCGGCGATTGATAGCGCAAACCTGCATACGGTGTCTTTGCGTCATCTTCAGCAAGGAGCGAGAAGCCGGTCTTCCAGAGCGACAGCTGGATGCCGCCGAACAACCCGTCGAGCCTGTCACCCTGGCCGTAGCCTAAGGTTAATGTCGCCGGCCCGAATGCTTGCGACGCGACACCATACTTTGAGCGGAAATAATGCGTCCGGCCGCCGACGTCGGTCGCGCCGAAAGCGATGGACGGCTGATATTTAAAGAAGCGAGGTACTTCTACTTTTATTTCGGCTGTCAAATGCCGGAGAATCGTGTGCTCTCCGTTGGTAAATACTGCGCCCCCGTTTGTCGGATAGTTCGCCAATCCCCCCGACATTTCCACGTACGGGAAGATGCCAAAGGCCGCCCAATAGATCTGCGAACCAGTTGCCCGCTTGCCATACTGCGGATCCACGTAATCGTTATATTGTGCCTCCGCCATGCCGTTGGGCAGCGCGAAAGCGTAGGGAATAACCAATCCTCCGGCCTGTCCCAGCGAGTTCAGCGCAGGCTCACTCGCCTGCGCCGACGCCGCAAATGACAATGCTGCTGCGAACGCAAAAGCATGCGGAGAAGAACGGAGGCCCTGCGAGCGCTGCGCGCGGGTCATTCGGCGCATTGCGCACGTTGCCCCTGGTTAGTACCATTCAGACCTCCTGCTTTTATATGCCACGCAAAATTCGCCCTGTTCATTCTATTCCCCGTGTTGGTCTCTCGCGCCAAACGTTCTTATTGGTCCGCTCAACTTGTGTTTGCCTGAGCAGTTCTCGTCTCTCTTGCTACAGCAATCGCACTTTTCGCAAATACAAAACCACACGCGTGCGCGAAGAAGCGCGGAATTGCACGCAATCTGGAATTCGGCCGATAGGACAAAAAGCCTGTGGCCAACCAAACTGGAAAGGCGATTGAGGAAATGTACTGTCCACCGTGTGTGCCCGCAGTCGTTCTCTGCGTTGCGCACCAGAAAATCTAAAGCAGCAAGCGTGCCAATTGATGCGTTGAGGCGGAGCGGATTTGATGTGAACGGAGAGAGTCCTTGTCGGACAAGGCCTTTACGGTATTCGAGGAGCTTCCGCAAGCGATGCGAGCAGATCGCAAACTTACTGGTTTGCGGACTCGTAACGTTACGTAGGCCGTAACGGTTTGCTGCGGCCGGGAACAGCGAAAGGGAGTTGGCGAGCGTTATCTCTAGTGCGCCGATCCGAGCGCTTCAATTGCACACTATCGCGGTATCCAGGGCGTACGAATTTGGGTATCCGTGGGCTGTCTTTTGGTGGCGTTTTCTGCCTCGAACCTATCGGGTTCTCTACGCAATCGATGGATCCGCAACGGCTAACTCAACAAATCAGAACGTCGATTTTTTTCAGTTGAACGTGCAATGGACGCAGGGTCCTCACGCAGCCCGCCTCGCTCATCCCGACACCCGCGCAAGTTTCGCAAACACCCCATTCCTCCCGATCCACTCCGCGTACTCCCGGTACGCCGGATCATTCATCAAGTGTTTTTCTTCTGTTTTGGCGCGCAGGAAGTAAAGCAGATTCACCGCAAGCAACGCCGCACAATGCGTCACCGCAACCTTCCACCCCATCGGTTCGACAAACGGCACCGTCACCATCCAGTAAGACAGATTCTTAGCGATATAAGCCGGATGCTTGGTGAACCGATAAGGTCCCGAAGTAATGATCCCGCGATTCGTCAGATTCGAAAACCGCAAGCCAAAAGAAATAGTCGCCAGCGCATAACACAGCAGCAAAGCAATGATGACAGCACCCCAGACTACCCGCACAACAGGCATCGAAATAAGCCAACTATCCCAGAAGACCGAGCCTTCGTAGCGGATGTACTGGTTGGAAATCAGCGACCAGAACGGCTGATAACAGATCAGTGCAACGAGCCAACCCAACGTGGTCGGCTCAGCGCTGCGCACGTGACTATCAAGAATGCGCAATGTACACAGGTAACCCACCGTGCCGAACATCAGATCCATCGCGAACGACAGGTCATACATAAACCGGAAAGTCGCAAGCGAAAACGGCGCATTCAGCGCGGTCGTCAACGACGCATTCAGATGGTCCGCATTAGTCGACAGGTAGACGATCATCAGCGGAAGGAAGAACGCCTTCACCATCCACCCGGCCAGCATCTCTCGGACAGGGCGCCAGTTCGCCGGCCGCACGCCGCGAAATAAGAAGCGCGCCCATAGCAGGTACGCGTCGTCGGTTTCGCGCTGATGCCGGTCCATCCACGCAAAGTAGAAGGGTGCCGCGATGAGCACATACGGTGCTAGCGTACCGAGCAGCGACCAGAACGGGTTATAGAAGGCGCCGTGATACTCGGGCAGCAGCCAGTAAAGCGCGCCGATGCCAGCGTACACCGAGGCCAGCGCCGCGAGGCGCAATTCGACGCGCACGATGCTCAGCGGCCGCACCGCGCGACTCGCGAGACCGGCGCTGGGGCGCAAATAGACTCGCGCGACGAATAGCTCGTAGCTTGCGATGGTCGCGATGATTGCGAGGCAGGCAACGGTGCTGCGCGTCGCGCCATCGATCGAACCGCTGTCGCGTAGCAACCAGAGCGTGAGCAATCCGACGCCGATCCCTAGCAAGCCAATCGAAAACGGCGTCGCCGAGCGCGGCCGCGGGTCGTGCGTGCGCGCGACCGTATTGAAAGTGGAGTTCATGTCATCCCTCGTAGTCATGACATTGACGGCGGCCGGGCTGTTGGTTTTTTTGCGCCCGGCCGCTGTGCTTGCGTAACGCTTATTTGCCGGCTGTCGCCACGCCGCCGAGCAATCCGCCGACGAGGTTCGTCACCGGCGCAAGCGGGTTCTTGCTGGTCGAGCCGCTGCTGCCTGTGCCGCTCGCTGAGCCGCCGGTCAATCCGCTGACAAGACCCGTGAGCGGATTGGCGGGCGTGCTTCCTTGCGAGGCGCCATTGAGTGCGCCCGTCACGCCGCTCGTCAACGAGCCGACCAGGGTCACGACGGGCGCGAGCGGACTGCTCGTGCCGGTCGTCCCACCCAATGAGCCGACCTTGCCGAGGAGCCCTGTGACGGGTGCCAGCAGACCGGCAGCGCCGCCTGTGCCGCTGGAACCTCCGGTAGCGCCGCCCAGCGATCCGAGGTTGCCGATCAGGCCAGTCAACGGCGGAATGGAGACGCCGCCCGAACTGCCAGTGCCGCCGAGTCCGCCGAGCGGCCCGAGCAAACCCGTGATCGGCGCGAGCGGATTGGTGGTCGCGCCAGTGAGCAATCCGGCCGCACTCGTGACGGTGTTACCCAATTGGCTCACGATTCCGCCGACATCTTTGCCGACCTGATCACCCGTGGCTCCCGACACTTTTACCCCGGCCGCATTGAGTCCGTTGCCGAGCGTGCCAAGCAGCTTGTCCAGCGGCGTGCCGAGGCCCGTCGCGTTGCCGATGGTCTGCGTCGTGTTGGAGACGGCTAGGGTGATCGGGTTGATCGCGGAACTGAGTCCGGTCTCGAGTTGCTGGACCGGCGCGCTGGAGAGCGTGGTGTTCAATCCCGCTCCGACAGAACCGACACCGCTGCCCACGCCATCGACGATGCTGCCGAGCGTCGAAGTCACCGGAGAGAGGGGTTTGAGCGGGCCGCTCGAGAGACTCGACACCGCACCGCCAAGTGCGGTGACGGCAGCACCGGCATTCGAGATGACGCCCGTGGTGGAGTTCAGCGTCGGGCCGAGCGGATTGGCCGCGCTACCCAGGGTGCCGAGGCCGGCGGCGGTGCCGTTACCCAGCACCTTCACGCCGTTGCCGAGGTCGGTGAGAGCGGTGCCAACGCCGGCGGTCGTTGCCCCGTTCACGCCAGGAATCGACGTGCCCGTGACCTTGGTGCCGGTATCGGCGACTGTGGTGCCGACTGCCGTGATGAGATTGCTAGCTTGGGTGACGACAGTGCCGATGGGGGTGGAAGAGGTACCGGAGGTGCCGGAAGTACCCGAGGTGCCGGACGTACCCGAGGTGCCGGACGTACCCGAGGTACCCGAGGTGCCCGAGGTGCCCGAAGTACCCGAGGTACCCGAGGTACCCGAGGTACCCGAAGTACCCGAAGTACCCGAAGTACCCGAAGTACCCGAAGTACCCGAAGTACCCGAAGTACCCGAAGTACCCGAAGTGCCCGAAGTGCCCGAAGTACCCGAGGTACCCGAGGTACCCGAGGTACCCGAGGTACCCGAGGTACCCGAGGTACCCGAAGTGCCCGAAGTGCCCGAAGTGCCCGAAGTGCCCGAAGTGCCCGAAGTGCCCGAAGTGCCCGAAGTACCCGAAGTACCCGAAGTGCCCGAGGTACCCGAAGTGCCCGAAGTACCGGAAGTACCCGACGTCCCGGAAGTGCCCGACGTTCCGGAAGTACCCGAAGTACCCGAAGTACCCGAAGTACCCGAAGTACCCGAAGTACCCGAAGTACCCGAAGTACCCGAGGTACCCGAAGTACCCGAGGTACCCGAGGTACCCGAAGTACCCGAGGTACCCGAGGTACCCGAGGTACCCGAAGTGCCCGAAGTACCCGAAGTACCCGAAGTCCCGGAAGTACCCGACGTCCCGGAAGTGCCCGACGTTCCGGAAGTGCCCGACGTACCCGAGGTACCCGAAGTGCCCGAAGTGCCCGACGTACCCGAGGTACCCGAAGTGCCCGAAGTGCCCGAAGTGCCCGAAGTGCCCGAAGTGCCCGAAGTGCCCGAAGTGCCCGAAGTGCCCGAAGTGCCCGAAGTACCGGAAGTACCGGAAGTACCCGACGTCCCGGAAGTGCCGGACGTGCCCGAGGAAGTGCCCGAAGTGCCCCCCAGTCCGCCCCCACCGATACTTGGGGTATGAAGTGTCGATCCGCAACCGTAGAGCGCGAGTAATGTGGATGTCGCAACAGCGATGGCTGTCCGACCGGCAAGTTTCTTCATGATGTCCCCGTAGAACGACTGTTGATAGGGACATTCTTGCAAGATGCACGCCAAGGTCTGTTGTGCTGTAACATTGATAATGAAAAGAATATATATCGAATTTTATTGATATATATGAAATATAAATTGCAAAAACAGCAATTTATTCAACTCGACAAAATCATGTTCCGCTTGCGTGCTACGTAACGCCGCAGCCTAACGTAACAGTGCAAACTGCCGTCAATCGATCGCGCAGCCAACTCTCACCGCGTTCGAGATCCCTTCGATACGTCTGAAAAAAATCATACGGATACCTAAAACAATCAAAGCTGCCGCTGGCCAGAAGCAACGACCGTCGCCCACCCACCGCTACGCCCCCCGAATCACCATACAAAACTATCGAAAACTGTAAGGTCATTCCCAATCTTGATTGAGAATGATTCGCGTTTACGTTAGATTGGTGCCCTGTCCTTTGACAAAACGGAGCGAATCTATGGCTGAGGTGCTTGTCCGGCGAGAGCCTTCAACAGCGATGCCTATAGCGGTTCTCAGCGCCGGCGGCGCCTGTCCCCCCGTCTCGCGCCGCACTCGCGCCCACCCGCGCCCGGTGAATTGGGAGAAGGGCACGCTGCTCGACGTGCTGATCGAGCACCGCCCGATGCTCGTCAACCTGGCGCGCGGTTTCGTGGGTTGCGCGAGTCTCGCGGAAGACGTGGTGCACGACGTCTTCATCAAGCTGGTCGACTTTCCGGATCAGGACGCGGTGCGGCAACCGGTCGCCTACGTCACGCGCATGGTGCGCAACGCGTCGATCGACGCCTTTCGCCGCCAGAGCCTCGAAAACACCTATCACGCCGACGAAGACGACGGCCTGCACGTGCCATCACCGGAACCCTCGCCGGAAGCCGCGCTGCTCGTAAGGGACACGCTGCGGCACGTCTACAACGCGCTCGAGCAACTGCCGCCGCGCAGTCGCGCCGCATTCGAAATGGTGCGTTTGCGCGAAGAAACGCTGCAAAGCACGGCGCGCGCACTCGACGTCTCGCAGACGCTGGTGCATTTCATGGTGCGCGACGCGGAGAAGCATTGCGCTGATTGCCTCGACGCCTGCAATCGCGGCGTGGCGGGTCCCGCGTTTTGCAGTGGCCGCGCGCGTCGGCGGTAAAAAAGCGCGCACTCCAAACGTCAACTGAATAGAAGCGGTGCGCGCGCAACACGCGGACACCGCTGTGCCGGGACATGCGAGCGCACTGTCCGGGCGCATTTTGACCTTTCATCGACTGAGCCTTTCATCATGACGCAAGCACAGCAGACCTCCAGCACGGCAGCAGAAGAGGCGGACGACCTCGCCTACACGGTCGTCATCAACGACGAAGAGCAGTACTCGATCTGGCCGACATTCCGCGACGTGCCGGCCGGCTGGCGCGAAGTGGGCGTGAGTGGTCCGAAAGCCGAATGCCTCGCGCACATCGAGACGGTATGGACTGACATGCGTCCTGCCAGCTTGCGCCGCCACATGGACGGAACGGCGTAAAGCGCGCGCAGTGAAATCCGGCAGCCTCGGGCATGCGCCCGGCCACGCCGCTTCAGCAAAAGGATTCAGAGTATGACCATGCTTTCGATGCCACTGCCCACGCTCGCCGATCTATCGATTGAGCCCGGTCTGCCGACTATCGTCTCGCCACGCGCGGGCGCAGCGATTTCATTGGAGGAAGCGGCGCCGCTGCTGCGCGTGATAGTCGACGACACGCTTGAGCGCGCGGGCGGTGTTCTGTTCACCGGTTTTCACGTGGGCTCGATCGACGCGTTTCAACGTTTCGCGGGATCGTTCGGGCATCCGCTGATCGGCTATGAATTCGCATCGACGCCGCGCAGCCAGGTGGAGGGCGCGGTTTACACGTCGACGGAATATCCGCCGCATCGCTCGATTCCTTTGCATAACGAACAGTCGTACACGCGCGAATGGCCTTTGCGTATCTGGTTTCACTGCGCGCTGGCTGCACGCTCAGGCGGCGCGACGCCGATCGCCGATAGCCGTGCGATCTACCGTGCGCTCGATCCGTCGCTAGTCGAGCGCTTTACGAAGCGTGAACTGCTCTATGTGCGCAATTTCGGGCAAGGGCTCGATCTGCCCTGGGAGCAGGCGTTCGGTTCGGACGACCCGCGCACGGTCGAGCGGATTTGCCGCGCGCGTGGCATCGAGTGCGAGTGGCGCGATAGCGAAGACGGCGAACTGCTGCTGCGCACGCGCGAGCGTTGCCAGGCGGTGGCGCGTCATCCACGCACGGGCGAGCACGTCTGGTTCAATCAGGCGAACCTGTTCCACCTTTCGTCGCTCGATGAAGACATGCAGGAGGCGTTGATCGACTCAGTCGGCCTGGAAAACGTGCCGCGCAACGTCTATTACGGCGACGGTGAACCACTCGAAGCGGACGCACTCGCGGAGATCCGCGGCGTGCTCGATCAGCAACGTATCGTGTTTCCGTGGCTGACCGGCGACGTGCTGATGCTCGACAACATGCTCACCGCGCATGCTCGCGATCCGTTCGAAGGGCCACGCAAAGTCGTGGTGGCGATGGCCCGAAGCTATAGCGAAGCCGAAGGCGAAAAACGGATGGCCGCGCAATGACGGAATCGCAGGGCGTGGCGCTCGCGGCGCATTCGCTGACGGTCGGCTATCGCGATCACGTCGTGCTCCACGGTCTGAACCTGAACATCGCGGCCGGCCGCGTCACGGCGTTGTGCGGACCGAACGGCTGCGGCAAAAGCACGCTATTGCGCACGCTCGCCGGTTTGCAACCGGCCTTGTCCGGCAGTGTCGATGTCAACGGCGTGCCGCTCGCTTCGCACGGGCGCCGTGTACTCGCCCGCACGCTCACCATGCTCGCGCAGTTCAACCAGATTCCTTCGGGCCTCACCGTACGCGAGTTGGTCGCGTACGGCCGCTACGCGCACGGCGGCTGGCTGCGCGGACTGTCGCGCGCCGACCACGCGGCGATCGACGAAGCGCTCGCGACCAGCGGACTCGCGGCCGACGCCGCGCGCGACGTCGCCGCGCTCTCGGGCGGCGAAAGGCAACGCGCGTGGATCGCGATGGCGTTGGCACAGCAGGCGCCGATCGTGCTGCTCGACGAGCCGACTACGTATCTCGACATCCATCATCAACTGGACATTCTGCGCGAATTGCGCCGATTGAATCGAACGCGCGGCCTCACGATCGTGTGGGTGCTCCACGATCTCAACCAGGCCGCGGCCTATAGCGACGAAATCGTGCTGATGCGCGCCGGCCGCGTCGTTGCGCAAGGGTCGCCCGATGCAATGCTCGACCCGCGCCACCTGAACGAAACCTTCAGTGTGCCGATGCTCAAGATCACGCATCCGCAAACGGGTGCGCCGATGTGCGTGCCGGCGTATGACGGCGATGCAGTGGATATCGCCAGCGCCTCCGCCTCGCTTCCTGAAGAAGCCACGAGCAAGGACCTCGCCGCATGACGACGCTGGCAGCGCGCAAACGCATGCGCCGCAATGCGCCGGCGCTCAACAGCTACCGTGCGCCCGTCAGAAGCCGCGTCACCACGATCGCCGCCGCGCTAGTCGCGTTTATCGTCGTCGTGTCTGTGATGCGTATTACGCCCGGTTTTCGCGCATGGCTCGCCGCGCCTGCAGACAGCGACGCCGCGCAGCTCGCCGGCATTCTGCTATTCGACCTGAGTGTGCCGCGCATTCTCGCGGCGCTGGTGGCAGGCGGCTGCCTTGCAGTGGCGGGCACGTTGTTCCAGTCGCTGACGCGCAATCCGCTGGCTTCGCCGGATCTTCTCGGCATTACCGGCGGCGCGCAGCTCGGCTTGCTCGCCGCGATGCTGGTGCCGTCGCTGGCCGGCGTGGCGTCCGTGCCGCTGCTGTTCGCGTGCGGTCTCGGCGCGGCGGCGTGCGTGGCCGCGGCTGCGGGCGGCTGGCGCGCGACGCCGTTGCGGCTCGTCCTTGCCGGCAGCGTCTGCATGCTGCTGTTCTCCGCGCTGACCACGCTGATTCTTGCGTTCTTCGAGCAGAGCATCGTCGGCGTGTCGTTGTGGGCGAGCGGCAGTCTGTATCAACCTGGCGCGGCCGGGTTGAAGATCGCGGCAACCTGGCTCGTGCTGCCGCTGATCGCGTTGCCGTTCGTGATTCGCCCGCTCGATCCGCTCGCCATCGGCGACGATGCCGCCGCGGCGGCCGGCGTTCGGGTGGATGCCACGCGGCTCGCGGCGATGGTGGTGGCGGTGGGCTTCGCGAGCGTCGCGGTCAGTGTCGCCGGACCGCTCTCGTATGTCGGCCTGATCGCACCCAATCTGCTGCGGCAGATACGCGGCGCGAAGTCTTCGAGGCTGGCCGCGCTCGTACCCTTGTCCGCGCTGGTCGGCGGCGCGCTGGTGCTCGTCACCGATAGCGCCGTGCAGGCGCTCGATCTCGACGCAACCCTTTCGACCGGCGTCGCGATTGCCTTCGTCGGCACGCCTTTGATGCTGGCGATGATCCGGAGCGGCGCCGCGTGGTCGGGCGCATTGCATGCCGGTCATGACCGCGCCGTCGCACGAACTGGCACGCGCCTCGTGCGCATTGTTGATAGGTGGCCCTGGCCGTTGACGGCAAGCATATTAGTGCTGCTCGGCATCGCGATCGTGTGTGCGGGCGCGTCGTTCGGCCCGACGACGATCGGTGTGCAACGTTGGCTCGCCGCCTTCGATCATCGCGACGAGCTGGCGAGAATGCTGCTCGATCTGCGTCTGCCGCGCCTTATCTGCGCATTGCTGGCGGGGGCGCTGCTCGCCGCGAGCGGCGTACTGATGCAAAGCATCGTACGCAATCCGCTCGCCGGTCCGGAAGTGCTGGGCGTGACGCAAGGCGCGGGCCTTGCAACGCTCGCGGCGCTCGTCATGTGGCCGCTCGCGGCACATTCGACGCTGACCGTCGCGTCGCTTGCGGGCGGCGGCATCACGTTGGCCTTGACCCTCGTGCTGAATCGCCGGCATCGCTATGCGCCGCTCGCGGTTGCGCTCACGGGTATCGTGATCGGCACGCTGTGGACGACACTGTCGCAATGGCTCATCACCCAGCAAAGCGTGCAGCCCGCGCGCTTCGTGGTGTGGCTGGTCGGTGGCACGTACGGGCGCAGTTGGGGCGAAGTGGCGACGCTGCTGCCGTGGTGCGTGCTGGCCGTGCCGGTGTTCGCGCTGCTCGCGCGTCCGCTCGATCTGCTCGCCTTGGGCGACGATCAGGCCGCCTCGCTCGGTTTGCCGATTGGCGTGCTGCGTCCGCTGGTGCTGACCGTGGCGACGCTCGCTGCGTGCGCGGCGGTGGCCGCGGTGGGGCCGGTTGGTTTCATCGGTTTGATGGCGCCGCATCTGGCGTCGATGCTCGGCGCGCGTGCTCATCGCACGCGCTTATGGCTGGCTGCGGCGTGCGGCGCACTGGTGCTGGTCGTGGCCGATATCGCCGCGCGCACGTTGCTGGCACCGCGCGAAATTCCCGCGGGTGTGCTGACCGCATTGATCGGTGCGCCTTATCTGCTTGCGCTATTGATCGTGGAGGCGCGTCGCGAGAAGCGGGGCAAACGGTGATGCGGCAACCTGTGCATGACGAGCGAGCGCGCTGCTTTGCGGGCTTCGCGCCGGAGTCGATCGCGCATTATCTCGAGCATGTGTGGCTCGGTACGCCGAACGCGGTTGATGAACCCGCACTCGCCGTTGGCCCAACCGCAAGGCTGACTGTGATCCCTGTTAGTGAACTGGCCAACCATCGCACGGAATTGCTCGATGCGATGGTCAAGCTATACGGCGGCGAGCGCGAAACGCATGCACGCGCTTTGCTGTCGCAATGGACCAAGTACTACTTCGGTTTCACCGCGACCGCCGGATTCGTCGCGGCGGCGTTGCTGCGCAGGCCGCTCGTCATGTCGCCGGATAAAACGCATGTCGTGCTGCGCGACGGCCTTCCCATCGCCGCGTATTTCGCATGCGATGCACTGCAGCCCGTCGAATGTGAACCTGCTCGCCGATATGCGCCGCCCGTCGAGCACTTGAATGCGGTGATCGAGACACTGTGCGCGCTGACCCGAATCGCGCCGCGCGTTTTGTGGAGCAACGCAGGCAATCTGCTGGACTACCTGTTCGAACAGTGCGCGCCGAAATTCGATTTGAGCGACGACATGGCATGGCTGTTCGGTCCGCTTGGTGCCAATGGCGAGGCCAATCCGCTGCGTCTGCCGGTGCGTCAGGCAAAGCCGCGCGCCGCCAGTCTGCCGAACCCGTTCAGCGCACGGCGCGTGTGCTGTGTACGTTATGAAATTCCCGGAGAGACGCAACTGTGCGGACGCTGCCCCCTGCTATTGACAATGAGCGATGCGGAGATCGCATTGCAGACCGCGTCACGATGACGAGGGTGGCGTCATCGGCGCCCAAGCCACGTCATGCAAATAAAATCCAGCGTTTCAGGCAGCTTTGCGTGACCGCCGCTGTGGCGGCAACGTTGTTTTCCAACTCGTATGTGTTCGCACAAAGCACTAGCACTAGCACTAGCACTAGCACTAGCACTAGCACTAGCACTGCCGCGGCCGCAACGAAAACAGGCCTCGCAACTCGCGTGGCCAACCCGAAAACGTCGCAGGAAACCTGCACACCGCTTGCCGACAATCCGATCGTTTCGCAATCGAGTCCGACATTGCCCGCACAGCCAAAGCGTATCGTCGTGCTCGAATTCATGTTCGCCGAAGACCTCGCGGCAGTCGGCATCACGCCGGTCGGCATGGCCGATCCCGAGTACTACCCGGTGTGGATCGGCTACGACAATGCACGTCTCGCATCGGTGCCCGACATTGGCACACGGCAGGAGCCGAGCCTCGAAGCGATCGCGGCAGTAAAACCCGATCTGATCCTCGGCGTCGGTTTGCGCCATGCGCCGATCTTTGCGGCACTGGAACGCATCGCGCCGACTGTACTGTTCAAATACGGCCCGAACTTCACCGAAGACGGCGCCCACGTCACGCAACTCGATTGGAGCCGCAAGATTCTGCGCACCATCGGTTGCCTGACCGGACGCGAAGAGGCGGCGCGTGCGGTCGAGGCGAAGGTCGATGCCGGGTTCGCCCGCGACGCCCAGCGCCTTGCCGAAGCCGGCCGCCGTGGCGAACAGGTGGCCTGGTTGCAGGAATTGGGCTTGCCGGACCGCTACTGGGCGTTCACGGGCAACAGCACGGCGGCGGGTGTCGCGCAGGCGCTCGGACTCGATCCGTGGCCCGCCGAAGCGACTCGCGAAGGCACCGCATACGTGAGTTCGGAAGATCTATTGAAGAAGCCGGCGCTGACCGTGCTGTTCGTCAGTGCGACTGGAAAAGATGTCCCGCTCGCCACCAAACTCGATTCGCCGATCTGGCGTTTCGTGCCGGCTCGAAGTTCGGGGCGCGTTGGGCTTGTCGAGCGCAATATCTGGGGATTTGGTGGGCCGATGTCGGCATTGCGGCTCGCCGATACGATGACGGACATGCTGTTGTCCTTGCCGAAGCCCGCAGTAAAGAAGTAAGCGACCCACGCTCCAACAAGCAGAGCGCAGAAAAAACAGCGCTCTGCTTGCAGATCTCTCACCTCATCATCCCATCGTACCGTTGGCCGCGGCCGGGCTCAGCACCGCCTGTGCCGAACCATGCGTCTCGCTGACGATACTGCCGTTTTCCAGCTTCAACACCCGGTCCGCGAGATGGAAGTAACGGTCGTCGTGACTGATCACCAGCACTGTCTTGCCGCGTGAACGCAACTCCGGCAACAGTTGCTCATAGAACACTGCTTTGAATTGCGGATCCTGATCCGCCGCCCATTCGTCGAACAGATAAAACGGCCGGTCTTCCAGATACGCGACCACCAGTGCCAGGCGTTTGCGTTGTCCTGTGGAAAGCGCTCGTGTGGAGAATGCGCCGTTCACGACCTGCACCTTGTGATCGAGCGCGAGCTTCGCGACCAGCGCGTTGGCTCGGGCATCCTCCTGCGCGCGCGAGGCGTCGTTCGGATCGACGATGCCGAGCAGCGCGTCGAACAGATGAAAATCGTTGAACACGGCGGTGAAACGCTGACGATATGCGGCGCGTTCCGCGAAGCCGACAGGCTTGCCGTCCAATTCAATCGTGCCGTCTTCGGGTTCGTAGAGGCCGGTCAGCACTTTTGCGAGCGTGGTCTTGCCACTGCCGTTGCCGCCCACGATAAACACCAGTTCGCCCGGCCTGAAGGTCAGATTGACCGGCCCGACACGGAACATGCGCTCATCGCGCTCGTGGAAGTACGAGTGTGTGACATTGCTGAGCGTAAGCGTGCGATACGGCGCATGCGAAGCGTTTTCGTCGGGCGGCGGCGAGATGCGCAGCGCGCCGAATTCAGCCATCACTTTCTCGATGCGATCGAGCGAGACGCGCGCGGCGTTCAGCGTCGGCACATTGTTGAGCAGGCCGTCCAGCGGCAGCAGCATGAACAGGAACACGACCACGTAGCCCGAGGCGGACGGCGCGTCGGCATGCACGCCGAGCGCCGGCCAGAACGCCGCGACGCCGAGAAACACGTAGAACAGGAACACGATCCAGCCGACCCCGACCGCATAGGCGCTGAACGCCCGGCGCCGATGATCGCGCACTTCGTCGATCGCGGAGCCGAGCTGGCCGTCCACGAATTGACGCGAACGCGCCTGGTGCAGCTTCAGTTCCTTCGCGCCGGTGAAGAGCGCGCCGAGGTAGCCGAACAGCTTGTCCTGAGAGCGGCCCGCGGCTTCGAGCGAGGCGATCGCGCGCTTGTCGCCGGCGTGATAGCCGAGCGAGCCGACCAGGATCGCGGCGAGCGCGAGCAGGCAGACCGGCCACGATAGCCACGCGAGATAACCCAGGCAACCGAACACGATCGAGCCGTGCATCACGAGATTGGGCAACGCGAAGAACAGCATCGAGACGTTGGTGGCGTCGTCGGTCAGCACGGATTGGACGGGCGCCGCGCCGATCCGCTCGACATCGCGCAACTCGGCTTCGGCCACACGCCGCGCGACGTGTTCGCGCAACTGCGCCATCGTGTCTTGCGAAAGGCGCGCGAACAGCACGCCGGTGATGACACGCGTGACGAGTGCGATCACCGCGCACAACGCGAAGCGCATGGCGAGCGACATATCGGCGGCGCCCGCTTGCGACAGCGCGCGGCTCAAGGTGGCAACGAGCAGCACACTGGCGATGCCGTTCAGCACGCAGGCGCTCAACGCGATCGCGAACGAGCCGCGAGAGCGCTTGAGCAGCGCCACGATCAGGCGCATGGCGGGCTTGGCCGTGGAACTGGAGGGAGAGGAAGAAGGCGAGGGTGGCGCGTCGTAGCGCTCGTTGGCAGCGGTCATCGGCAAGGTGTCGCAGTGGGTCGCAATGGATCGGTAAATCGCAGCGCATGCGTGCATGCGGCCATTCAGCGGGGCGCGAAGACTCGCCCCTCGCCTGATAGACGAATGGGCGAAGCAAACATTTACCGCGCACAGCGATCTGCCACGACGAAATGATGCAGTCCAAATAAAACGCCATGCGCGGTAAAGATTTGCGATTGCGGATCGTCACACCAATGAAGCGGCCCATTGCGGCCGGCGACTTGGCCGAAGCGGCCGGTTCTAACGGATTTCATGCCCATGACGAGCTTCCCGATTGCGTTGCACCACCAGATCCGCGCCATGGCGCGCATCGATCCCGCTGCGCCCGCACTGGCGTCATTCACGCCGAACACTGTGCGCTTGACGCGCGGGGAACTGGAGAGTCGCGCGGCGCGTCTTGCCGCGCGACTGCGTGCCGCGGGCGTGACGACTGAAGTGCGTGTGGGCGTGTGCGTCGCGCGCTCCTGCGATCTGTTCGTCGCGTTGCTGGCTGTATTGAAGGCGGGCGGCGTGTTCGTCGCGCTCGATCCGCGTCATCCGCCAGCGCGCCTCGATTGGGTCGCGCGGGATGCTGGGCTCATGCACGGCATCGTCGACGGTTCTGCTGATGCGGCAATGCGCGCGCGTTTCGTTCAATGTTTCGACGTGGCAAGCGTTGTTACGGCAGACACGGCAGATGCATATTTCGACGACGAAGACACGCCGGTGCATCCGCGCGCGGCGGCCTACATGATTTACACGTCCGGCTCGACAGGCACGCCGAAGGCGGTGGCTGTCGAGCACGGTCCGCTCGCCGCGCACGGCGAAGCGCTCGCCGGCTCGTTGCCGATCAGCGCCGCCGACCGTGTGCTGCATTTTGCTTCGGTCAATTTCGACGTCTCCATCGAAGCGTGGCTAGTACCGCTTGCCGTCGGCGGCAGCGTGGTGATCAGCGATCCGCCGCCGTTCGGGCCGGAAACCACGCATGCGTTCATGCTGCGCGAAAACATCACGAATACGACGCTGCCGCCCGCTTATGTGCGCGAGTTCGCGAACGTTTGCGAGCGTCTAGGCGTGCCGCCTTCGCTGCGCACGCTGCTGTTCGGCGGCGAAGCGATGTCGCAAGACAGTTTCGACGAGATTCGCCGCGTATTTCCGTCGGTGCGTCTCGTCAATGGGTATGGACCGACGGAGGCGGTGATCTCGCCGATGCTGTGGCCCGTCGATCCGGGTGTGGCGCCGTTGCTAGAAGAAGGCAATGGTTTTGCATCGCTGCCGATAGGCTGGCCGATCGGGCGGCGCGTGGCGCGTGTCGATGGCGCGGCGAAACGGGGCGAGGCCGGCGAATTATTGCTCGGCGGCGTGTGTCTCGCGCGCGGCTACCACGGCCGTGCGGCGCTGACAGCTGAGCGCTTCTTGCCCGACCCGCACGGCGCACCGGGCGAACGGATTTACCGCACCGGCGACCTCGCACGCGAACGTGACGACGGCTCGTTCGATTATCTCGGCCGCATCGACGATCAGGTTCAGGTGCGCGGCGTGCGCGTCGAGCCCGGCGAAATCGCGGCCTGCCTGCTGACGCATCCGGCGGTGGCCGATGCGGGCGTGCTGGCCGAAACTGCGGGCGGCCGGACGCAATTGATCGCCTGCGTGGTGCTGCGCGACGACGCACTCGACGATGCCGCACTGCAAGCGCATCTCGCCGCGCATTTGCCTCAGGCGTGGATGCCGCAGCGCATCGCGCGCTTCGAGCGTTTGCCTTATACGCTGAATGGCAAGCTCGATCGCGCCGCCTTGCGCGACTTCGTTGCTGCGATGCCGGTTGTGGCCGATGCGCATCATGTCGCGCCTCGCACCGCCACTGAAACGCGCCTGGCGGCGCTTTGGCAAACGCTGTTGAACGGCGCGGCGCCGATTGGCTGCACGGATCGATTCTTCGCTTGCGGTGGCGATTCGCTCACGGCGATGCAATTGCAAGCGGCGATTCGTATCGAGTGGCGCGTGAATTTACGGCTCGATGCGTTGTTCGCCGATCAACCGCTCGAAGCGCTGGCGCGTCTGATCGACGAGAGCGAGCCTGAAGCAGCAGCAGGTTCGCATTCGATCAACGTTGTGCATACCGCTGACGCGCCGTTCGTCGACCGTCCCGCCTCGTTCGCGCAACAGCGCTTCTGGGTGCTCGCGCAAACGCAGGACGCAGGCGCGGCGTACCACGTCGCCGTGCAATGGAATGTGCGGGGTGCACTCGAGTTTGGCACGCTGCAACGCGCGCTCGACTGTGTCATCGCACGTCATCAGGCATGGCGAACCACGCTGGTCGAGTCCGATGATGGAGTCGTCGTGCAACGCATTCACGCACGCTTGCCGGTGCCGATTGCGTACATTGATTTGCGCGCCGAGAGTGAGGTCGAACGCGTTGCGCGATTGGCGGCGTTCACGGAACAGCACGTTGGCGCGGCCTTCGATCTATCGAAAGGGCCATTGGTGCGCGCCGCGCTTGTCACGCTAACCGACAACACGCAGCGTTTCCTGTTGACCACGCATCATTCGATCAGCGACGGCTGGAGCTCACGCTGTGCCTTCGACGAACTGCGAACAGCCTACACCGCCTTCGCGATGGGAAGCGAGCCGCAGTTGCCCGCACTGACGGTGCAGTACGCCGACTACGCGCAATGGCAACGCGACTGGCTTGCCGCGGGCGAAGGCGCACGGCAACTGGCGTACTGGCGCGATGCGCTGAGCAATGCACCCGAACCACTCGCGTTGCCGCTCGACCGGCCGCGCTCACCGGAACACGACTATCGTGGCGGCCGTCTCGCGCTGCGTTTACCCGCAGCACTTTCCGAAGCCGTGCGCGAGACGGCGCGACGCGCGCGGGCGACCCCGTTCACGGTGCTGCTCGCCGCTTTCGACGCGTGGCTCTATCGTTTGACCGGCGCAACCGATGTCGTCGTGGCCGCGCCGATCGCGCATCGGCAGCGGGCGGAGACCGTGCCGCTGGTGGGTCTCTTCCTCAACACGCTTGCGCTACGAACGCGCGTCGCGCCGGACCAATCGTTCGCCGCGTTGCTCGACGGCGTGCGCCTCTCCACGTTCAATGCGTTCGCGCATCAGGATGTGCCCTTCGATCAGGTGCTCGACGCCGTCAAGCCGCCGGTGCGGCGCGGCGATGCGTGGCTGAAGGTCAAGTTCGCGCAGCAGTTCGATCTGGAGTTGACGGCTGAATTGCCGGGCGCCTCGGTGCGCATGTCGCCGGGTCTCGATCTCGCTGCCCGCTTCGATTACGCGCTCGATTTCACCGACGACCCGCGCGGCATCGAACTGGTCGCGGCGTACGCGCTCGACGGTATCGACGAAGCGACCGCTCGCGCGTGGCTCCATAGCTACGCCGCGCTCGTCGCGGATGCCGTGCGCGATCCTCAGTGCGCGATTGCTGAACTGGATTGTGCGGATAGCGCCGAATATCGATCCGCGCGACGCGGACGCGAATTTCAACCGGCGGCTAACAACGTGCTCGCGCTGTTCGCGCGCCATGTGCGTGAAACGCCGCATGGTGTGGCACTCGCGGATGTCGATCAGCAACTCACGTATGCGGACCTCGACGCGGCGTCCGACCGAATCGCATTTGCTTTGAGGCAGCGTGAGGTTGGCGCTGAACAGGCGGTGGCGGTGTGTATCGAGCGCTCGGTGCGCTTTGTGGTCGCGCTGATCGGCGTGATGAAGTCCGGCGCGTACGTTGTGCCGCTCGACCCCGCGGCGCCGAATGAGCGCTTGACTACGTCTGTCGATACCTGTGGCGCGCGCTGGATTTTGACAGCCGGTCAAGCGGTCACTACGTTAGGCGGCGCGGCCGCGCTCGACTTCGATGCGCTCACGCAAGCTGCATCGCCGGCGAGCGTGGATGACTCGATCGCTTCGCACATGCCACCGTTGGCCGATCAAGCCGCCTACCTGATCTTCACCTCAGGCTCGACCGGCACGCCTAAGGGCGTCGTGATTTCGCACGGTGCGCTGGCTGATTATGTCGAAGGCATGCTGGACGAACTCGCGTTCGCCGCGGACGCTTCGATGGCGATGGTCTCCACCGTCGCGGCCGACCTCGGCCATACGACGCTATTCGGCGCGCTGTGCTCGGGCCGTACGCTGCACCTGTTGCCCGCGCAATGCGCGTTCGATCCCGATCGCTTCGCCCACGAAATGCGCAGGCGCAATGTCGGTATTCTCAAGATCGTGCCGAGCCACTTGCACGCGCTGCTCGACGCGCAGCATCCCGCCGAGGTGCTGCCCGCACACGCGCTGGTGACGGGTGGCGAAACGCTGCCGTGGTCGCTGGTCCAGCGGATCGCTGCGCTCAAGCCGGCCTGCCGCGTCATCAATCACTATGGCCCGACTGAAGCAACCGTAGGCGCATTGACATGCGATACGTCCGCGCCGGAGCAAGCGGCATTGCGTGCGCCGAGCACGCAAGCGGCACACGCCGTGCCGCTCGGTCTGCCGTTGCCGAACGCCTACGCATGTGTGCTCGACAACAGCGGCGCGAGCGTGCCGCCAGGCGCAATCGGAGAGTTGTATCTTGGCGGCCCGGGTTTGGCACGCGGCTATCTGGGTCGTCCTGCCGCAACCGCCGAGCGTTTTGTACCGAATCCTTTCGTGCCAGGCGAGCGACTCTATCGAACCGGCGACCGCGTCAGACTGCGCGCCGATCGTCGACTGGATTTTCTGGGCCGGCTCGACGACCAGGTGAAAATTCGCGGCTACCGTGTCGAGCCGGGCGAGGTCAGCGCGGCGCTGCGCGCGCTCGAAGGCGTCGCTCAGGCCGAAACGCTTGCCGTGGAGCATGACGGGCGTTTGCGTCTGGCGTCGTTCGTGGCGATGACGAGCGGAGCGCGTTTTGACGAAGCCGCGTTGCGCGCGGCGTTGAGCGTGAGCCTGCCGGATTACATGGTGCCGGCGGTGTTGCAGCAGGTCGCCTCGTTGCCCGTGACTGCCAACGGCAAGGTGGATCGGGCGGCATTACGGGCGCTGGCGGTCGCGCCAGCGCCCGCAATGGCCGCCGCAGACGCGCCGCAAGGCCCGACCGAAGAAACCCTCGCCGCCGTCTGGAAGGACGTGCTCAAAGCCGAACGTGTGGGCCGCGAGGACAACTTCTTCGAGCTTGGCGGCGACTCTATTCTGGTGTTGCAGGTGATCGCGCGTTCGCGCAAACGCGGCGTGCGCTTCACGCCCAAGCAACTATTCGATGCGCCAACGCTTGCGCAACTCGCGCGCGTCGCGACAACGGTGGAACTCGCCTTGCAAGCGGCTCCCACCATCCCGAATGCGCAAGGCACGCCACCCAAAACGGACGAGGCCACCACGCTCACGCCCGCACAACTGCGCTTCTTTGCTCTGGATATTCCGCAGCGTGGCCACTGGAATCAATCCATTGAACTCGACGCGCAAGCGCCGTTCGACTTCGACGCATTCGCCCGCGCCTTCGAAACGCTGCTGACGCACCACGACATTTTCCGCCAGCGTTTCGCGCCGGTCGGGTCGCAAGGCGAATGGCGGCTCACGCTGGCCGCGCAAGCGTTCGAAACACTGCCGCTAGCAGCGGTCTGCGCACGCGACGAGGCCGACGCGCTCGCTCAGTTCGACGCGTTGCAAAGGACGCTCGATCTGACACGCGGCCCGCTCGTCTGCGCCTTGGCTGCGCTTCTGCCTGACGGTGCCACCAACCTCTATCTGGCGATCCATCACATCATCGTCGACGGTGTGTCGTGGCGCGTGCTGCTGGACGATCTCGATGCCGTCTATCGTGCCGCTTGCGAGCGCCGCAGCGTGCGGCTCGCGTCGACGGGAACGAGTGCGCAGGAATGGGCGGCACGCCTCGCACGCGCCGCGCGCGACACGACGCACTCGCCGTTCGCCGCAGAAATACCGTACTGGACCGCGCTCGCCGCGCCGTACGACGATCTGCCGCTCGACGATCCGCACGCCAGGGCGACCAACGCCGACGCGCAATCCGTGATCCAGACGATCGGCGCCGATCTCACGCGCGCCGCGTTGACGGAGGCGAATGCCGCCTATCGAACGCAGACGATCGAACTGCTGATTGCCGCGCTGACGCAGTCGCTCGGCTTGCCGGCGTGCCGCATCGAACTCGAAGGCCACGGCCGCGAGGCCTTGTTCGAGGACGTCGACGTGAGCCGCACGACAGGCTGGCTGACGAGTCACTATCCGGTGCAGTTCTCGCTTGAAAGCACGCCGGCCGCTACGCTCGGCGCGGTCAAGGACACGTTGCGCGCGGTGCCGAACAAAGGCCTCGGTTTCGGCGTGCTGCGCCACTACGGCGACACAGCGACGCGTGCGGCGCTCGCCGCCGTGCCGCGTCCGCATGTGACCTTCAACTACCTCGGCCAGTTCGACGCCCCTCGCGAGGCGGCGCTCGTACCGCGTTTTGGTGGCGCGGGCCGCGAGCGCGATCCGGCGGGGCCGATTGGCAACGCGTTGGCGATTCACGCCTATATCGACGGCGACGCCACGCGCACGCTCAAAGTCCATTGGGTCTACGGCGCGACGCAATTCGAGCGCGCTACTGTGGAGGCACTCGCGCAGCGCTTCGAGGGCGCGCTTGCTGAACTGGTTGGCGCATGCGCTGGGCGTCTTGCGCAACGAGGCGGCGGCGCAACACCTGCGGATTATCCGCTCGCCCGCGCGGGCGGCCTGACACAGGCTGCTATCGAACGCATGCGGCTCGACTTGCGCACGATCGACGATATCTATCCGCTTTCGCCGATGCAGCACGGCATTCTGTTTCACTCTCTATTCGCGCCCGAGCAGTCCACTTATGTGAATCAATTGGTCGCGACGTTGATCGACCCGGATGTGGAGCGCCTGCGTGCGGCATTCGAGGCGGCGGTGCCGCGCCATGACATTTTGCGCACGAGCTTCACGCCGGAAGAGGCGGCGCCGATGCAGATCGTGCATCGCCAGGCGCGCATGCCCGTCGAGATTTTGGACTGGCGCGAGCGCGGCGCGGGTGCGATGGATGCTTTCGAAAACTGGCTCCGCGCCGACCGCTCGCGCGGTTTCGATCTGACGTCGCCGCCGCTGATGCGCGTCGCGCTGATCCGCATCACGGACAATGCATGGCGTCTCGTCTGGACGCGTCACCATTTGCTGCTCGATGGCTGGAGCACCGCGCGCTTCTTTGCGGATGTGCTGCGCGATTACATCGAGCCGCCGCGTCCGCAGCTGTTCGCTGCGCCCGCGAAGACGCGCTATCGCGACTTCATCGCGTGGCTCGCCGCGCGTGATGCCGACAGCGCGCGCGCTTTCTGGCTGCAACGCCTCGCGCTGCTCGACGAGCCGACGCTGGTCGCCGCGCTGGAGTCCGCAAGCGGCCGCCGCGAATCGCGCCATCTCGCGCACCGTGAAACCGTCGACGCAGCCACGACGGCGCGTCTAATCGACACCGCGCGCCGTCTGAAAGTCACGCTCAATACGATGGTGCAAGGCGCGTGGGCGCTTGCACTGCAACGTATGACGCATCGCACGGCAGTCGCCTTCGGCGCGACCGTCGCGGGCCGTCCTGACGCGCTGCCGGACGTCGATACCGTGCTCGGTCTGTTCATCAACACGCTGCCGGTGATCACCGCGCCGTTGCCGCAACGCCGGGCTTCGGCATGGCTGCACGACCTGCAGCGCGATAACGCCGCGGCCGCCGAGCACGCGCATACGCCGCTGTCTGAAATCCAGCAATGGGCGGGGCAGGGTGGCGGCGCGCTGTTCGACACGTTGGTCGTGTTCGAAAACTACCCCGTGGATGAAGCCTGGCAGGGCCGCGACGAGCGAGCGCTGAAGCTGCGTGAGCTGCGCAATATCGAAGCGACGGACTTCGCTCTCACGCTGGTGATCGAAGCGGGCACCACGCTTATGATCGACTACGGTTACGACGCTGCGCAACTCGATGAAGCGCGTGTCGCCGCGTTGCATCGCGCGTTCGCTTCGTGCCTCGCGGACCTGATCGCAAATCCGGACGCGCGGCTCGGCACGATTTCGATCTCCACGGCGGACGATCTCGCCGCGCTGAACCGCTTCAACGAGACGGCGCAAGCGTGGCCGCTCACGCAGCAACAGGCGCTGCATCGGCAGTTCGAACAGAAGGCGTTGATATCGCCAGAGGCTATCGCGCTGGAATTCGCCGATCCGCAAGGACGCACGCACCAGATGTCCTACGGCGAACTCGACTCGAACGCCGATCGCGTCGCCGCCGCGCTCATCGAAGCAGGCGTGCGCGCGGACACGGCGGTGGCGCTATGTGTCGAGCGCTCGTTCGACATGGTGGTGGCGCTGATCGGCGTGCTCAAAGCGGGCGCGGCTTATCTGCCGATCGATCCCGACTATCCGGCGGAGCGCATCGCGTATCTGCTCGACGACGCGAAACCGGCCGTCGTGCTGACACAGCCCAATCTGCTGGAACGGGTCACGAACGCAGTCAACAACACCGGCGTGAAAATCCTGACCGTCGACGCACTACGCGGCGCTGACTTCACGCTCAGCGCTCCGGTCGCAGTCGCGCCCGATCAGCTCGCTTACCTGATCTACACCTCGGGTTCGACTGGCAAGCCGAAGGGCGCGGGCAATACGCATCGCGCGCTGGCGAACCGGATTGCGTGGGTGCAGGACGCGTATCGCCTCGATGCCCGCGACGTCGTGTTGCACAAGACGCCGTTCGGTTTCGACGTGTCGGTATGGGAGTTCGTGTGGCCGCTCGCCGTCGGCGCGAAGCTCGCGATCGCGGCGCCTGGCGAGCATCGCGATCCGGCGCGCCTCGTCGCCGCGATCGAGGCACACCGCGTCACGACGCTGCATTTCGTGCCGTCGATGCTCGCGGCCTTCGTCGCGCACCTGGAAGACTTCCACGCGGCGGTCCGCTGCGCGAGTATCGAGCGAATCGTCGCCAGCGGCGAAGCGCTCGCGCCGGAACTGGTGGCGCGCGTGGCAAAGCAACTGCCTCACGCGCGGCTCTACAACCTCTACGGTCCGACCGAGGCGGCCATCGACGTTTCGCATTGGACTTGCGATGCGCGCGACGCCGAAGCGGCCTCCGTGCCGATCGGTCATCCGATTGCGAACCTGCAACTCCACGTGCTCGACGCGGCGTTGCAACCGTTGCCGCAAGGCGCGATCGGCGAACTGTACCTGGGCGGCGTGGGACTTGCGCGCGGCTATCTTGGCCGGGCCGCGCTGACAGCCGATCGCTTTGTGCCCGATCCGTTTTCGCCCGGCGCGCGGCTCTATCGAACCGGCGACCTTGCACGCCGCCGCGCGGACGGCGCGCTCGACTATCTCGGCCGCATGGATACGCAGGTGAAACTGCGTGGCCAGCGCGTCGAGCCGGGCGAAATCGAAGCCCTGCTGCGGGCGGCACCCGGCGTGCACGATGCGGTGGTGATCGTGCGTGACGAGCAACTGATTGGCTACGTGGCGCGCAGCGCGGACAACGCGCTCGATACGCAGGCGCTGCTCGATGGCTTGCGAGCGCAACTGCCGTCGTACATGGTGCCTTCGCATCTGATCGCGATGGATGCGCTGCCGGTCACGCCGAACGGCAAATGCGACCGGCACGCGCTACCCGCGCCCGTGCGCGGCTCTGTCGGCGAACATGCTCTGGATTTGCCGGCCACCGACACTGAACGCGAACTCGCCGAGATCTGGAAGCGCGTGCTGCGCGTCGACGCGATTGGCCGCGACGACGACTTCTTCGTGCTAGGCGGTCACTCGCTGCTTGCGACGCAAGCCAACGCGCAGGCGAATCTGCACTGGGCGCTCGTTCTGCCGCTACGCACCTTGTTCGACGAACGCACGTTGCAGCGCTGTGCCGCCGCGATCGATCGCGCGCTCGCCGAGCGCGAGGCTCATGGAGCAGGCGATACCGCGAGCGCGATCGATGCACTGCTCGATGAATTCGAACTGCAATAAGCCCACACATCGACCGATCGACCCGCCGACCCGCACTGAGACACCTGAGCATGACCACAGCCAAACCGGATCTGCTTTCCCTCGCGTCACGCTTCGCACTGTTGCCGGATGCGCAGCGCAAAGCCTTTCTTACGAAGCTCGCCGCAGCCGGCATTGATTTTCGCGTGCTGCCGATCCCGCCGCGCACCGAGCGGACCGCGAGCGTGCCGGCGTCGTTTGCGCAAACGCGTCTGTGGCTGCATGCGCGGATGATCGATGAACCGGCGGCGTATCACATCACCGAACGCCTGCGGCTCGACGGCACGCTCGATGCCAACGCATTGCGTCTTTCGTGCGATGCATTGGTCGCGCGCCACGAAGTATTGCGCACCACCTTCGTTGAAAACGGCGATGGCGTACTGCAAACGGTGCATGCGCCGTCGCGCTGCCCGTGGCGTGCGAGCGACTTGAGCACACTGCCCGCCGAACAGCGCGAGGCACGCGCTGCCGAGATTGCAGGCGCCGATGAAGCGAAGTCCTTCGATCTGTCGGTCGGGCCGTTGGTGCGCGCTCACCTGATTCGCCTCGACGCTAGCACCCATTGGCTCGCGTTGACGACGCATCACATCGTGTCAGACGGTTGGTCCGCGGACGTCATGCTTGCCGAACTCGCGTCGTTTTATCGCGCGTATGCGAAGAGCGAAGCGGTGTCGCTCGCGCCATTGCCGATCCAGTACGCCGACTTCGCGCTGTGGCAGCGCCGCTGGCTCGACGCGGGCGAGCGTGAGCGTCAATTGGCTTTCTGGCGCGAGCGGCTGGACGCGAATCGCGACGTGCTGATGTTGCCGGGCGCATCGCCGCGTCCGGCTCAGCGTAGCGCGCGTGGGGCACGGCATCGTTTCGTTCTCGATACCGCGCTCGCTCAGCGCGTGAAGACCTTGGCCAATGCGCAGCGCGCGACGCCGTTCGCCGTATTGCTGGCGGCACTGAGCGCTTTGCTCGCGCGTTCGTCGGGAGAAACGCAGATTCAGATCGGTGTACCCGCGGCGAATCGCGAGCGCGGCGAAGTGGCGGGTCTCGTCGGGTTCTTCGTGAATACGTTGACGCTGGCTACGCCCGTTTCGGCAACGCAACCGTTCGCCGCGCTGGTCAGCGCGACGCAACAAACGCTGATCGACGCCCAGTCGCATCAGGATGTGCCGTTCGAACAGGTGGTCGAAGCGCTGGGTGTGGTGCGCAGCGCGAGTCATCATCCGTTGTTTCAGGTGATGGCCGCTTATGGCGCGCGTCGGCGTTTGCCTTCACTTGCCGACGTGCGCATGACGGAGTTGCCATCGGGCGCGCCGTTCGCCAAGTTCGATCTGACGCTGAGTTTCGAGGAGCGCGACGATGGTTCGATCGACGCGACCTTCATCTATGCGCTCGATCTGTTCGACGCCGACGCGATAGAGCGCCTTGCCGCGCGATTCATCGAGTTGCTATCGAACGCGGCGGCGACACCCGCCATTGCGGTCGGAGATGTGCAGTGGTTGCCTGAAGCCGAGCGCGCGCAACTCGATGCTTGGAACAGCACGGCGCTACCGCGCGAAGCAACGTTCAGGCCGGTGCATCAGCGCGTGGCCGACCATGCCCACGCGCGGCCGGACGCGCGCGGCGTCGCCGACACGAACCGCTCGCTCACGCGCGGCGAAGTGGATGCGCGCGCAACCCGTTTGGCGCAGCGCCTCGTCGCGGCAGGCGTGCGTGCCGAAATGCGGGTGGGCGTGGCGCTGAGACGCTCGGTCGACCTGCTGGTCGGCCTGATTGCCGCGTTGAAATCGGGCGGCGCGTTTGTACCGCTCGACCCGAGCCATCCGCGCGAGCGCCTCGCGCAGATTCTCGATGACGCGCAAATCACGCACGTCATCACGGAACGCGCGAGTCTCGCTGCGTTGCCGGCGTCGGATCGTTTACGGTTGTGGCCGATCGACGAGGAGCCGCAGCCTGAGGTTCAATCCGCGGCGGATGTCGAGTTGCCGCGCGTGTCGCCACACCAGGCAGCTTATGTGATCTATACATCGGGCTCGACCGGCAAGCCGAAGGGCGTGGTGGTCGATCACGGTTCGTTTGCCCTGCATTGCGCGGCGATTGCGGAGCGCTACGGCGTCGGTGAGCGTGACGTTTTCCTGCTGTTCCAGTCGGTCAATTTCGACGGCGCGCATGAAGGCTGGTTCTCGCAGTACATGTCCGGTGCGGCCGTCGCCATCACGGCGGATACGTTGTGGCCACCCGCGCAAACCTGCCGGATGATGGTTCGCGAAGGCGTGACCATGACCTACGTGCCGCCCGGTTGCGCAACCCAGCTCGCCGAATGGGCGCTCGCGCACGGTGCGCCGCCCAGCTTGCGCTCGTTGACGGTAGGCGGGGAAGCCACTTCGCGTGAAGCGTTCGCGCTGCTGCGCCGGGCGTTTCCTAAGGCGCGGATCGTCAACGGATACGGGCCGACCGAAACGGTCATTACGCCAATGCTGTGGATGTTCTATCCGACCGACGACACCGCGAAGCTCGCGGACAGCGCGTATCTGCCAATCGGCACGCTGGTCGGCGCGCGTTCGGCGCATGTGCTCGATGCGCGCTTGAATCCGCTGCCGGTCGGCGTGATCGGCGAGTTGTATCTGGGTGGTGAAGGCGTGGGCGTGGCGCGTGGTTATCTCGACCGGCCGGCACTCACGGCCGAGCGCTTCGTGCCGGATCCGTTCGGCGCGCCGGGTGCGCGGCTCTATCGCACGGGTGACCTCGTCAAGCGGCGCGCGGACGGCGTGTTCGACTTTATCGGTCGTGTCGATCATCAGGTGAAGTTGCGCGGCTTGCGGATCGAACTGGGTGAGATCGAAGCGCAACTCGCCGCGCACGGCGACGTGCGCGAAGCTGTGGCGGTCGTGCATGGCAAGGGCGCGCAAGCAGCGCTGGTGGCGTATGTCGAATTGAGCGCCGAAGCGCGCGAGCGCAGCACACGCGCGGACGCAGCGGAACTCGATGCGCATCTGCGTCATACGTTGCCTGACTACATGGTGCCCGCGCATATCGTCGTGCTCGATGCGTTGCCGCGCAATGCCAATAGCAAGGTGGACCGCGCGGCGTTGCCGGAGCCGCAGCGCGTCGAGCGGGCCTATCAGGCGCCCGCTGCCGGACTCGAAACCACGCTTGCGCAGATTTTCCGCGAAGTGCTGGGTGTGGAGCGAGTCGGCCGTGCCGATCATTTCTTCGAACTCGGCGGACATTCGCTTGCGGCGGTCCGCGTGGCGACGCGCGTGGCCGAACGTCTCGCGCGCGATGTGCCGGTGCGCACGCTCTTCGAAGCGCCGACGCTCGCGCAATATGCGCAGCGCGTGATGGCGTCGGCACGCAGCGAAACGGTGGCGGATACCGGAGAACGACAGCTGGGAGGCGGTTCCAATTCACTTATTGGGCCGGACGCGAACGGCATCCTGCCGCTTTCTTCCGCGCAATTGAGCTTGTGGTTCCTGTGGCGCTCGCAACCGGACAGCGCGTCCTACAACATTCCTGTCGCGCTGCGTCTGCGAGGGCCGCTCGATAGCGTTGCATTGCGCGACGCGTTTGCTCAAGCCGCTGCGCGACATCCCGCGCTGCGCGTGCAGATCGTCGAACGTGACGGGCAACTGCCGGGCCAAAGAGTCGTGGACTCGGCGGCGTTCGAACTGCCCGTGATCGATCTTTCTGGCGACCCTTCGCAAGCCGAACGCGAGAACGCCGCTATCGCGCTCACCGACCAGGACGCACTCACGCCGTTCCACCTGCTCGACGATGCGCCACTCTGGCGCGTGCGCTTATTACGCATTGCCGAGCGGGATCATGTGCTGTCGCTGGTCGTGCATCACATCGTGTCGGACGGGCAGTCGATCGATCTGTGGCTCGAAGATGTGCGCGGCACTTATGTCGCGATCGTGCGTGGCGCGTCGCCGGCGGCTTCGGCGACGGGATCGCTTTCGGCTCGACAACTCGTCTTGCCTGTAGCCGCGCCGCGAGCGCGCCTGTCGTTCTGGCGCGATGCGTTGGCCGATGCGCCGTCGCAAGTGCTGCCTTCGCCGCCGTCGGGCCGCGTGGCGTCGCCCACCTGGAAAGCCGGACGCCTCGCGTTCGAATTGACCCCGGCTCTCGTGCGCCGCGCCCGCTCGATGGCGCTCGAAGTTCACGCCACCTTGCCCATGGTGTTGCATGCCGCGCTGAACGTCGCCCTTTATCGCGCGACGGGCGCAACGGATCAGCCGGTCGGCGTTCTCGCTTCCACGCGCGAACTGACAGGCGAAGCCGCACGCCACGCACTGGGACTTTTCATCAACGCGGTGGTCGTGCGGACGCGGCTCGCCAAAACGGATACGCCGGTCACGCTGCTCGCTGAAGTGCGAGACGCCGCGCTCGCCGCTTATGCGCATGCGGACACGCCGTTCGCCGACGTGGTGGCGGCATTGCGCGCCACGCGCACCGAAGCCGGCAATCCGCTCTTTTCCGTGATGTTCAATTACCTGCGACCGGCCGGAACAGCGGGACGCGACTGGGCCGGCCTCACGCTCGACGATTTCAACGACGTGCGGCATCGGGTCGTGTTCGAATTGGAACTGGACGTGGTCGAACATGCCGACGGACGCGTGACGGGCGCCTTCTCGTATGCGAACGAGTTGGTGGACGGCTGCTTCGTCGAGGCGCTGACCGCCGACTATCTGGACGTGGTGCAGCGGTTCGTCGACGCGCCGCATGAACAACTGGGCGTTGCTTCAGCACGCTTTACCCTGGAGTCAGCCAGCGTTGCAACGAGCGCGCAAGCAAGCCCGGCATCTCACACTGAAGCAACGCGGCGCGCCACGTCACTCGAACGCGTGTGGAGCGATCTGTTCGAAGGCAACACGCCCGCGCTTCACGACGATCTGTTCGAAGCGGGCGCAAGTTCGTTCGATGTCGTGCGCTTTGTCGATGCCGCGCGAGCCGCTGGTCACGCACTGGAGATTGCCGACGTGTTCGCCGCGCCAACCTTCACGCAACTGGGCGCTCGGCTCGATGCACGAGCTTCTTGCGTTGCCGAGTTGCGCGACGGCGCTTGAACCCGGAGTCGAACACACAGCCCGGCAAAAAAGGCAGTGAATAAAAACCGCATCAATCACGAAAGATTTTTCGCCGGCCCGCGCATTTGGCGTGCCGGCTTCCACCGATAAGGACCTGCGACATGCACAGAGACACCGTATTTGATCTGATCGGAATCGGCTTCGGACCGTCGAATCTGGCGCTTGCCGTGCGCCTCGCAGAAGAAGCGGGCGTGTCGGACCTCACGCATTGCTTCATAGAGCGACAGCCGGAATTCGGCTGGCATCGCGGCATGCTGCTCGACGACTGCCGGATGCAGATTTCCTTCCTCAAGGATCTCGTGACCATGCGCGATCCGAAAAGTCGGTTCACGTTCATCAACTATCTGTTCGAACGCGGACGTCTGGCGGATTTCGTCAATTTGAAGAATTTCTATCCGACGCGCGTGGAGTTCCACGATTACCTGAGCTGGGTGGCGGCGTCGTTCGACGATCGCGTGAGCTACGGCCAGACCGTGACCGGTATCGAAGCGATCAAGAGCGCTGACAATACCAACGACGTCGAAGCGTTACGCGTTTTCTCGCGCGACAACGAAGGCCGTGAATGGCAACGTGTGACACGGGCGTTGTCGGTCGGCATCGGTGGCGGGCCTCAGGTGCCGGAGGCGTTCGCCGCGCTCGGCACGCATAACATCGTGCATTCGTCGCAGTACCTCACGTCCATCGATCGCGTCGTCGGACCTGCGAACGGCGCGCGAAAACGCGTGGCGGTGATCGGCGCGGGGCAGAGCGCGGCCGAAGTGTTCGTCGATCTGACGCGCCGCTATCCGCACGTGGATGCGAGCCTCATCATTCGCTCGAGCGCGCTGAAACCCGCCGACGACAGCCCGTTCGTCAACGAGATTTTCAACCCCGCCTTTACCGATGTCGTCTACGCGCAGCCGCGCGACGGTCGGCGCGCGCTGATCGAGCGCTTTCGCGACACCAACTACGCGGTAGTGGACCGTCCGCTGATCGAGCAGATCTACGAAATGCTTTACCTGCAAAACGTCTGCGCCGAACCGCGCCACCGGTTGCTCGCGAACACCGGCATCGAAACGGCGGCGCGCACGGGCGGCGGCCGGATTGAACTCACGCTGCGTGACCGTTTGAGCGGCCAGGCCCGCGCCGAGCAATTCGACGCGCTGGTGCTCGCGACGGGATATCGCCGCGACACGCATGTCGAGTTGCTGGAGGGGCTGGCGCCGCATCTGGGCGATGCGCTCACGCAAGGCAATGTCGAGCGCGATTACAGGCTCGCCACGCCGGTGACCTTCAAACCACGCATTTACCTGCAAGGCTGCTGTGAAGACAGCCATGGACTGTCCGACACGCTGCTGTCGGTTCTCGCGTTGCGCTCCGACGAAATCGCCGCTTCGCTTGCGCATTACGCATCGCGCGACCGTTCGGCTGACCGGTCGAGACAGACGCACGCAAACGCGACTCGCGCGGACCGCATGACTTTCGCGCTTTGATAGAAAGCGGCGCCACGACACACACACATAGGAATCGACTATGCCGAAGAAAAAACTCGTTTATATCTGGTCGTTACGAAACGCGGCCGCCGACAAGGCGGGTCAGGACATCGCGTACAAAAGCGGCGCGCGCTACATGAAGTCGGTACTGGAGTCGCTTGTCGAAGCGCTCAATGAAACCGCACTCGGCGATCAATACTCGCTCGAAAAAGTTATCTACGACGACGATGCCGGATCCGGCACGGACCGCGAAAAACTGAAGGAATATGGATTTGCTTACGAGCCGGGCAAGCGCTGGTTCTATCCGCCGAACTTGCGCGTGCAGGGCAAGCGGGTCAACGATCTGCTACTCGCGATTCCATCGACGTACCGGCGTGAGCCGCTCGATGCACCAGGCCGAGCGGCAGGCAAGAGCCGCTTTGAAAAGCACCTGCTCGATACGCTGGTGGCATTGAAAGCCGATATTGTCGTACTCGACGGTCTGCTGATCATTCTCGACGAACTGGTTCGGCCCGGCGCGCCGTTCTATCGCAAGATCGTGAATATTCACCCGGGCGTGACGCGTGCCGAGTCGCCCTACGAGCGGCGCGGCGCCTACGCGACGCTCGACGCGCTCTACGGTGCGCGCGGCAAGAAAGTGGTCAACTGGAAGACGATGGAAACCGTGGCGGTCGAACCGTTGTATCTGACGGGCGCATCGTTTCACTATGTCGACAACGGGATCGACTCCGGCGAGGTGATTCACGACGTGCTGAATACCGAAATCGATAAGGACGATACGATCCTCGAACTACGTTGGAACAATTTCAACCGAAGCCTTTTCCCGGCTTTGAACGAAGGTCTCGCGATCATGGCCGGACAGCCGGTGCAAGTCGAGGCGTGATGCGGTGAGGAGCGGCGCGCACGCGCCGCTCGAAGTGGCTATTGGGCGAGAACGAGGGGGTAAGCCATTTGATGACGCGCTATTCAGCACGCGTCGCATCGGCTCGCCTGTCGGGGCGCAGGCGCGCGTTCCCGGTGGCCCAGCCTTCGCGACGCGCTGCCTGAAATCACGAAACTGAGCGCGGCGAGCACCCACACGCCAACGCCGCCGTAGAGCATTACCCACCCGAAACCTTGCATCAACGCAGCATGCACGATGCTGCCCGACGGATCGATACGCGCTAACGCGGGAATCCCCGCTCTCACCGCTTCGACATCTCCTGCGGCAATTTTCTCGGCCAGTGCGCCGAGGGGCGCGGTGTCGAGCGTCTGCGGCAGCCGCGTCTTCAGATTGAAGAGAACGCCGCCTACCAGGATCGCCCCCATCAACGCGATGTTGATCGCGAGCGTAATCATCCGCGCGCTCATATCGATGCCGGACGCCATGCCCGCGCGTTCGACGGGAACCGCGGCGGTCGTCGTATTGGTGACGGGCGTATTGGTGAGGCCGAGGCCCGCGCCGGCGATCACGCAACCGGGCAGCATGGTCCACGCGTTCGCATGCGCGGCGGCGCTGCCGTATCGCATCAGCATGAAGCCGAGACCGATCGTAAACAGGCCCACGGGTATGGCGATTCCCGAGCCGTAACGCAGCGCGAGACGTTCGCCGAGCGGCGGGAAGAGCAGGGTCGGCAGCGTGTAGGCGAGCAAGGCGAGGCCGGCGCTCACGCTGTCGTAGCCGAGCCCGATCTGGAAATAGATCGGCAAATAGATCATGAATGGCCAGAAGCTGAAGTTCATGCCCGCCGAGCCCATCAGTGCGCCGGAAAACTGCGGAATCCTGAAGACCGAGAAGTCGAACATGGGGCGCGCACTGAGTTTCTCGGCAACCACAAAGGCCACTAAGGCGAGCAGCGTCGCCGCGATGATGAAGAGCGCGCGAGGATTGCCGAAGCCGAGCGCCGGAACCTGCGTGATGAAATACACGAGGCCGAACACCGCGAGCGACAGCGTGACGATGCCCGCCACGTCGAGCGTATGCGCATGCGGGTCGCGCGATTCCTGCACGCCGCCGAACACGAGCGTCAAGGTTGCGACGGCGAGCAGCGCGTGCACCCAGAAGACCCACTGCCAGCTAGAGAGCGCGACGATCGTCCCGCCGATGATCGGCCCAAACCCGAGCCCGATGCCGAAGATGATGCCCCACGCGCTGAATGCGCGAGCGCGTTCCGGGCCCTCGTGGAACTGATGCGAGAGCACGGCCACCTGGCAGATCAGCATGGCGCCGCCGCTTGCGCCTTGCAGCAAACGCGCGACGATCAGCGTCGGCACGCTTTGCGCGAGTCCGCAGACCAGCGAGGTGATGCCGAACAGCGCGATGCCGATCACGAAGACGCGTCGGCGGCCGAAGCGGTCCGCCAGCGTGCCGGTGGCCATCAGCACCGTGGTCACGGCGAGCGTGTAGGCGTTCATGATCCACTGCATGCCTTTGAAATCGCCGTGCAGCACGCGCTCGAGCGTCGGCAGGATCACCGGCACGCTGGAGATTTCGAGGCCGAACATCAGCGACGCAAGACACACCGCGCCCAACGCCAGGGTGTTTTTTCGGAGCGAGAGGAACGCGCGCGGTGTTTTGTCATCGGCGGTCTGCTCGGGACGCACCTCGCGTGAGCCCGGCCGGCATTCTGCCGCAGCCGTACGTGGCCGTTCTTCGCGCCGTGGCGGCGCGATCGGATCATTGTTCATGGATATTCACCTCGATAGTCGATGAGCTCGGCCCACACATGGACTGTGTAATATAGGGGGAATCTGTGTCCCTATTGACGCGCAGAAATCCCAGAAATGTGTCCATTGAGGAATCAATCGGGTAAAGATATGAGCGACATCCTCGACGGTGTAACGACATTCGTTCGCGTGGTCGAAACGGGCAGTTTCGCGCTGGCTGCGGAGCGCATGAACCTGACGCGCTCCGCGGTCGGCAAAGTGATCGTGCGGCTCGAAAAGCGGCTCGGCGTGCGCCTGCTCAATCGCACGACCCGCAGTCAGAGCCTCACTGAAGACGGGCAGGCCTACTACGACCGCTGCGTGCGCGCGCTGGCCGAACTCGAAGCGGCCGAGGCCGACCTCGATTCAGGGCGGCGCGAGCCGAAAGGGCGTTTGCGCGTGAGCGTGCCGCAGGCTTTCGGTCACTACTGCGTCGCGCCGGTGCTGCTTGAACTGGCGCGCAAGCATCCGCAATTGAAGATCGACATTTCGATTACGGATCGCTTCGTCGACGTGATCGAGGAGGGTTTCGATCTGGTGGTGCGCGTGGGCCCGTTGGCCGACAGCGTGAGTCTCGCCGCGCGCAAGCTCGGCGTGCAGCACGCGAGCATTGGCGCCGCGCCTGCCTATCTGGAGCGGCATGGCACGCCGCGCAGCGTGGACGACTTACGCGGGCACGCCGTCATCGCCTATTTGCGGGCAGGCTCGCCGCAGCCGTGGGATGTGGTCGATGTCGACGGGCAGATTCGCCGCGCGCAGGTTCAGCCGCAGCTCGGTTTCGACGACATGACGGGGATTGTGGATGCCGCGCTCGCCGGGTTCGGCCTCGCGTGGCTGCCGGCTTGGCTACTGGCCCGCTATGCGCGAACCGGCGAGCTGGTGACGGTGATGGAGCATTGTTTCCGGCCGACTCAGGAGATCCATCTGGTGTGGCCGAAGAGCCGCTATCTGCCGCTGAAAACGCGCTGTGCGATCGACGCGCTGGTGGCGCAGATTCCGCCGATGATCGGGGCGCCCGCAGCGGGCGCCCCTGGTTCACAAGACGCCTAGAACTGCAGCGTGGCGCTGGCGACGGCGGTACGCGTCGGCGACGGCGCCACGTAGTAGCCCCACGCCGTCGTCCAGTAACGGCGATTGAAGAGGTTGTTGATCCCTGCGCGGAACGTCACGTCCTTGCCGGCGATCTTCGTCTCGTACCGGCCGCTCAGATCGAAGGTGGTGTAAGCCGGCACGAACTGCGTGTTCTGCGCGTCCACGGCCTGGTTGCCGACATACTTGCCGCCGAACGCGAGCGTCAGCGGGCGCAGATACGACGGGTTGTATTCGATCCGGCCCGTCACGGTGAAGCGCGGTGCGCCGTAAATGCGCTTGCCTTCCACGCTCGCATCGTCCACGTCCATGGCCTTCGTGTCGAGCCACATCACGCCGCCCAGCACGCGCCATTCGCTCGTCAGCGCAAGCCAGCCGCTGGCGTCGACGCCCTGATAGCGCTTGGTGCCGTCCTGCACGAAGACGTTGGCCGAGTTCGTGTAGTTGTAGCCCTGGTCTACACGGAACAGCGCGAGGTTGGCGCCCCACTTGCTGTGGTCGGATTTGAAGCCGATCTCATACTGCTTGCTCTTCAGCGGACCGAACGTGGCCGGGTAGTTGACGTTGGTGTTCGACGCCGCGCCGCCCTGTTCGAGCGACTCCACGTAGCTCGCATACACCGTCGAATAGGGATCGGTCTTGAACATCAGCGCGAAGGTCGGCGTGACCGGATCCGCTTCGTATTGCGACGCCACCGCGCCGCTCGGGTCGTACACGTGCTGGCGATATTGCGTATAGCGCAGACCGACCAGTGCCGACAGGCGTGAGGTGAGCTGCACGGTGTCGCTCGCGTACACGGCAGCCTGCGTGGTGCGCTGCTGACGGTACAGGTCGGAGCCGATGCTGACTTCGTCGTTGGTCAGCAACGTGCTGTTGTACAGGTTGCCGTACCCGAGGAAGTAGCCTTCGTTCCAACCCGTGCTGTTGCTGTACTCGCTGGTTTGCGTCTGGAAACCGGCGCCGACCACCACGTCATGCTTGATGCTGCCCGTGTTGAAATGTCCTTGCACCATCGCGTCGACGTTCTGGTAGAAGTAGCGCGTCATTGCCGCATACAGCGTGTTGCTGTAGTTGCCTGCTGCGTCCGTGACATACAGCAGACTGTCCGAATTGGTGCGATTCTCCTTGGCGAAGCGGTATTTCACGCTCGCGTGCCAATTTTCGGAGATGCGGTAATCGAGGCCCGTGCCGAACGAGGCCATTTCGGTCTCGTAGTAGTTCTGCGGTTGCGTGAGCGCATGGGTGACTTTGCTCGCATCGGGAATGCCGCCGGCGTCGCCGCTGAACATCAGGCCGAACAGCGTGCCGTTGGTTCTGCGCTTCTGATAGAACGCGTCGGCGCTCCACGTCAGGTCCGGCGTAATGCGGAAGTCGAACGCGAGCGACGCCACCTGGCGACGAATGTGGCCGTGGTCCTCGGCGGTGTTGCCGTTTTCGTTGACGAGGTTCAGACGGTAGCCGAAACGATCGTCATTGCCGAAGCGGCCGCCGAGATCGACCGCTTCGCTGAACACGCCGGCCGACTTGTAGCCGATCGAGACGCTGCGGTAGGGCGTGTCGGTGGGGCGCTTCAACACGTAGTTGACGATCCCGCCCGGCGAGCCGAAGCCGTACATGAAGCCGGACAGACCCTTGAGCAGTTCCACCTGCTCGAACGGTTCGAGCGAGAGATCGGTGTCCCACGACGGGAAGGTCTGGCCGTCCACCTTGATGCTGTTCAACGTGTCGATCGGCATGCCGCGCACGGTGAACATCGAATTTTCGCTGATCGAGTTTTCGCTGGTGACCGACACGGCCGGGTCGTATTTATACAGATCGTTGGCGGTGGTCGCGAAAAGGTCCTGCGCTTCGTCGCTCGTCACCACATGGGTCGAGAACGGCGTGTCCACCTGCTTGCGCGAACCCAGCGCGCCCGCGCTGACCGTGTCGGCTTGCGCCACGGTGCTGTCTTTCGACGCCGTGACGCTCACCGCCGGCAAGGTGGCCGCCGTGTCGCTTGCCGCGACCTGCGCCCATCCCGACGACGACAGGGTGGAAAGCGTCAAACCGACGCTGGCGAAAAGCCCCGCGCTGAGCAGCGATGGGGTCCGACGTTGGCCGCGCGCAAAAGTTGGGCGGCCGGCGACAAATAAATTCTGCATGTTGTTTGAATTAGGCAGGTGGCGGCGGCGCGCACCAAGTCTGTGCAAAAACGACGCCGTGCTAGCGAGTGGTTGTTAGACGACTGGGTGAAACTGAAAGATACGATCGAATGGTAATGCATCTGATTCGCATTCACAAATTATTTTGTGTCTTAGGTCATCTATAAGACATCTGTTTCAACCCACGGGTCATGGGGCTGTAAGCCTTATGTGGCGGGGCTGGAGCCCATTGGGCGCGCTTGCGGGATATGTTTGTTTCGCAGCGAATAGAGGAAAACACGCATATACTCACGCTCTGGCCGTAAAAAGTAGTGCCGAGCCTGCGCGCTGCGTTTTGCTGCTTCGTCGCAACCTCGCCGGCTCAGCGCTACCAAACGCTCTGTCTATCACTTCACCTAGCAAAGCATCGAACATGTCCACACCGCCGAAGATCATCTACACCCTGACTGACGAAGCGCCTGCTCTGGCGACCTACTCGCTGCTGCCGATCGTCAAGGCGTTCACGCGCTCGTCCGACGTGATCGTTGAAACGCGCGACATTTCGCTGGCCGGCCGGATCATCGCTGCATTTCCCGACTACCTGAGCGCGGAACAGAAGGGTTCCGACGATCTGGCGGAGCTGGGTGCACTCACCACGCGTCCGGAAGCGAACATCATCAAGCTGCCGAACATCAGCGCGTCGGTGCCGCAACTGAAGGCCGCGATCACGGAACTGCGCGATCAGGGCTACAAGCTGCCGGCGTACCCGGACGTCGCAACGACCGACGCCGAAAAAGACGTCAAGGCTCGCTACGACAAGATCAAGGGCAGCGCGGTCAACCCGGTGCTGCGCGAAGGCAATTCGGACCGTCGCGCGCCGCTGTCGGTCAAGAACTACGCACGCAAGCATCCGCACAAGATGGGCGCGTGGAGCGCGGACTCGAAGTCGCACGTTTCGCACATGAGTGGCGGTGACTTCTACGGCAGCGAAAAATCGGCGCTGATCGCAGCGGCCGGCGCTGTGAAGATCGAACTGACGGCCGCGGACGGCTCGAAGACGGTTCTGAAGGAAAAGACGCCGGTGCAAGCGGGCGAGATCATCGACGCTTCGGTGCTGTCGAAGAACGCGCTGCGCAGCTTCATCGAAGCGGAAATCGCCGACGCGAAGGCGAAGGGCGTGCTGTTCTCGGTGCACCTGAAGGCCACCATGATGAAGGTGTCGGATCCGATCATCTTCGGTCACGTGGTGTCGGTGTTCTACAAAGACGTGCTCGCCAAGCACGCGGACGTGCTGGCGAAGGCCGGCTTCAACCCGAACAACGGTATCGGCGACCTGTACGCGCGCCTGAAAGACCTGCCGGCTGAAACGGTTGCCGCGATCGAAGCCGACATCAAGGCGCAATACGCAGAGCGCCCGCCGCTGGCCATGGTCAATTCGGACAAGGGCATTACCAGCCTGCACGTGCCGAGCGACGTGATCGTCGACGCGTCCATGCCGGCCATGATTCGCGAGTCGGGCAAGATGTGGGGTGCGGATGGCGCGCTGCACGACGCCAAGGCCGTGATTCCGGACCGTTGCTACGCGGACGTTTATCAGGCGGTGATTGAAGACTGCAAGAAGCACGGCGCGTTCGACCCGGTCACGATGGGCACGGTGCCCAACGTCGGCCTGATGGCGCAAGCCGCCGAGGAATACGGTTCACACGACAAGACGTTCCAGATTCCGGCCAACGGCGTGGTTCGCGTGACGGACGCAGCCGGCACGGTGTTGCTCGAGCAGCCGGTGGAAGCGGGCGACATCTGGCGCATGTGCCAGACCAAAGACGCGCCGGTGCAGGACTGGGTCAAGCTCGCGGTGAACCGCGCTCGCGCCTCCAACACGCCTGCCGTGTTCTGGCTGGATGCAGCGCGCGCGCACGACGCCCAGATCATCAAGAAGGTCGAGCACTACCTGAAGGACCACGACACCAGCGGTCTGGACATTCGCATCATGACGCCGGTCGAAGCGACGAAGTTCTCGGTCGAGCGCATCCGCGCCGGCAAGGACACGATTTCGGTCACCGGCAACGTGCTGCGCGACTACCTGACCGACCTGTTCCCGATTATGGAACTGGGCACCAGCGCGAAGATGCTGTCGATCGTTCCGCTGATGGCAGGTGGCGGCATGTTCGAGACAGGCGCGGGTGGTTCGGCGCCGAAGCACGTGCAGCAACTGGTCGAAGAAGGTTTCCTGCGTTGGGATTCGCTGGGTGAATTCCTGGCGTTGGCCGCGTCGCTCGAACATCTGAGCGGCGCGTATCACAACCCGAAGGCGCAGGTTCTGGCCAAGACGCTCGATCAGGCAACCGGCAAGTTCCTCGACAACGACAAGTCGCCGGCGCGCAAGGTTGGCGGTATCGACAACCGCGGCAGCCACTTCTACCTCGCGCTGTACTGGGCGGAAGCTCTGGCCGCGCAAACCGAAGATGCGGCGCTGCAGGCGCAGTTCGCCGGCGTGGCGAAGGCACTGGCCGAGAACGAAGCGAAGATCGTCGAGGAGTTGGGTGCTGCGCAGGGCAAGCCGGTGGACATCGGCGGTTACTATCGCCCGAACGTCGAACTGACGAGCAAGGCTATGCGCCCGAGCGCCACGCTGAACAAGATCGTGGACGCGGTTGCTTGATGCACTGAAGAAACGTGCTGTACTGAAGTAGGCGGTAAGCATGACGATGGCGCTCTCGAGCGCCATCGTCATTTTTGTTTCCACGTGAGTCGCCGCCATAACTGCCATCACACGTGAACGATTTCCCAATCGCTGAGCTTCTCGGGAATTTCGAGCGTCGCTGTGTCGTCGCCTTCCGAGAGATGCGGGCAGATCAAGCCGCGTGCGAGGTCGTCGGCGGCCTGTTGCGGGCTGGCAAACTCGCCGAGCGTTTCGTTGCCGTAGGTTGCTTCCCAGCCGTCCTGTCCCGGCAAAATGTAGAACGCGCCTTGATTCGAACCAAAACGAAAGCCTTTCATTTTTAGTCTCCCAATTGCCAATTAAAAACGCCAATTAAAAACCGCGGTGCCGTGGCGGCTTCGTGCGAGAGGTTGGGGACCGTCAGACAGTGTTTCCGTCTCGTCCAACTCACTCGGCTACTGAAGCGCCGGCTCTTGTAAAAGAGTCTACGTCAGCAGGCAGTGGCGCAAGGGGTTGTTAGATGCTTCGTTCGAGTAAAAAATTGTGTTTAAAAATAAAGGCTTATCGTCTTTGTTCCACGATGTGCAACGTGGGGCGACATTGCGAAATGCCGGATTTGTGCCACGCACCACGATTTTTTACGAAGCAATCGATCGTTCCACATCGTGAAATTTTCGAGGGTTTAAGTGCGGTCGTTCTATTCGAGGCAGGATCGCAAGCGGCCGACGCGTCGGCACGATCCGCTTAGCCGGCAAGCCGGCGCAGGAAATCGAGCATTACACGATTGAATTGCGCCGGCCGTTGCAGCGGGGCGAAGTGACTCACGCCGGGCAATAGAATCAGCTCCGCGCCGGGAATGGTGCGGGCGAGGTATGCGGCGTGTTCCGGCTTGATGAACTCGTCGTGTTCGCTTTGCACGATGGCGACCGGCACACGGACTCGGGCCAGATCGTCGGCGCGGTAGTTGGGCTCGGTTTTCATCATCGTGCTGACGGCGGAGACGAATGCTTCGAAGTCGTCCGGTGTCGCCGATAGCTGCGCGTAGTCTTTTGCGTGGCGGCTGAAGCAGCGCTCGATCGTAGGCGTCGGCACAAATGGCTTCGTGCCGCTCGGGTCCATGTTGCAGCCGAAGAAAAACACGCCCGCCACGCGCTCCGGGGCGGTGATGCCCAATACCATCGCGACGCAGGCGCCGTCGCTCCAGCCCACCAGCGCCGCGCGATCGAGCCGCAAGGCGTCCATGACGGCGAGCACGTCCGAGGCCATCAGTTCGTAGCGGTAGGGCCGTGCGTCGCGGGTGCTGCGACCGTGGCCGCGACTGTCGACGACCACCACGCGATGCCCTGCGCCGAGCAGCGCCGGAAGCTGGTAGCCCCAATTGCCGCTATGCCCGAGACCACCGTGCAGCAGAATCACTGGCGCGCCGGTGCCATACGACGCGTACCAGATGCGCGCGCCTTCGTGCTCGACGTAGGCTTCTTCGTTCGGGACCGGCAGCGGCGCGGCGCCAGCGGCTTCGAAGTGTTCGAGGTCGTCGTCGTGCGATTTGCTGGTGGGTTCCATCGCTGTCGTCTCCGGTGTGTCGAGCGCCTTACTCTGGTCCCATGCGCTCGTTGCGGTTTCACGCAACAAGGTTGCCTGGAGGATTCGCTAGGTTGCCAGCGTTCCGGACAGCGATCAACGCATCTACGAGTTTTTGTGTCCAGTGGGTTTGCGCAACGTCGGTGCACTAAAAAGCAAAACCCGGCGCAAAGGCCGGGTTCCGTTCTATCGCCGCACTGGCGTTAACACATCTATCACTGCATCCCGGACGACTCGTAATTCACATCCGACACCACGCCATTCGGATCGATCGTCACGATCAGATCGCGCTTGGAGAACTTGAGGTTGAACGCCGAGCCGCTCGTCGTGTGGTACGCATAAACGAGGGCTTGGCCCTTCTTGTCCTTGATGATCGGATACACCGCATAGCCGGCGGGTCTGCCCAGCAACGCGATAACCTCGTCGCGGGTGGTCTTGCCTTTGACGATGGTCGAGCGTTTCGACGCGTCGAAGGAACTGGCGTCGTCCTTGAACGTGGAGACGAATACGTTCGACACCATCACGTCCTTCCAGAAGCCCAATTCCAGCGAACGCGCCGGTATCACGCCGGTTTCCAGCGGCGTGCCGCCAGTCGACGCATACGCATAGGAAAGCAGCGTCACGTCTTCTTCGTTCTTGGTGACGGTGCTCTGGCGAAACGGGCTACCGTATTTTGCTCGCGCCTCGGCAACGGTCGTTTTGCCGTTTTGCAAAGCCGAGTCATCAGGACGGACGAAGTTCGTCCCGGCGCAGCCACTCAGCACGCCGACCAGAGCAGCACTCAGGCAAATCATTGAAATCTTGTTCATCAGGTCCCCGAAGACATCGTAATAAGGCGTGCACGTGGCACTGTTTTGATTGCTCCTCTATCTAGTAAACTGCGGGTCATTTAGATTCCGAGCTTATCGAACGCGTTATTTCCCGACGCGCGAGCGGTTTTCTTATCCCTCGAACTCGCGCGAAGCCGATATTAGCGTGAGCACGTGGAATTAAATCAGACGATTAATGGCGATAATCGGGCGCTGTTTGAAAATGAAAGGTAAAGCGCATATTGCGCGCTGTTCAATCCTCGCCGAGTTTCTCGATCAGCATTGAAACGAAGGTCTCCGTCACCGGCGGCAAAGTGCGGCCGCGCTTCTTGATGAGCGCGATAGGCCGGGTGAACGCGGGATCGTCGACCGCGCGCACGATCAGATCCGGCTCCGCTCTGACTTCGCGGGCCGACGCCGGCAGGATCGTCACGCCGAGCCCGGCGCGCGCCATCGCGACAGCGGTCATCATGTAGGTGGGCTCGCACGCAATCTCCGGCGTGCAGCGGGCGTTCGCGAAAGCGCTGTCGACAACGGCCCGCACGCTTGTGCCCTGTGCGGTCAACACGAGCGGCACGGCGGCGAGATCGGCGAGTGTGATGCGCCGCCGCCGGGCCAGCGCATGGCGCTTCGGAAATACCGCAACCAGCCGGTCGATGCCCGCATGCATCACCTCGAACGCGGCATCGTCCAGCTGGCCGCCCGTCAGCCCGATATCCGCCTCTTCATTGCGCACGAGCGTATTGACCATGCTGGCGACCACGTCGCGCACATGAAAGCTCACGCGCGGCACGGCCTTCTTGAGGTCCTGTACGAGTTCAGGCAGCACGCTGGCCGCGAACGTTGGCAGGCACGCGATCCGCACCGTGCCGCTCGCGCCTTCGCCGAGCGAGCGTGCGTCGATCAGCACGTGTTCCATGTCATGCAGCGATTTCTGCAGGAGCGGCAGCAATTCGCGGCCGGTCGGCGTCAGCGCGACGTTTCGACTGTTGCGGTCGAAGAGGCGCATGCCGACCGTTTCTTCAAGCCGGCGAATTTGCACCGTCAGCGCCGGTTGCGACAGATGCAGCCGCGTCGCCGCTCGCGTGAAGCTGCCCGTTTGCGCCACGGCGATAAACGCGCGAATGTCCCGAAGATTCAGATCCATGATGGTTTGTAATTGCTGCGATCAAATCATTTCAATTGATTTATAAGCGCTTCGAACTTACGCTGGATCGCAGTAAAAAACAATCTCGGAGACAAGCACATGCTGCCATTACTGGGGCTCGCCACCATCGTCGTATTGCTCGGCGCGATTCTGTCCAAACGTATGTCGCCGCTGGTCGCGCTCATCATCGTGCCGATTGCGGCGTCGCTCGTTGGCGGCTTCGGCTTTCAGACCAGCAAGTTCGTGATCGACGGGCTCAAGAGTCTCGCGCCGGTCGTCGGCATGTTCGTATTCGCGATTCTTTACTTCGGCACGATCACCGACGCCGGCACGCTCGATCCGATCATCGACCGCATTTTGCGCGCGGTCGGCACGCGGCCCACGCGGATCGTAATGGGCACCACGCTGCTTGCGCTGCTGATCCATCTGGACGGCTCCGGCGCCGTCTGCTTTCTGGTCACGATTCCCGCCATGCTGCCGCTCTACGATCGCCTGAAGATGGATCGGCGCGTGCTGGCCGCGGCGGTTTCAATGGCTGCCGGCATCAACTTCCTGCCGTGGACGGGCCCGATGATTCGCGCGTCCGCGTCGCTGCATCTGCCGATCTCGGCGCTCTTCAATCCGCTGATTCCTGTGCAGGCAATCGGCCTCGTGTTCGTGTTCGGCATGGCGTTCTGGCTCGGTCGGCGCGAGGAAAAACGCCTCGGCCTCACGGCCGCGGACGGTTCAGTGCCCATGCCGAAACGCGAACTCACTCCCGAAGAACAGGCGCTGCGCCGGCCAAAGAACTTCTGGTTCAACATCGTGCTGACGCTGGTGGTGCTCGGCACCATGGTCGTGATGGGCGAGAAGATCCCGCCGGCGATCATGTTCATGGTCGGCCTGTGCATCGCGCTGATGGTGAACTATCCGAACGTCGACATGCAGCGCAAACGGATCGACGCCCATGCGCGAGCCGCGTTGATGATGGCCGGCATTCTGCTCGCAGCCGGCGTGTTCACCGGCGTGATGCAAGGCAGCGGCATGCTGAAGGCGATGGCGCAGGCGGCGGTCGGTTTCGTACCGCCGGCGATGGCCAGTCATATTCCCGTGGCGCTCGGCTTGCTCTCGATGCCGCTCAGCATGTTGTTCGATCCCGACTCGTTCTATTTCGGCGTGCTGCCGGTGATCGCAGAAGTAGCCGGCCAGCTCGGCGTGCCCGCGGTGCACGTCGGCCAGGCCGCGTTGCTCGGCCAGATGACCACGGGCTTTCCGGTGAGCCCGCTGACACCCGCCACCTTCCTCGTGGTGGGCCTGTGCGGCATCGATCTCGCCGACCATCAGAAATTCACGTTCCCCTTGCTGTTCGGCGCGTCGGTCGTCATGACGATTGCCTGCGTCGCGCTGGGGATATTCTCACTGTGAGCTTCACTGAACGAACGGATGTGACCAGCATGACAGCCACTCAATCTCAACGCAGCGTGCGCGTCGGCGCGGGCGCGGGTTATTCGGGCGACCGGATCGAACCCGCCGTCGAACTGGCGGAGCACGGCGCGCTCGATTACCTCGTCTTCGAGTGCCTCGCGGAACGCACGATTGCGATCGCGCAGCAGGCACGCAGCAAGAACCCGGAGCTCGGCTACGACCCGTTGCTCGAAACGCGCATGCGGGCCGTGCTACCGGCCGCGCTGCGCAACGGCGTGCGCATCATTTCGAACATGGGGGCGGCGAATCCCCTCGCGGCGGCGCGCAAGACCGCGGAGATCGCGCGCGAGCTCGGTCTCGGCGAGGTGAAGATCGCGGCGGTCACCGGTGACGATGTGCTCGACGTCGTGCGCCAGGGCGATTTCTGTTTCGTCGAATCCGGAGAACGTGTGTCGGACTATCAGGACCGGCTGGTGTCCGCGAACGCCTATCTCGGCGCGAGCGCGATCGTCGATGCGCTCGCCGCCGGCGCGCAGATCGTGCTGACCGGACGCGTGGCCGATCCGTCGCTGTTCGTCGCACCGCTGATTCACGAATTCGGCTGGCGCATGGACGACTGGCAGACGCTTGGCCAGGCGACTGTGATCGGCCATCTGCTCGAATGCGCGGGGCAGATCACCGGCGGCTATTTCGCGGATCCGGGCTTCAAGGATGTGCCTGAACTGGCGAGGCTAGGCTTCCCGATTGCCGAAGTCGGGCAGGACGGCGCGGTGGTCATCACCAAGCTCGCGCAAGCCGGCGGGCGAGTCACGGAAGCGACCTGCAAGGAACAGCTGCTGTACGAGATTCACGATCCGCAGCGCTATCTGCAACCGGACGTGGTCGCGGATTTCTCCCAGGTGCGCGTCGCGCAGGAAGCGCCGGATCGCGTTCGCGTGAGCGGCGGGCGAGGCACGCCGCGTACGGATACGTTGAAGGTGTCCGTAGCTTATTTCGATGGTTATATCGGCGAAGGGCAGATTTCGTACGGCGGTCCCGGTGCGTTGGCGCGCGCGCGGCTCGCACTCGATATCGTGCGGGAACGGCTCGTGTTGACCGGCGTGGAGACGCGTGAATTGCGCTTCGATCTGATCGGCGTGAACTCGTTGCATGGCGAGACGCCGGCTGCCGGTTATGCCGAACCGTACGAGGTGCGTGCAAGAGTGGCGGGGCGCACGGCCTCGCTTGCGCAAGCCGTACGGATCGGCAACGAGGTGGAGACGCTTTACACCAATGGTCCCGCAGGCGGAGGCGGTGTCACGAAGTCGGCCCGCGAAGTCGTCGCGGTGCAATCGGTTTTGCTGCCGCGCGAGCATGTGAAGCCGGCGTTTTCGATGGTGGAGGCGTGAGATGAAATTACGTGAGCTGGCTCATTCGCGTACCGGCGACAAAGGCAATACGCTGAACATCTCGGTGATCTGCTACGACGCGAAGAACTACGAGCACCTACGCGCCGTGCTGACCCCGGAACGGGTCAAAGTGCATCTGCGCGATGTCGTGCAAGGCGACGTGGTGCGTCATGAACTGCCCGGTATCGGCGCGTTCAACTTCGTGCTCGGCCATGCGCTCGGCGGCGGCGTGACGCGCTCGCTCGCACTCGACGCGCACGGCAAGTCGCTGAGCTCGGCGTTGATGGATCTCGATGTCGGGGCGCCTGCTTCGTAGATCGCTCATTCGTTGCGGCCGCCTTCTGACTGGCGGCTCAATCAGCTCAATCGGCTCAATCACCCGCTTTGCTCAGTTCGTGAGCGCGACGCAGCCGTTCGCGGCTATTGCTCAAATGCATGCGCATGGCGGCGCGCGCGTCGTCCGGGTCTTGCCGTTCGATTGCGCGATAGATCATCTGATGCTCGTTCAACACGTTGCGCAGATGCTCGATATGGTCGAGTTCCGCGATCTCCGCCGTGCCGAGCCGCGTACGCGGGCTCACCGCGCGGCCGAGTTGGCTCAGCACGTCGAAAAAATAGCGGTTGCCGCTCGCGCGGGCGATCTGCAAATGAAACTCGATGTCGTGCGCGACCGTATCGCTGCTGCCGCGCTCGAGTTCGGACTCGAAGCGGTCCAGTGCGCCGCGGATCTGCTTGAGGTTCTGGTCGGTGCGCCGCGCCGCGGCGAGCGCGGCGGAGGCAGCCTCGACATCGATGCGGAATTCGATGATCGCCATGACGTCCAGCATGCTGGAGAGGTCGGCGGTCGGCAGCTTCATGGCTTGTTCCGACGGCGGCACCAGCACGAAGGTGCCGATGCCGTGACGCGTCTCGACCACCTGGGCCGCTTGCAGGCGCGAAATCGCCTCACGCACCACGGAGCGGCTGACCGAGAGCTGCTTCATCATCGCGACTTCGGTGGGAATGCGATCGCCCGGCCTCAGGGCGCCGCGGCGAATTTCATCGGAAAGGGTGGCCACCACCTTCTCAGTTAGGCTGCTCATTTCTGGGGCTGGTCGGTTGTTCGGCTGGAAATGCACACATCGCGCGTGCGAATGGTGTCGTGTGTCGCCTCGGTATAGCCATCATAGCGGTTGTCCGGCCGGGAACGATTTCAATCGCGCGCTCGGGATGGTTGGCGGAAAAGAGGTGTCAGGGTTGGTTTGATCGGAAGTATATGTTCGCTATTTTACAGTCATCAGACATCCTAGTTCGATTGTCGAAATGGTTGCCGGCGCGCGCCGTGCGCAATGATACGCAGATGGGCCGCAGTTCTGCAGGGTAAACACGGCATTGGAATAGCGCACGAAACAACGGTAGACTGTCATCAGACGACGTATCACAGAGTTGGGTGCGAAAAATCGGCGTGCCTAAATGCGCTGCGTTGCATTGATTTGCCTGCATGACAGCCGAAACTGGAGACAATCTTGACATCTGCCCTCACCACCGCCGCCGACCCGCTCGGATCAGCGGTCTCCAAGGTCAAGCGGCACGTGCTGCCGCTGTTTCTGATCATGTTCATCGCGAACTACATCGACCGCGTGAACATCGGCTTCGTCAATTCCCACATGCAGACGGACCTCGGCATTGGCGCCGCGGCCTACGGTCTCGGGAGCGGTTTGTTCTTTATCGGCTACGCGCTGTTCGAGGTGCCCTCGAACGTGTTGATGCAGAAGTACGGTGCGCGCGCGTGGCTCACCCGCATCATGGGTACGTGGGGACTCGTCGCGGCAGCGATGGCGTTCGTCTGGAACGACACCTCGTTCTACGTGCTGCGGTTTCTGCTTGGCATCGCCGAGGCCGGCTTCTTTCCCGGCGTGGTCTTTTACTTCACGCAATGGCTGCCGCAGAAGGAACGCGGCAAGGCGGTGGCGGTTTTTCTCGGCGGCTCGGCGCTCGCGTCTGTGTTGTCCGGTCCGATCACCGGCAGCCTGCTGTCCATTCGTGGCTTCGGCTTGCACGGCTGGCAATGGATGTTTCTCGTCGAAGGCGGCTTTTCGATCGTGCTGTGCGCGGTGAGCTGGATGCTGCTGAAGTCGCGTATCAGCGATGCCTCGTGGCTCTCCGCCGAAGAACAGAACGTGCTCGCCACGTCGATCGCGGCGGAGCAGGCGGAGCGCGAGGCGCACGGCGGCGCGCATCTTCCGGCCATGAAGCTGTTGAAGGACCCGCAGATTCTGCTGTTCTGTTTCCTGTACTTCGCGATTCAACTGACCATCTACGCGGCCACCTTCTGGCTGCCCACCATCATTCGCAAAATGGGCGGCCTGTCCGACTTCGAAGTCGGCATGCTCAACGCGATTCCCTGGCTCATTGCCATGGTCGCGATGTACTGCTTCGCCCTGTTGTCGGCGAAATGGCGCTTTCAGCAGGCGTGGCTGGCCGTGGCGCTCGTCATCGCGGCGTGCGGGCTGTTCGCTTCGACTTCTGGCAATCCGGTGCTGTCGTTCGTGGCGATCTGTTTCTCGGCGATCGGCTTCAAGGCAGCGGCTTCGCTGTTCTGGCCGATCCCGCAGGGTTATCTGGATGCACGCGTGGCCGCCGCGGTCATTGCGCTGATCAACTCGGTGGGCAACCTCGGCGGATTTTTCGCGCCAGCCGCGTTCGGTTATCTGCAGCAGCACACCGGTTCGATCACGGGTGGACTGTACGGTCTGGCCGTGGCTTCGCTGATTGCGGCAGCGGCTGGCTTTCTGACCCGCAATCGCCGTGTGAATCACGACCCGTTGCCGGAATCGCTGCGGCATCGAGCCCACTGACTACACTGACTAACAGCGTCGCCGATCATGCGTCACGCACTTTCCAGTTTCCGTCCGGTGCCCGTGCCGAGTGCGATCGCACTGCGCCTCGCCTTGCGGCACCCGGCTCATTAACTCATCTGGTCCAACCTCATGTCCACGAAACCTTCCCAATCGAACGCCACGCCCGTCGTCACCGAACTGCGCGTCGTGCCTGTCGCCGGCCGTGACAGCATGTTGCTCAATCTGAGCGGCGCGCATGGCCCGTTCTTCACGCGCAACATCGTCATTCTGCGCGATAGCGCCGGGCATACCGGCGTGGGCGAAGTGCCGGGCGGCGAAAGTATTCGCAAGACCATCGACGACGCGCGCGCGCTCGTCGTCGGTCAGTCGATCGGCAATTTGCAAGCAGTCTTGAACAAGGTGCGCACGCAATTCGCCGACCGCGACGCCGGCGGCCGCGGTTTGCAGACGTTCGATCTGCGTACCACGATTCATGCGGTGACCGCGCTCGAAGCCGCGTTGCTTGATCTGCTCGGCCAGCATCTGGGCGTACCCGTTGCCGCGTTGCTAGGCGAAGGCCAGCAACGCGACGAAGTCGAAATGCTCGGCTACCTGTTCTATATCGGTGACCGCAAGAAGACCGATCTGGAATATGCGAGCGGCGAGCAGGGCCGCGACGACTGGGAGCGCGTGCGAACCGAAGAGGCGATGACGCCCGAGGCCGTCGTGCGCCTGGCCGAAGCCGCGCAGGCGCGCTACGGCTTCAACGACTTCAAGCTGAAGGGCGGCGTGTTGTCCGGCGACGCCGAAATCGAAGCCGTCACCGCGCTCGCCGAGCGCTTTCCCAAGGCCCGCGTGACGCTCGACCCGAACGGCGCGTGGTCCTTGGCGGAAGCGGTGCGCCTGTGCCGCGACCAGCACGACGTGCTCGCCTATGCGGAAGATCCGTGCGGCGCGGAAAACGGTTATTCGGGCCGCGAGGTGATGGCCGAGTTCCGCCGCGCGACCGGCTTGCCGACGGCGACCAATATGATCGCCACCGACTGGCGCCAGATGGGCCACGCGATCCAGTTGCAATCCGTGGACATTCCGCTAGCCGATCCGCACTTCTGGACCATGCAGGGCTCAGTGCGCGTCGCGCAGATGTGCAACGACTGGGGTCTCACGTGGGGTTCGCACTCGAACAACCACTTCGACATTTCGCTCGCCATGTTCACGCATGTGGCGGCGGCCGCGCCCGGCAAGATCACGGCGATCGACACGCACTGGATCTGGCAGGACGGTCAGCGTTTGACGCGTGAGCCGCTGCAGATCGTCGGCGGCAAGGTCAGGGTGCCGCAGGCCGCGGGGCTCGGTATCGAGCTGGACATGGACGAGATCGAGAAGGCGCACGCGCTGTATCAGCAGCACGGCCTGGGCGCGCGCGACGACGGCGTGGCCATGCAATACCTGATCCCGAACTGGAAGTTCGATAACAAGCGCCCGTGCCTGGTGCGCTAACCAGCGGCAATATGGGCGGCGCCTTTAACTCTTGCGAAACACCACATGCGAGATGCGCTGCACCAGCAGCGCGGCCGCCAGCGCCGCGACTGCCGTCAGCCACACGCCGATGTGAATCGACTGCACGAGCGCATCGCGCGCGGTGTCGATCAGCGCGAGCGTATTGAGCCCTGACGGTTTCATATCCGCGATCAGCTTCAGACGCGAGGCTTCGTCGATCAGAATGCGCAGGTCGACAAAGCGAGGCCGCCATTGCGACGCGGCCGGTTCGCCGAGCACGCTCATCGTGCGCGTGACTACGTCGCGGTAATGATGTTGCACCACGGTTGCGACAATGCTGGTGCCGAGCATGCCGCCCACCATGCGGGTGGATTGCAGCAGCGCCGTCGTAATGCCGAAGCGCTCGCGCCCGGCAATCTCCTGGCCGAACACGTTCAGATTGTTGAGGATGAAGCCGAGGCCGATGCCGACCGCGGCCATCGGCAATTCGATCCACACATGCGGCGTGTCCGGATTCGCAAACGCCAGCGCAATCGAGGCGAACAACAGCAGCGCGAAGCCGATTGACAGGATCTGCGTGGGCTTCTTCATGTGAATGACGATACGCGTATTCAGCAGGCTGCCGAGCGCGATGCAGGCGGCGATCGGCGTGGCGAGCAGGCCGGCCTGCTGCGGCGACAATCCGAAGCCGCCTTGCAGCAGCAGCGGCGCGAAAAAGATCAGCGAGAACATCACGAAGCCCGACAGCATGCCGAGCGTAAACAGCGTGACGAGTTGCGGGTCCTTGAACAGGTCGAGCGGAATGATCGGATGCGTGGCGCGCCTTTCGCATATCAGCAAGGCAATCGCTCCGACGATCACGCAGGCCGCCAGCGTGAGCGTGCCTGCGGTGAGTCCGTCTTTCGGCACGGCTTCGATGAAAGCCTGCAGCCCGCCGAGCACGGCGGCGACCAGCGCCGCGCCGAGCCAGTCGATCTTCACTTCGCCTTCATGCGGACGCCGGAAGGCGGGCAGATGCGCCCAGATGAAATAGAGCGCCGCCGCGCCGACCGGCAAGTTGATCAGGAAGGTGGAGCGCCAGCCCCAGTGTTCGCTCATCCAGCCGCCGAGCGACGGTCCCGCCGCGGTGCCGATGCCGTACGCGGCGGCCATCACCACTTGCCAGCGCACGCGCGCCCGTGGATCGGGAAAGAGATCGGGAATCGACGCGAACGCCGTGCCGACCATCATCCCGCCACCCACGCCTTGCAAGCCGCGCGCGATCACGAGAAACAGCATGTCGTTGGCGACGCCGCAGAGCACCGACGCCACCGTGAACGTGATGACCGCGGCGATCACGAAACGCTTGCGGCCGAAATAGTCGCCGAGCCGCCCGAACACCGGCACGGTCACGACCGAGGCCAGCAGGTACGCGCTCGCGATCCACGCGTAGTACTCGAAGCCGTGCAACTCGGCGACGATGGAAGGCAGGGCGGTGCTGACGACGGTCTGGTCGAGTGCGACCAGCATGTTGACGAGGCCGATGCCGAGCATGGCGAACAGGGCGTTGCGGAACGGCAGGGCAGTGGCGGTCGGATTCACGGGCTTGAGAGAGAAAGCTTTGCAAGGTCGGCGCTGCGCGAGTGGCGCAGGTCAGGGTCTTGACGAACCGTGTCCTCTAGTTGTCTGACCTCTTGGCAGGGATTATACGGGTTTCCCCTGGGCGAAACTAATCGCAGGAATTTTGGGCAAAAAAAAACCGCGCACAGTGGCGCGGCTTGATTGGTGAAATTCGGTGCGGCAAAGAAGGCGCACTTGAGTTTCGCGCGCCCATCCGAACCGGCAGCGTTAGCCGAAGCTCGGGCTCTTGCCGAGCGCCATCGCCATCGCTTGCAGCGCAACCAGATAGCCGTTGGCGCCGAGGCCGCAAATCACGCCGGTCGCCGCGCGCGAGATCAGCGAGTGGCGATAGGTTTCATCGCGTTTATGAATGTTGGTGATGTGCAGCTCGATCAACGGTTGCTCGATCAGCTTGACCGCGTCGAAGACCGGCACCGACGCGAACGAAAAGCCCGCCGGATTGATGATCACCGCGGCGTCGCGCTCGAACGCTTCCTGCAACCAGTCGACCATGGTGGCTTCGCTGTTGGTTTGGCGGAACTCGCATTTGAGTTCCAGCCGCGCCGCGAGCGTCTCCACCTGCTGCTGGATTTGCGCCAGCGTGGTCGTCCCATACAGGTGCGGCTCGCGCTTGCCGAGCATGTTGAGGTTCGAGCCGTTCAATACATATACGAGGTCAGTCATTGTTCTGTCGCCTGTTTGCAAAAATTCGATGTTCACCGTGACGCCTCGGCGCCGTGTGAATCACGTGCGGTGGCTGTTGCCCACGGCCGCCGGCGCAAAGTCCGCCGCGCCCGTCACGGCGGCCGTCGAGTCGGCGCGGTTCATGTCGATGCCGAGCGTTTCACGCGCGGTCAGGATCATCACGAGCGAAATCACGTTGAAGACCACACAGACCGCGACGACCCCCCACGGCGAGCCATTGCACACGGAGAAAAGCCACACGGCCAGCACCGGCATCGGTCCGCCCGCCACCAGATTCGCGCCGGTATAGGCGAGCGCGGAGCCGGAATAACGCACATTGGTCGGAAACGCTTCGGCGAAGGCGACCGGCTGAATGCCGCTTTGAAACTGCGTGAAGCCGAGGAAGAAGCCCATCGCCGCGAGCATCGGCACGAAGCTTTTGGTGTCCAGAATCTGGAAATACACGAAGAGCATCAGCAGGGTCGCGGTGGAACCGATCGCGAGCGCCTTCTTGCGGCCGATTTTGTCGCTGAGCATGCCGCCGGCAAGCGCGCCGACGATCGCACAGACATTGGCGCCCATCAGCAGAAGAAAGCCGGTTTGCTTCGGGATCGCGAGTGTCTTCGTGATGTAGCTCAGCGAGAACACCACGATCAGATAGAAGATCGCCGCAGGCCCGCAAAAGAACAGCATCCAGCGCAGAACGGTTCTCCAGTGCAAACGCAGCGCATCGCGCAACGGGCTGCCCACATGCACGACCTCCGTTTTACGCAGCGCGACGAAGGCGGGTGTCTCGCTGACGCGCAAGCGGATATACACGCCGACCACCACGAGGACAAAACTCAGCACGAACGGGATGCGCCAGCCATACGAATCGAATGCCTGCGCCGACATCGTGGACGACAGTAGCAGCAGCACGCCGTTGGCCATGATCTGACTGAGCGGCGAGCACAGGCCCAGCAGCCCGGAGTACTTGCCGCGCCGGTCGGGGCTGGCGTGTTCGATCGCCATCAATTGCGCGCCGGTCGACTCGCCACCCAGCGCGAAGCCTTGCAGAATACGTAGCAGCACCAGCAGAACCGGCGCCCATACGCCGATGCTCGCGTAGGTCGGCAGCAGACCCATCAGCATCGAGGCAAGACCCATCACCGTGACGGTGCCCAGCATGAGGTTGCGCCGCCCGAGCTTGTCGCCCAAATGGCCGCAGATGATCGCACCGAGCGGCCGCGCGGCGAGCCCTACGCCGAAGGTCGCGAGCGACGCGAGCAGGGCGGACGTCGAATCCATCGACGGGAAAAACAGTTTGGGCAAAACCGTGGCGGCCAATGCGCCATAAAGCGTGAAGTCGAACCACTCGAGCGCGGTGCCGACGGCCGCCGCCGTGACTGCTCGCGTGCGCATCGCGGCATGCGTGCCTTGCTGCGTTTCCTGAATCATGTTGTCTCCTTAACCGTCGCCGCACGGGATGCAGGTCGCGAGCGATGGTCGCCGCCTACCGTTTCCCGCTCTCTTGTCTGATCGATGAACTCGGGGCGTTTTCGTCGCGCTGTGCACGTCGCGCCGCCTTGGAAGCAAGGTTAGCACCCCTAGGTGGGATGCCGTTCCAGGGTGGAATTTCATCTCATAATGTGCAAGACTGCTGCGCGAAGCAGTTGAAAGAACATGGAGACCGATATGCCCGGCGTCACGGAGCGTACCCTGGCGGTACTCGAATTTCTCGCCACGCAAATGGAGGGAACGCCACTCGCGATGATCGCGGATGAACTCGATATTCCGCGCAGCGCATGTCATCGACTGCTCGTCGATCTGAAGCAATGTGGTTATGTGCGGCAGTTGCGCGAGCATGGCGATTACGTGCTCACCACCAAGCTCGTCGGCCTCGGGCTCGGCTTTCTCGCGACCTCCGGCATTGTCGACATCGCGCAGACCATGCTCGACAGGCTCGCGGAGACATCCGGCGAACTGGTGAGGCTGGCGATCGTGGACGGCGACCGGCTGACGTGGGTCGCTAAGGCGCAGGGCGCGCTGAAGGGCTTGCGCTACGACCCGGACATGGGCATGGACACGATCCTCTCATGCAGCGCCACCGGCCACGCGTGGATGATGACCATGACCGACGAGCGCGCGCTCGAACTCGTCTCGCGGCAGGGGTTCGGACAGCCGAAGCAATACGGTCCCAACGCGCCGACCACAATCAACGGACTGCTGAAGTTCGTGCACGCCGCGCGTGAAAGAGGTTACGCGACGATCAACGAAGTCTTCGCCCCCGGCATGACGGCGATGGCCGCGCCCGTGCAGCGGCGCGGCTATCCGGCAATGGGGGTGATCAGTATTGCGGGACCGCTCGTGAGGCTCGACGAAAAACGCATGGCCAGCCTCGGCCCGACGTTGCTTGCGGCGGCCTCGGAACTCGCCGCCGCGAGCCACGCGTCGCCCCTGTTCGATCGAAGGCGCTAGACTGCCCGCGCGTATTACTGCGGTGTTACTGCGGTGTCATTGCGGAATGATCCGCTCCGCCTTCAACCGGTCGAACAACGCGAAGAAGGAATCGGGCGTGCTCTGATAATCGAGGAAGCCGGCCTTGCGGCTCTTGGTCATATCCGTGAGCACTTCCATCGGACGGCCGAGGTCCGCGTCGGTGTGCCACCACGAGGCGAGTTTGCCGATGTCGGCTTCTTTCAGGCCGAAGCGCGTGGCGATCTCGGCCCATGCCTGGCCGGCGTCCTGCATGCGGCCTTCGAGTGGACGCACCTCGCCATCGAACGGTACGGCTTCTATGCCGAAGTAACCGGCGATTTGCGACCACATCCATTTCCAGCGGAACACGTCGCCATTGACCACGTTGAAGTCTTCGTTGCGCGCGTTCGCGGACGTGGCGGCCCATTCGAGGTGGCGCGCGAGCAGCCGCGCGTCGGTCATGTCGGTGAGGCTGTTCCATTGCGCCGCCGAGCCGGGGAAGATGAACGGCTGGCCGGTCTGCTTGCACAGCGTCGCGTAGACGGCGAGCGTCACGCCCATGTTCATTGCATTGCCGAGCGCAAAGCCGATGATCGTATGCGGACGATGCACGCTCCAACTGAAACCGTAGCGTTGCGCGGCGTCGAATAAACGGTCTTCCTGCTCGTAGTAGAAGTTATCCACGGGCTGGCGGCCTTGTTCCTCGCGAAACGGCGTGATCGGCACGGCGCCGGTCGCATAGGCTTCGAACGGGCCGAGGTAATGCTTCAGTCCTGTCACAAGTGCGGCGTGTTCGAGCGTGCCTGCCGGACCCACCGCGTCCATCACGTGACGCACCATGGCGCCGTTCACGCGAATGTTGTCTTTTTCCGTGGCCTGGCGCGACCACGCGGTCAGGAACACATGACTGAACTGCTTGCCGGCGAGCGCCTCGCCAACGGACTCGGCCGATTGCAGATCGGCCGTAATCGATTCGATGGCCGGCGACACCGGCGTGCGGCCGCGCGAGAGTCCAGCGACGTGCCAGCCGCTCGAAAGCAGCCGGTCGGCGAGATTGCCGCCGACAATGCCGCTCGCGCCAATGATGAGTGCTCGTTTTTCCATGAGAGTCGTGCTCGGTAATTGAATGCCTGTTGACGCGGAGCGGTTCTGCGACCGATGTGCCCCGCGAGCTGAACGCGCCTGCATGTCCCATGCAAGAAAATTGCTGTACCACGAAAGTGACCCGCGTCAAACGGATCGGTTCAACACGAAATCGAATTCAAGCGTGCTGAACGGCGTGTCCATACACGTCCCGTCCGGCGCCGTGCCTGCCTCATGGCGGTTCCACTGCGCGACTAGCGACGAGCGCACGCCGAACACCGCATCCGAATCGAGATATTGATCGCCTTCGCGAAACACGTGGGTCACGAGGCGCTCGTAGCCTGGCGCCGTGATCATGAAATGCAGATGCGCCGGTCGCCACGGATGCCGCCCCAGCGCTTCGAGCATGCGCCCGACCGGTCCGTCGTGAGGAATCGGATAAGGCTCGGCGACGATGGAGCGAAAGTGATAGCGCCCGTCCGCGAGACTATGGAGCACGCCTCTCGCCCGATGCGTATCGTCGCCGCCGTGCTGGACGTCGTAGAAGCCGTCCGCGTCGGCCTGCCAGACGTCGATGCGAGCGTTGGCCACCGCTTCGCCGTCCGCGCCCCTGATGGTCCCCGACACGAAGCAGGGCTCACCGTGCGCGCCGTTGGACACGTCGTCGCCATTTCGATAGACGGGCGCGCCTTCGACGAAAAACGGCCCGAATACCGTTGCTTCCGTGCAGCCCGGCGGCTTGCGGTTCGCCATGGCCGTGACGAGCATCGACAAACCCAGCGTGTCCGAGAGCAGGATGAATTCCTGGCGCTTGTCGTCGGTGATATGGCCTACGTCGGTCAGGAAACGAATGCCCTGTTCCCATTCGCTCTCGGTCAGGTTCACTTCGCGCGCAAAGGCATGCAGATGCCGCACGAGGCTCGTGACGATGGTCTTCAGACGCTCATCATCCGCGTGGGCGTGGCGTGCCAGAACCGCTTCCGTGATCGTGTTCTCGTCGAGATTGCGCATGACCGTGGCGTCTCCTTCCTGTCGGTCATGCGATTATCGGCTCGTTTGCAGGCGAGCGTAGGCAAGCGACGCGCGCGCTAGCGCTTACCCCTTCGCCCAGGCCGCCGCCGTCTCCACCGCGAAGTCCCGATACGATCGCGGTTGGCGGCCCAGCAACGCCGCGAGATGATCGATTTCCGCTTTCGATGCGACCGCGCCGTCCTGCTGATAGCGGTTCATCATCAGGCGCATGTCGTACGCGAGCCAGCCCGGCGCAACCGCCTTCAGACGTTGTTCCAGCAGGTCGAGATCGTCGCCGCCATAACGCACCGCGCGCCCGAGCACGTCGGCCCAGATCGACGCCACGCTTTCCGAGGTGATCGCCTCAGGGCCGACCAGCTCATACGTTTCGCGCGGCAAACGGTCCGCGGCACGCTCGCGGCGCAGCAGTTCGCGCGCCGCCGCCTCGCCGATATCGCGCACATCGACCATGGAAATACCTTTGGCGCCGATCGGCATGCCGTACACGCCGTGCGTCAGTAAAGGCTCTTTCTGGCGCACGTCGTTCTGGATGAAATACGCGGGACGCAATACGGTGGCCGGCAGATCGCAGTGTTCGATCATCCGCTCGACTGTGTGCTTGCCGGTGAAATGCGGCACGTCGACATAGTCGGCGCCTTTGAACACCGACAGATACACCACGCCTTTCACGCCGGCCTCGCGCGCCACGCTCAGTGCTTGCAGCGCTTGCGTGAGTTCGTCGGCGGCGTTGGGCGCGAGCAGGAACAGTGTGCTGACACCGCTCATCGCGCGCCGCAATCCGTCCACGTCGGACAGGTCACCCTGAACCGCCGTGTCGCCCTCCGGAAATTGCGCTTTCTCCGGCGTGCGGGTCAGCGCGCGGACCTGCGCGCCGCTGCCGGCCAGATGGTCGAGAACCTGAGTGCCAACTACGCCGGTGCTGCCAGTTACGAGGATTGCCATGATCTTTCTCCTAAGGTTGGATGGACTGTGAGTCAGCCCGTAGACACACAATAGGTGTTCCATTTCAGTGGCGATAGTGCAAAAATTCAGACACCTCGTCTCATATTTGGAACGATCATGGATTTGACGTCCCTTGCCGATTTCAATGCTGTTGCGCTGCATGGCGGATTCGGGCCAGCCAGCCGGGCACTCGACCGCCCCAAAGCCACGCTGTCGCGGCGCGTGGCCGAGCTCGAGGAAGCGCTCGGCGTGCGGCTGATCGAGCGGGGCTCGCGCAGGTTGCGGCTGACGGAAGAAGGTCTCGTGCTGCACGAGCGCACGCGCGGGCCGATGGCGGAGATCCAGGAGGCGGGCGAAGCGGTGGCGTCGCGCGCGCCGGTGCCGCGCGGGCGCTTGCGGATCAGCGCGCCGATCGTGTTCTCGCATGTGGTGCTAGGCCGGATCGCGGCGCGTTTCGCGTTGGCCTATCCGCAGGTCGAACTCGAAGTCATAGCGGAAGACCGGATCGTCGATCCGGTGGAGGACGGCTATGACCTCGTGATCCGCATCAATCCACCCCATGACGAGCAACTCGTGGGGCGGCGCATTTACGGCGACGACCGGCTCCTGGTCGCCGCACCCACTTTGTCGATGCCTGCCCAGGCGGCCGGCGATGCCGCCGCCCTGCAGGTGCCCGCAATCGTGCTGGCTGCGGCGTCGCCGGGCGCGATCTGGACGGTCCGCACCGAAACCGGCTTGTGGACGCTCGCGCCGATGCCGGTGCTGCGCCTCTCGTCGCTGCTGATGGTGCGTGACGCGGTGGTGGACGGCGTGGGCGCGGCGCTTTTGCCCAAGCTGCTGGTCGAGCAGGATGTGGCGGCAGGACGGCTCGTCTGTTGGGGCGTGGCGGACGGGCCGCAGGTTGAAATCTGGGCGCTTTACAACTCGCGGCGTCTGTTGAGCGCCAAGGTGCGCGCGTTCATGAACCTGTTGCAGGACTTGCCGGGACGCGAGCCGAATCCGCGCTGATCCATAGGGCGATCATGGCTCGCGAGTGGAATCGGCACGCATCCGCCGGCTCATTTGGGCCGTCGCACGGCGCGCACTTTGCCGCTGCTTCCACCGCCGCAAAAGAAGCGGTCGCCGCCGTCGGATTCGAGTCCCGACACGCTGACGCCGGACGGCATCTCGAGCCGCTCCTGAACTTCGCCGTTGCGCGGATCGATGCGCCGCAATTCGCTTTCATCGCCTTCCCACGTGCCGTGCCAGAGTTCGCCGTCCACCCATGTAACGCCGGTCACGAAGCGGTTGGATTCGATGGTGCGCAAAACCGCGCCCGTCTGCGGATCGACCTGATGGATTTTGCGCTCCCGATACTGCCCGACCCACAGCGACCCTTCGGCCCATGCGAGCCCCGAGTCGCCTCCGCCGCCTGGCGCGGGGATCGTGGCGAGCACGCGGCCGGTATCGGGGTCGATCTTCTGGATGCGGTGTTCGGCGATCTGGAACAGATGCTTGCCGTCGAAGGCGGTGCCTGCGTGCGCGGCGACATCGATCGAACGGAGCGTCTTGCCGCTCGCCGGGTCGAACGCGTTCAACGTGTCGCCCGCTGCGAACCAGACATGCTGGCCGTCGTACGTGACGCCATGCACTTTTTCGACGCCCGGAAAGGGACCGTACTCATTGATGATTTCGGCGGGTGATCGTTTCATGGCTGTTCCCTCGTGGTTTTCGTGTTGCCATCCTAATCAATCGGCAACGGCGCAGGGAGTAACAAGGTCGTCGTGAATCCGGGCATGGGCGGGGTCATCCAGCGGCGCGCGCGGCCTTTGCCGACGGATTGCACCTTGCCTTGCACCGCGAGCGTATCGAGGCTCCGCTGCACGGTGCGCTGACTCGCGCCGAGCGCGAGCGCGAGGGCCGAACTCGACCACGACTCGCCGTCGGCAAGCAAGGCGAGCACGGGCGCGTGTTTGTCCTCGACAGGCCGCGCCAGCACCACGACCTCTTGCGCGTGTCGTGGCATCAGCATGAAGCCGCGCCGCGTCGCGCTCACGCCGGCCACCGCGCGAAGCACGGAACGCAACCGACCGAGTTCGACCCGCAGACGTGCGCGGTGCGATTCGTCGGCAACCTTGGCCCGGAAGGCTCGCGCGACGAGTACGTCTCTCGGCACATCCTCCGGCCACGCTTCGGCGAGTGCGCGGGCGAGCACGAACAACACCGGACGGCCGGCGAGCGAGATCACCGCGCCTGTCTCGCGTATGACGTGACGGCACGCGTCCACGATCAAAGCTTTCGATGCAAGTAACGCTTCTACCTCGTCGAGCAGCAGCGGGCGTTCTTCGGCACGCGCAATGAGTCGCGCCGCGGGCGTGTTCAGAACGAGTGCGGCGTTGTCGACCTCCGCGATCAGTGCGGGGATACCCGCAAGACCCGCGGCACGCCTCGCGCGCTCTAGCGCGGCGCGTGCCGCGCGGGTCTGCAGGCGGCGCAGCGCGACACCGGCCACGACCAGTTCATGCGCGGCTCTCAAGGCCGGCGGGAATGGCGTGGGGTCAAGACCGGCAAGCGCGCGTTCGGCCTCGTCGAGGCGAGCTATCAACAGCAGGCGGCGGACTTCGAGATAGCGCGCATGCGCGGCGTTGAGCCGGTCGCCGTGCGCTTCGAGCGTGACGCGTGCCGCTTCCAGCGTTTTCGTGGGCCAGTTCAGATCGCGCGAGACGAGCGCGATCTCGGCTTCGGCGACGACACATCGCGCGCGGGCCACCGGCTCTCTTGAACCGAAGGCGCGCGCGGCGCTACGCACGAGCGCCTTCGCGCGAACCAGATCGCCGAGTTGCGCCATGGCGATGCCGCGCAGCGCGAGCGCGGGCGCGTCGTCGCGCAACGCCACGCGATTGAGCGCGCCGAGCGGATCGCCCGCTGCGAGCGCACGCGCTGCTGCCGTCATTAGCGAGTCCATGGTCTACGCGAATCCCGTCACACTTGTCACTCCCTTGGTCTGAAGCACGCGGCTAATCTAGCACGACACCCCGCAGCATTTCGCGCGGGACTTCGTACAGCGAACCAAGGAGAGAGGCATGGCGACGACACACACCACCGGTACACGGGAAGCATGGCTAGCAGCACGGCTCGAATTGCTCGAAGCCGAAAAAGCGCTCACGCGGCAGAGCGACGAACTGGCCCGGCAGCGCCAGGCGCTGCCCTGGGTCCGCATCGACAAGGCATACCGATTCGAGACCGATGAAGGTAGCGTCTCGCTGGCCGGGCTCTTTGCAGGACGCTCGCAGTTGCTCGTCTATCACTTCATGTTCGGTCCCGACTACACGGCGGGATGCCCGTCGTGTTCGGCGGTCGCGGACGGCTTCGCCGGGTCTGTCGTCCACCTCGCGAATCACGATGTCACGCTGACGGCGGTATCGCGGGCGCCGCTCGCAAAGCTGCAGGCATACAAGCGGCGCATGGGATGGACGTTTCCGTGGGCGTCCTCGGCCGGCAGCGACTTCAACTTCGACGTGAATGTCTCGTTCACCGAGCAGCAACAACGCGAAGGCAGCGTCGACTATAACTTCCAGCGCGGCGGCCATGCCATGGACGTGGTGCCGGCCCCGGCGCCCGTCGTCGAGTTCGCGGCCGCCTGCGGAACCGATGCGCCGACCTATTCGCTCGACAGGCCCGGCATGAGCGCGTTCGTGCTCGAAGACGGTGTCGTGTACCACACGTATTCCGCATACGGGCGCGGTGTGGATGCGCTATGGGGCATGTACCAGTGGCTCGACCATGCACCCAAGGGACGCAACGAAACGGGGGTCTGGTGGCACCGCCATGACGAGTACGGGAAGCACTGAGCCAGGGGGATCAGCAACGTGCGCGCAACGCGGAGAACGGCTCGGACCATCGAGCCGAAAATTGCAAACTGGCTCAGGTCTGTTATGTTCGCAACTGGTCCGGCGAGCGGCCTGTCTGAACATGCCAGGTTATCGTTTCGCGAGCGCACGTTGGACATCCCTACGGAGGACTTCATCTGGTCGGCGCCGCGAGATATTCACTGAATGAGCCACCACGAAAGTGGGCGCCTTTGGCACAGCTTGCCACCTGGCGCCGCCGCTCGAGTTGGCGTGCAGGCGTCGGCGGTTTGGCGTTGCTATTTTGCGCGCAGAGCCTGGCCGCGCCGGGCGCGAGCGCGGGCTCCGTCACGCTGTATGGCGTGCTCGACACCAGCCTCGAAATAACCGATCCCGGGTCCGGGTGGACGCCGCGTCTGGACTCGGGCGCCTATCGCGGCTCGCGGGTTGGCTTGCGCGGCAGCGAGCCGCTCGGCGCGGGCACCGATCTGGTCTTCACGCTGGAAAACGGCTTCAGCTCGGTCGACGGCTCGCTTCAGAGTTCCGGTCTTCTGTTCAACCGCCAGGCGTGGATCGGCACGCGCAGCGGCTGGGGCGAGATGCGGTTCGGCCGGCAATACTCGCCGATCTATATCCCGTTCAAGGGCGATCTCGACGCGTTCGGCGCCGGCACGATTGCTTCCGGACTCAACAACCTGTCGAAGATCACGCCCTACGCGAGCAACGCGATCACATATCTGTCACCGCTCGTCGGCGGATTCAGCGGCACTGTCATGATGGCCACGCGTGACCCGGCGGAAAACGACGGCAACGGCATCGACGGCTACTACGTCACCGCCGCCTATCAGCTCGACGAGTTCAGGCTGCTCTACGCGCGTCAGCAGACACACGGCGCGGGCGCACTGCGCGCGAATCTCGGCGGTGCGACCTACGCGGTCGACAAAGTGCGGGTGTGGCTCGCCTTCTTCAATGGCGATGGCGGCACGCCGCTCTATCACGGCGCGGGTGGGGCACTCTCGGCGCAATACAGCTTTTCCTCGAATGCGCGCGCCTCGGTGGGCTACACGCATGTGCGCGACTTCACCGGTGCGGGCGCGAGCGCTGATCAGTTCAGCCTGGCGTTCGAATATAACTTTTCTTCCGCCTTACTGTTCTATTTCAGTGCGGCGTATCTGTCGAATCACGACGGCGCCAGCTTCACCCTGCGCGGTGTCAACGTGACCGGGCTGCCGGTCGCCTATCCGGGCGCGCCGGTCGCGGGTGTGCAGTTCGGCGTGCTCGAGCGATTCTAGCGGGCAAGCCGCCCGTGGCAGCCCGGTGCGGCGATTCGAATGGCACGCCGCGGGCTGATCTTCGGTGTGATCGGCCGTCGCCTGACCGTCCCCGTTGCCGCGCAGTCCGTCGAACAGGCAGCAGACCATTTCGGCTGATTCGCGCTGTTCGCCGGGATGGACGTTCCGACCTCGTGCCGGCAGACGCGGGCGCTGCTGAACCGGGAGCCGACTCAGCCGGGCCCGATTGCCGACCTCGACCGGCCGTGCTGTTTCCCGACCTGACGCGCGGCATGTCGCGGCGAGCGCGCTTATTTCGTCTTGAGTACTATCTCTCAACGTCTCTCATGCGCGTATCGCCCGATCTTCACGGAGGACTCCATCATGGATCGCAACGACGTCACGAAGAAAATCATCGCCGCGAAAGTCAACAGCAAGCTAACGTGGGGAGAGATCGCCGCGAAGATCGGCCGAAGCAAGGAGTGGACGACCGCGGCCATGCTCGGCCAGATGACGCTCGATGCGAAACAGGCCGCCGTCGCTCGCGAACTGTTCGACCTGACCGACGAGGAGACCGCCTGGCTGCAAATCGTCCCGTACAAGGGCTCGCTGCCGACGGCGGTTCCGGCCGATCCGCTGATCTATCGCTGGTATGAGATCGTCAGCGTGTACGGCACGACGATCAAGGAGCTGATCCACGAGGAATTCGGCGACGGCATTATGAGCGCGATCGACTTTTCGATGGATATCCAGCGTGAACCGAACCCGAACGGCGACCGGGTCAAGGTGGTGCTCAGCGGCAAATTCCTTCCCTACAAATCCTACTGATCGCCGCGGCCAGGCCGAGCCGGCGCCGAGTCTGCAGAACCGCCCTCACTGGAGCTATGCTAGCGGCTTCGTCTACTTCGAGGAGCAACTGATGACACAGACAGCGGGTTCGATGATCACGTTCAGCCGTCCCGACGGCAAGCAGATCCAGGGTTATCTGGCCAAGCCGGAAAAGCTGGAGGGCGCGCCCGGCATCGTCGTGATTCAGGAGTGGTGGGGCGTGAACGACCAGATTCGCGGCGTGGCAGACCGGCTCGCGCAAGCCGGTTATGTGGCGCTGGTGCCCGATCTTTTTCGCGGCAAAACCACGGTGGAAGAGGCGGAGGCCCACCACTTGCTAGACGGGCTCGATTTCGGCGACGCGGCCACGCAAGATGTGCGCGGCGCGGCTCAGTATCTGAAGCAGCATGCGGCGAAAGTCGGCGTGACGGGATTTTGTATGGGCGGCGCGCTGACCTTGCTGGCGCTGTGCAATGTTCCCGAAGTGTCGGCCGGGGTGGTCTGGTATGGCTTCCCTCCGTTGGAGTATGTCGATGCATCGAAAATCACGGTGCCGGTGATCGGTCATTGGGCCACGCAAGACGAGTTCTTCACGGCAGAAACGGTCGATGCGCTGGAGGCCAAACTGAAGGGCGCGAATGTCGACGTGGAGTTTTACCGCTATCTCGCGCACCATGGCTTTGCCAACGAACAGGCCGTCGGCCCGGGCCGCATCGCGCGGACGCAGTTCGATCCGGTCTGGTCGCAATTGGCGTGGGACCGCACACTGACGTTTTTCGGCCGTACCCTGTGGAAGTAAGCGGCGAGATCGGCAACCGACCCGGCCTCGCCGGGTTCAGTGCTTAAGCTCACCGCTGGCGATCACTTCGCGAGCGTGCGCGAAGCCGTCGGTCACGGCCGGGCGCAGTGGCCCATCGTGCCTCGGAAATGGCTGATGAACACGAGCGGCCCGCCTCCCGTCTTGCCGAAGCGGACGGCCTGACCTTGGCGGCGTGCCGCTCCGTTTACCTATACTCATCTCACTCTGGAAAGCCGCCCACTCGACGTGACACCAACAAGCCGGAGTTTCCACATGTCTGTCGCGATGCGAAACGCGGCCCTCGGACTGCTGGCCTGGTTCACGTTGGGCACGAGTGTCACGGCGCATGCCGACTCCAGTTGCAACGGAGCATGCACTGCGCGCGGCGAGCTTCTCGACCATCACGTCACGTTGACGCTGACCGCTCAGGAGTTGTCGACATTGCTGGCTTCGAGCGCGGGCGGCCGGCACCTCGCGCGGATTGCCGGCGAGCCCGCATGCGGCATCGAGATCGTGAACTTTCGCTACCGCACCATCGGCGGCGCGGGCGAACCCACTCATGCGAGCGGCGCGTTGATGATCCCTTCGGGACGTGCGGCGGCATGCAGCGGAGCGCTTCCACTGATGCTCTACGCGCACGGCACCACCGCGTACCGCAACTACAACCTCGCCGATCTCACGCAAACAGATCCGGGCAATGGCGACGGCGCAGGGGAAGGCATTAGCGTGGCGGCCATGTATGCGGCGCACGGCTATCTCGTCGTGGCGAGCAACTATGCGGGCTACGCCGGCTCTGATCTCCCGTACCACCCCTATCTGAACGCCGATCAGCAATCCGCCGATATGATCGATTCGCTGCGGGCGGCGCGCCTCGCGCTAGCCGACCTGAAACCCGACCGAAGCGCACGCGAGAACGGCAAGCTATTCGTCACTGGCTATTCGCAAGGCGGCTTCGTTGCATTGGCGACGCATCGCGCGTTGCAAGCGGCCGGCATCAACGTGACCGCATCCGCGCCGGGCTCCGGTCCGTATGCACTCGCCGCTATCGCCGACGCGCTGATCGAAGGCGCGGTCAACCTGGGTTCGACGCTCTTCGCGACGCTGATCGTGACCGGTTACCAGCGCGCTTACGAGAACATCTACCGCCGGCCCGGCGACTTTTACGACGCCGCCTACGCATCCGGTATCGAGACGTTGCTGCCGAACGCACAGCCGCTCAATCAGCTGATCGCCGCGGGCAAGCTGCCGTCGACGCAACTCTTCAGCAGCCTGCCGCCCGCGCCGCAGTTTGCCTCGATCACGCCGCCCGCCGTGCCGCCATTGACGCCGCCTGTACTGACGCCGCTATTCGCGGCGGGCTTCGGCAAGGCCAACCTCGTGCGCAACGCTTATCGACTGACGCTGCTCGAAGATGCGGCCGCCAATCCCGACGGCGCATTTCCCAACGCGACCGCGGCGATGGAGCCGGCAACGGCTCCGCGGCATCCATTGCGTCAGGCGTTCAAGCGCAACGACTTACGCAACTGGTTGCCGCGCGCCCCTGTCCTTTTGTGCGGCGGCCAGTCCGATCCCACTGTGTTCTTTTTCAACGCGCGTATCGAGCAGGCATACTGGCAGAACGCCAAGGTGCCTGCGGGACTCACGTCCGTGCTGGATGTGGATTCCGCCGTCGCCGGGCCCGGCGATCCGTACGCGCCGATCAAACAGGGTTTCGCGAGCGCGAAGGCGGAAGTCGCGAGTCAGGCTGTCGCCGGCGGTGCGACCGACGGCGGAGCAGCGGCGGTATTGCGTGCCTATCACGGCAGACTGGTGGCGTCGTTCTGCATGTTGGCGGCGCGGGCTTTCTTCGCCCGCTTCTGAGGGCCACGAGTGAGGCGGCGATGTGCCAGGAACAGTGGGCTAAACGATCATGACGAAGCGCAACGGGCACGAGGATTTCGTCGTGCGCAGTATGTCGGCCGACGACCTCGCTTTGGCGGTGGAATGGGCCGCGCAGGAAGGCTGGAACCCCGGTCTGCACGACGCTGCCTGTTTTCGCGCGGCCGACCCGGACGGGTTCTTCATCGGCGAATGGCGCGGCGAGCCAGTGGCGTGTCTATCCGCTGTCGCGTACGGAGAGACCTTTGGCTTCATCGGGCTTTATATCGTGAAGGAGGCGTTTCGCGGTCGAGGTTTCGGTATGTGTGTCTGGCAACACGGCATGGCGTATCTGCGAAACCGTAACGTCGGTCTGGATGGCGTGGTCGCTCAGCAAGCGAATTACAAAAAGTCCGGATTTCAGCTTGCGTATCGCAACATCCGCTTTCAGGGCATTGCGCAAGGCGTCGTTCAGGGCGACGCACATGCCGGATTGCTGAACGCCTCGGCGCTGCCTTTCGAAGTGTTGAACCACTACGATCGGCAATGCTTCCCCGCTGCGCGTGAGCGTTTTCTCGCCGCATGGCTTGCGCAACCTGATGCGATTGCACGAGTCGCGGTGCGCGACGGGCAGCTTGTCGGTTACGGCGTATTGCGGCGTTGCAGGAGCGGCAGCAAGATCGGCCCATTGTTCGCGGACAACGTGGAGATTGCCAGCGAGCTGTTCTCCGGGTTGATGTCGAGCATTCCGGGCGAAACGTTTTTCTTCGACGTGCCGGAGATCAACGCAGATGCGGTCGCATTGGCCGAACGGCACGGCATGACGAGCGTATTCGAAACCGCGCGGATGTACACGCAGGAACCGCCCACGCTTCCCATTGAACGCATATTCGGCGTGACTTCGTTCGAACTCGGCTGACCGCGCGGGATAGTGCATTTGGAGTTGCGTAGCCGTCGGCGGTGCAAATCGGGAACCGCCAACGGCATGGGCTATTTCCACTTCGAGCCGAGATTCTCCAGTCCGGCTTTCATCAGGTCTTCCGGCAACATCGCAATACGCAATTCACAGTCGGCGTTGAATTTCAGAAACCATGGCTCCGCGAGTGCGGGAATCGATGATGCGGCGTCGATATCCACCACCATCACCGCCCCGCGTGCCCCGTTCTGCTCGGTAAAGTAGACGGTCTCCGGTTTTGCCTCTTCCAGTATTTGTCGGATCACGTTCCCGACGCTGCCTTCGCGCACCATGGTGTTGAACGGCTCGTGCGGGATTCGTATGTTGAGAAGCATGCGCATGTCATCCTCCTGTTGACGCCCCAAGGGCCTCTCAAGGATAGGTGCTTCTATGCGCATGGCAACGTGGCCTGTCACGACGCGTTCAACGCGGCACGACGAATCCGGCGTGTTCGTCGCAAGGCATGCGCCCGCTCAGTTTCCGAACAGTGAACTTTGCGTGCCGCGGCTCGGCGCATGGCGTGCGGGTTTCGTCTGGGCTTCGGATTTAGCCCGAGCCTCGACTGCGGGCTTTTCTTCGAGCGCGAACATATCGGTTTGCCTGTCGGCTTCCGCTTCCAGCGAAGTCTGGCCGGCTTCGAGCGACAGCAGAAACATCTTGTTCGCCAGGCCCCCCGCGAAGCCGGTCAATTCACCGGACGCGCCGATCACCCGGTGGCACGGCGTCACGATGGAGATCGGATTTCTGCCGTTCGCCGCACCGACCGCCCGCACCGCGTTGACGTTGCCGATCTGCATGGCAATTTCCGCGTAGCTGCGCGTCTGGCCGAACGGGATGGTCAACAGCGCGGCCCAGACCTGTTTCTGGAAGTCCGTTCCCTGGAACGTAAGCGGCAGGTCGAATTCGCGCCGCGTGCCGGCGAAATACTCGTTCAATTGCCGTTCGGTATCGATCAGAACTGGACGATCATTCGCTTCGATCCATTCCCCAAGACGCACCCGGTTCGGCTTGTCGTTCTCCCACAGAATGGCGGCGAGGCGCTCGCCGTTCGCAACGAGTTTCAACTGGCCGACGGGAGAGTCCATCAACTTGTAGGCGTAGGTCACTTTGCTTGCTCCTGACGGTTTGGAGGCACAGATGCTGCACGGCGAGTCTGCGAATGCGCGCGGCGAACGGGCCACAACGGGTCGACATCCAACAGTGTCAGCCTTGTGCCCTCTGAAGACGCTCCGAATCTTGCTGTCCGGTCCCTTGCGAGCGTTCGCCCATCGCGGGGCTGCTGTGCTGAAGAGAACGCGAACGAAGCGTCACTGTACAACCGTTTTCGCGTCAGGCTCGCGACTCAGTAGAATTGATACCTTCGATACGAAGCGCGCCGGCAACCGGACATCTCCACTACGACTGTGACGACAACACTTGAACAACTCCGGACCGGACAACTCGCGGGTACTCGCCGGCTCAAACTGGCATGCGGGTTGACCGAATTTCCCTGGGAGATTTTCGATCTGGCCGACACGCTGGAAGTTCTCGACCTGTCGGGCAACGCGCTCACGTCGCTTCCCGACGATTTGCCACGACTGGGCAAGCTGCGCATTCTCTTTGCCTCCGACAACCCGTTCACCGAGTTGCCGGAAGTGCTGGGCCAGTGTTCGCTATTGAGCATGGTCGGCTTCAAGGCAAACCGCATCCGGCGCGTTTCCGGCAACGCGCTCCCACCGCAACTGCGTTGGCTGATCCTCACCGACAACGAGATCGAAGCGCTGCCGGCCGAAATCGGCGGCTGTACGCAATTGCAAAAGCTGATGCTGGCAGGCAACCGCCTGCGTACGCTTCCCGAGGCATTGGCCGACTGCTCGCGGCTCGAATTGCTGCGTCTCGCGGCGAATCAGCTCGGCGAACTGCCCGCGTGGTTGCTGGGTCTGCCGCGACTTTCGTGGCTGGCGTACGCCGGCAATCCGTTCAGCGAAGCGCTCGAGGCGGCGGCGCTGATCGACACGCCGATCGCCGCAATTCCATGGCACGAGTTGAAACTCGAAGCGCCGTTGGGCGAGGGCGCCTCCGGCGTCATCTATCGCGCCGCGCTTGCGGGCCGTCGCGATGCGTCCCGCGCTGTCGCCGTGAAGCTGTTCAAGGGAGCAGTCACGAGCGACGGCTTGCCGGACTGCGAGATGGCGGCCTGCATTCGTGCGGGCGATCACGCAAATCTGATCCCGGTAGCGGGAAAGGTGAAGGACCATCCGGCAGGCACGCATGGCCTCGTGATGGAACTGATCGATCCGCAGTTCAGCAACCTCGCCGGTCCTCCGAGCCTCGAATCCTGCACGCGCGATGTGTACGGCGCTGACACGCGTTTCGATGCGGCGTCGGCATTGGGCATTGCATACGGTATGGCGTCGGCGGCGCGTCATCTGCATGAGCAAGGCATCATGCATGGCGATCTGTACGCCCACAATATTCTGTATGGCGGACACGGGCGCGCGTTGCTGGGAGATTTCGGCGCGGCGTCTTTCTATGCGCCCGGCGACCGGAACACCGGCCTTGCGCTTCAGCGTCTCGAAGTCAGGGCATATGGCTGTCTGCTCGAAGAGTTGATCGAACGATGCGACTGGCTGGATTCGCACTCGGACACCGCAGCGGCGTTGGTGGAGTTGAAGGACAATTGCTTGAGCGAGGCGATCGAAAGCCGGCCGTTGTTCGACGACATCGCCGCCCGTTTGCTGGCGCTGAAGGGCGATTGATGATCGGCAAACAGCAGCGTGGCGAGCGTATCGAGCGGCTTTCATCCGAATGCGGCACGGCCATTCGTCGGCCCGCCCCAGAAGGAGAGATTCAATGATGCAGAACACGCCTCGAGGAAAGCCCTATCGGGAGACGCGCCGTCGCGTGTTGCTTGCCGCCGCGTTGGCCGCCACCGGCATCACCGGCACGGTGGGAACCGTGGGCGCCGTGGCTGCACAGGGCGGCAAGCTCAAGATCGCGCTCGTGCTGAAGTCGCAGACCGATCCATTCACGGTGGCGATGGCGAGCGCCGCGCAGGACTACCAGCGGCATTTCGCGTCGCAATTCGGTTTGACGGTGCGCGCCACGGCCACCGAAAGCGATACTGCCGGGCAGATCCGCATGGTCGAGGAGATGATCAAGGCAAAGATGAACGCGATCGTCATCGCGCCGACGGATTCGAAAGCGCTGACCGCGGTTGTCGCTCGCGCGATCAAGGCGGGCATCATCATGATCGCGATCGACAACCCGCTTGATGACGCGTCGCAGGACGCGGCCGGAATTTCCGTGCCGTTCGTCGGGCCGAACAATCGCAAGGGCGCGCAGCAGGTCGGCAATTATCTGGCGGGGCGGCTCAATGCGGGCGATCAGGTGGGCATCATTGAAGGCAGTCCCGCCGATCGCAATGCGCAGCAACGCACGGAAGGTTGCCGAGACGCGATGAATGCGGCGGGCATCGGCATCGTCGCCGTTCAGTCCGGCGAATGGGAGTACGGGAAAGGCCGCGACGTCGCCTCGAAGATGCTCAACGAGCATCCGCAGATTCGCGGCTTGCTGTGCGGCAACGACAATATGGCAATGGGCGCGGTCGACGCGGTTCGCGACGCCGGCAGAACGGGCGGCGTCTACATCACCGGCTACAACGATATCGACGCGATCAAGCCGCTGCTCGCCGATGGCCGCGTGCTTGCCACGATCAATCAGTTCGCCGCTCGCCAGGCGATCTACGGCGTCGACGTGGCGTTGAAGGCGGTGACCGAGCAGAAAAAGCAGAGCGAATTGTCGAGGGTGATCGAAACGCCGCTGCAACTGGTCACGGCCGCCAATCGCTGAATCGAGGCTGTTGTAAGGCCTTTGCGGGAGCGAGCCGTCTCACTCCCGCATCACGGCCTGCCACGTCCCGTTATTCCACCTTGACCTTGCGCGGCTTGGTCGCTTTTTCGAGCTTGTTGTACTCGAACTCGGGCACCGACTTCAGCGCATCCTTGGTCGCGCCGGCGAGGAACAGATTGCCGTCGCGGATCTGGAAGTGATCGACCGGAATCGCCACGAAGTGCTTGCCCATGCCGAGGAAGCCACCCACCGACACGACGGCATACGTTGCCTTGCGGTCCGGCGAAATGATCACGTCATAGATGCTGCCGATCTTGTCGTTCAGATCGTTGTAGACAGGCTCGTCGATCAGGGCGCGCCGCACGCTCCAGCCTTTTAGCAGCGCATTGGTTTGCTCGACCGTGCCGCCGAGCGGCTGCAGTCCGGCAATTTGCGCGTAGGCGCCTTGCGACGCACAGATTGCGGCGAGAGCGGTCGCGCAGATGAGTGTCTTTGCTTTCATTTTGGCTCCTTGTTATCTGTTGAACAGTCAGCTTCGTACCAAGGCAAGAGGAAGCACGCCGTGTGCCCGGGGCGGCGCGGATCGGCATTCGTGCTTCTCCGTCAATACTTAATTGCCGCCGGAAGGGTGTTTGTCAGGTGTCCACTGCCCGACAATCCGTCGATTGCGATATTTGCAGGGAGAATAAGTATGAAACCAGGTATGAAACCGGGTATGAAACCAACCTGGGCACTGTTGGCCCTGGCTGTCGGCGCGTTCGGCATAGGCACGACCGAATTCGCGCCAATGGGCTTGTTGCCCGTGATCGCGAACGGCGTGGGCGTCTCCATTCCCGCCGCCGGCCTGCTGATCAGCGCCTACGCACTCGGCGTCATGCTCGGCGCGCCGTTGATGACGCTCGCCTTCGGCAGACTGCGCGCAAAGAAAGCGCTGATCGCGCTCATGTCGATCTTCGTGATCGGCAATCTGCTGTCGGCCATGGCGCCCGGCTACTGGACGCTGCTCGCCGCACGCCTTGTTACAAGCCTGAACCACGGCGCGTTTTTCGGCATCGGCTCCGTGGTCGCGGCGAATCTCGTGCCGCGCGAGAAGCGCGCGAGCGCGGTCGCCACCATGTTCATGGGACTCACGATCGCCAATATTGGCGGCGTGCCGGCCGCGACCTGGATCGGTCAGCAGATCGGCTGGCGCATGGCGTTCGCCGGCACCGCGGGGCTCGGCGTGCTGGCGATTGCCGCACTGGCCGTTGCGCTGCCGCGAGGCGATGCGGGCAAGATGCCGGACGTCCGCCGCGAGTTGCGGGTGCTGGCGCGGCCTGAAGTGCTGATGGCGCTGGCCACCACCGTGATGGGCGCCGGCGCGATGTTCACGCTTTACACCTATGTGGCGCCGGTGCTCGACAATTTGACGGGCGCCTCCGCGGGCTTCGTCACGATCGCGCTGGTGCTGATCGGCATCGGCTTCACGATCGGCAACGGCCTGGGCGGACGGCTCGCCGACTGGTCGCTCGACGGCAGCACGAAGCTGTTTCTCGGCGCGCTGGCGGTCATCATGGTGGCGTTGCCGTTCGTTCTCACCAGCCACGTGGGCGCGTTGATCGGCATGCTCGTGTGGGGCGCGGCCACGTTTGCGATCGTGCCGCCGGTGCAGATTCGCGTGATGCACGCGGCGGCCGAGGCGCCGGGGCTCGCGTCGTCAGTGAACGTGGGGGCGTTCAATCTCGGCAACGCGCTGGGCGCCGCCGCCGGCGGCGCGGTGATTTCAGCGGGGCTGGGTTATTCGGCGGTGCCGATTGCCGGCGCGGTGCTGGCAGCGGCCGGGCTGCTGCTGGTTTTCGCCGGCCGTGCCAGGCGCCAGGCGATCGAGAGCTGCTGACGGTGAGGCTTCGATCGACTGTGCCAACCTCGTCTCGTCCGCGAGAAGAGAGCCGCTAGCAGACGGACGGCACGCAGTCCACGGTTCTGTACGCGCGGCCACAGAGCGTACTGCGGCAACCATGCACAATCGGAGCGAGATCCGGGCGGCGCCTGCGGCGCACCGGCGCCATGCGCGCCCGGGCCGCCTGCCGCCGCGCGTCGATGCACGGCGACGGCGATAACCCTCTGCCGATTGGAGACGCAATGGGTTGGAAAAGCCTGCTGATTGAATCGCCGGTCTGGTTGATGGGCCGGTTTCACCGTCCACGGTTCGACCCGCATCGCGACACGCCGCGCGAGATTCTCGTGCTGCGTCCGAACGATTTCGGCGAGCTGCTCACCACCACGCCGCTCTTCGAAGCGCTGCGCACGCGCTTTCCGACCACACGCCTGATCGCGGGCGTGGGCAGTTGGGGGCGTCCGATTCTCGAGAACAACCCTTTCGTCGACGAGATCGTGGAGATCGACGCGCCCTGGAATAACAAGCTGGTCGAGGACCGCTCGCACCGCAACGTGTTGCGTTTTCTGTGGAAGTCGCCGCAAGTCGCCGCGCTGCGCGCGCGCGGCGGCTTCGATGTCGGTATCGATGTGCTGGGCAGCTACATGGGCGCGCTGCTGCTGATGCGCGCCGGTGTGCGTTATCGCATCGGCGTGCGCGGTTATCGCGGCGGCTGGAGCGGGTGTCAGGCGCATATCGAATTCGCTGCCCGGCAATGCGGACGCGCGGCACTCGCGCAGGGCGAGCTGCTGGGCGCAACGGCGCTGCCGGAAGCACGCCCCCAACTGTTTCTGACCGACGACGAGCGCGCAAGCGCCGCGCGGATCTGGAATACGGCTAGCGTGCCGGGCCGTCGCACCGTGCGATTGATCGTCGGTGTCGGGGCGGGTGTTCCGACCAAGGCGTGGGACGCTCGCCAGGTCGGCGCCGCACTCGCGCAGATCACGCAGACGCTCGAACAAGCGGGCGATGCGTGCGATATCGTGATCGTCGGCAGCAAAGCCGATCAAGCGCGTGCCGCCGAGGCGATCGCCGCAGCGGGGCCGCGCGTGCCGGTCCGCTCGGTAGCCGGCGAGGTGCCGATGCGCATCATGTTCGCCCTCACGGAACAGGCCGGCGTCGTGCTGACGAACTCCACGATGCTGATGCACGTCGCGGCCGCGTTTCGCCGTCCGACTGTCGCCGTGATCGGCGGCAGCGTGACCAAACCCGAACGGCACGATGCCATCTGGGGCTACCCGCCGCCGTACCGCAGCGTGTCACCCGAGCAGTATGTCGCGGGCGAGCACGCGCGGAACTGGCCGAGCGTCGAGCGGGTCGTGCAAGCGGTTCTGGAGGCGGTCGGCACGCAGCGGGCGCAAGTCAGCGCGGCGGCCTGATGTCGTACCGGCTCGTTCGCCATTGACGTTGATACGCCAGAACTCTCGAACCTCCATCGCGGCGGCATCGCTCGGCTGACCAAACGGGGCTCGCTGAATCGCGGAACATTGCCGTGCGCGATTTTAGAGCGATTGCGATTTGATCGCATGCGATATATAATCGCGTCTACGAGGCACTTGCCTACGCCCAACGAGGACGCAGATGAAATCGACCGACCCGTCAGCCGCCGCGAATGTGAAGCTGTCCGACTTCCTGTGCTTTGCGGTTTATTCCGCGAATCTGGCGTTCGGCAAGGCATACAAGCCCATTCTCGAAGAGCTCGGTCTGACCTATACGCAATACATCACGATCATTGCGCTGTGGGAGGAAGACAACCAGACCGTCAGCAGTCTGGGCGAGAAGCTCTTTCTCGAATCCAACACGCTCACGCCGATCCTGAAGAAGCTGGAAGCAGCGGGTTATGTGGAAAGGCAGCGCGACCCCAACGACGAACGCCAGGTGCTGGTCGGCCTGACGAAAAGCGGCCGGCGGCTGCGTGAGAAAGGCCTGAGCATGGACCTCGTCGAAGCGACCGGTCTCGCGCCGGACGAGTTCGCGAAAGTGCAGAAGGCGATCGTGACGCTGCGCAACAATCTCGTCAAAGCGGTTCACGACGGGGAATGAGCGGGGCGGTCGCTCGCGGTTGCCATGACCGCGCGATCCAAGGACTCTTCAAGCGCTTTGCCCATGAAAGAAGCCCATAGACGTCGCCGTCTATGGGCTTCCGCTTTTGCGCCGCGGTGTTGCTCGACCGTGGGCGCCCGGGTTCACCATCAGCCGCGCTTGGGCAGCTTCCAGTCCGGCCGGACGAAGTGGCACGTGTATCCGTTGGGAATACGCTCCAGATAATCCTGATGTTCCGGTTCGGCTTCCCAGAACGGGCCTGCGGGAGCGATCTCGGTCACAACCTTGCCTGGCCACAGATCGGATGCTTCGACGTCGGCAATGGTGTTTTCGGCGACTCGCTTCTGCTCGTCGTCGAGATAGAAAATGGCCGAGCGGTAGCTCATTCCGACGTCGTTGCCCTGGCGGTTCCTGGTCGTCGGATCGTGAATCTGGAAGAAAAACTCCAGGATCTGACGGTAGCTGATCTGGGCAGGGTCGAACACCACCTCGAGCGCTTCTGCATGCGTGCCGTGGTTGCGATACGTGGCGTTGGGCACGTCGCCGCCGGTGTAGCCCACACGCGTGGACAGCACGCCGGGGTAACGGCGCAGCAGGTCTTGCATGCCCCAGAAGCAGCCGCCGGCCAGAATGGCGGTTTCGGTTTGCGTCGTCATTTCAATCCTTTTTGTCAGTGGCGCCGCGCCACTCGCAGGTGGGTTGGTTTGCCGTTGTCGGATGCGATCCCACAAGCATGCCAGAGATCGGCCTTGCCGGTCGGCCGGCGGCTAAAGCCCATCATGCCGGCATTGTCATGCCGAGCCGGCCGGGACCGTGCCGCGGCCGGCGACGCGGCCTAATGACGTGCGTAGAGACCGTCGCGCGGCGCAACGGCGGCACCACCCGCTGATTCGGAATGACCGGCGACCACGCCGCCGTATGCCGCTTGCGAGCCGGCCGCTTCATCGGCGCTCGCCGCGACGGTTTGCGCGCTTTGCCCACGTTGCGACGCCGGTGCGCCGGCCGAGGGCCGATAGAAGGGCGCCGGACCATAGCCGCTCGCGAACGCGGGCGCGGCGGCGGAAGTAGACAGGGCGACGAGCAGTGCGGCAATGAGTTTGGATTTCATGATGAAACTCCGTGAAAAGTGGGGAGTGAGAGGCGCAGTCCATGCTGAATCGCGCCCCGGATTCGTTGAGTGGCCGATCAGGATCAGGCTACGTTGACGACGACGTCGATGTTTCCCCGCACGGCTTTCGAATACGGGCAGACTTCGTGCGCTTCGTGCGCGATGGCCTCGGCGAGCTCGCGCGCCACGCCCGGCACGCTGACGTTAAAGCGCGCCTGAAGGAAATAGGCGTTACCGGTCATGCCCAGATCGACCTCGACCTCGACCGACAGATCGGCCGGCAGCTTCACCTTCTTCTCCTGAGCCACGAGGCCGATCGCCAGGATGTAGCAGGACGACCATGCGCCCGCGAACAGTTTTTCCGCGGTCGGATGGGCCTGAACGGCCGTGAACGCGAGGTTGTCGGCAGGGCCTTCGGACGAGGAGAGTTGCAGGTCGACGCGACCGCCGCGGCCGTTGACTTTCGTATGGGTTTTGCCGGTGGAGAGGACAGTTTCGATCTTGGTCATGATGAATTCCTTGAAGAGTGCAGGGTGTCGAATCGCTTTAAATCGCATGCGATGTAATCGCATGCGTCGAATAATGGTCGAGAAGTTTGGCTTTGTCAAGCGTATGCGATTAAATCGCATGCGAATTTCGATAGTAGAAAGCCGCGATTCGCGGATGGCGCTCAGCAAGTGGCGCTCGCGCCAAGGCAGGGCAGGCCGGCGGCAAGCCGCTGAGAACGATTTTCGACCGGAGCCGCTGCGTTCCTTTCGACTAGACTACGAGCTACCCCGATTCGACAGCGCACAACGCCGTGAAGCCAGAAGTGATCCTCGAGGACGACGACAAGGGTGTCGGCGCCGACGCGCAAGATCGCGAGGCGAGCGGCGGCATGGGGGGCGGACGGACAGACAAGGGTCGGTGCGGCGCCTGCCGGTTGCTATGGGCATGGCTGGAACGGATCGACCCCGGCACGCATCGCCGGATCAAGGGGCTGCGACTCGTCACCGCCTACGGCATCGCCGCCGCGCTCGGAACCTTGCAGGACGTCACGCATGGTCTGCCCGGCGCCACGGTGGTCGGGTCGCTGGCCAGCAGCTTCGCCCTCTGGGCCAGCGTCTCGGAAGCGCGCGTCTCGCGGGCGGAATCCAGCCGCGATCTGGTGCTCCTGTGCGTGGCCGCTGCGCTCGGTGCGGCCATGTTTATCGGATTCGCCCCGCTTCTGCAGACGATCGGCAACGCAGGTCCCGAACTGACGCTCGTGACGGGCGCGTTTCTCGTCGGCTACCTCAAGCGCTTCGGCATTCTGGGTGCGGGAACCGGCTCGCAGGTCTACATTGGCCAGTTGCTGGCCTACAGTGCGCATCTGACGGCCGTCGATCTACCGGCGGTCGCGGTCGCCGGATTGATCGCCATGCTCGCGTCAGTCGTGCCGCGTCTGCTCAGCGGGCCGGCGGAACGTCCGGCCACCATGGTGCTTGCGCCCGCCGACGTGCCGGATCGCTGGAAACTACCGGCTGAACTGATCATGGGCCTGCAGGCGGCAAGCGGCGCGCTGGCCGTCGTTGCGTTGAACGGCGCGATGGGACTCGAGGAGTCGGCCTGGGCCATCACGGCATGCACGTACGTCGTGGCCGGCTCGGCAAGCGGGACCGTGGAGCGGGTGCGTCGACGGATTGTGGGCACCTTGATCGGCGTGCCGCTGGGGCTCGCTTGCCTGCCGCTCGTCGAGCATGCTCCGCTGCTCGCCTGGGCCGCCGCGGCGGTCGCGATGATCGTCTACGCGATGGCATTGCCCAATCGTTACGATATCGCCTGCGCGGCGTTTGCCTTCACGTTGATCGTGACGCTGGCGATCGGCGGCGTGCACTCTGTTTCGTTTCTTGGCGCGCGCGCCTGGGAGACGCTTCTCGGCGGAGCGCTCGGACTGCTCGCTGCGAAGTTTATTTTTCCGCTGCGATCCTGACACCGTGACCATCGCGCGAACACCTGCACGCCTACGATCCGAGCCTTTCCATCAGGAAGTCGACGAAACTGCGCACGCGTGACGACAGGTGTCGCGCATGCGGATAGAGCAGGACAAACGGCCGCGAACAACCGCCGTAAGGAGTGAGCAACTCCTTCAACGTACCCTCGGCGATATCCTTCTCGACGATGAAACGATAGGTTTGAAAAAGGCCCGCTCCGTGACGCGCGAGCGTGGCCCCGGCAAGCACATCGCCCGAGGACGTGTAAGCGCCGCGTGTCATCGTCTCGACCACCGCGTCTTCGTGTTTGAACAGCCACGGAATGTTGCGGCCGGTGCTCGGCAACGCGAACTGGATGCAGTCGTGATGGACCAGATCGTCGGGCGTTTTGAGTTTGGCGGTGCCCCGCAGATAGGCCGGCGACGCTACGACCACCAGTTCCGCGTCTTCGATCTTGCGCGCGATCAGACCGGAGTCGCCCGGCGCGCTGCCGCGAATGGCCAGGTCGAAGCCTTCTTCACCAAAGTCGATGTTGCGGTTGCTGAGATGCGTTTCGACCGTGACGCCCGGATAGCGGCTGCGAAACTCGGCCAGCAAGGGAAGCACGCGATAGTGGCCATATGGCGTCGGCATGCTGATTCGCAGCGCGCCGGTGGGCGCCGTCTGTTGTCCGGTCGCTTCGCGTTCGGCTTCGGCAAGCTGGGCGAGCGCCTGCCGGCATTGTTCGAAGTACCGTCTTCCCGCGTCCGTCAGCCGGATCTGCCGAGTGGTCCGCACAAACAGGCGCACGCCGAGGCGTTCCTCCAGACGTGCGACCGTGCGACTGACGGCGGCCGGCGTGACGCTCGCGGCGTTCGCGGCCTCGGTGAAACTCTCGAGTTCGGCCGCGAGACAGAACAGTTCGATACTGCCCAGAAGGACGTCTTCAAATTGACGCTGCATGGTCTCTCGGCGACTTGTCTGATCGTGCTGTCTTGTCCGGGCAGAATGTCGCCCGGAACGACCGCAACGCGAACACAACGACGGTGCGGCCGCGTCCGGTGCGCAATAGAGCTTCGTATGGAATATCAGGACTATATTGTAGTGAGACTCGATGGGGAAGCGACATGACCGACCAGACAGACAATCGTGCCTTGCTGCACCTGCTGGGTATCGACAAGCCAATCATTCAGGCGCCCATGGCCGGCGTCAGTACGCCCGCCATGGCTGCGGCTGTCTCCAACGCAGGCGGCCTTGGCTCGCTAGGTGTGGGAGCGATGAACGCTGAAGGCGCTCGCAAGGTGATCCGGGAGACCCGCGCGCTGACGGGCAAGCCGTTCAATATCAACGTCTTTTGCCATCAACCGGCGCAAGCGGACGCGGCACGCGAGCAGCAATGGTTGAACTGGCTCGCGCCGCATTTCGAAAAGTATGGGGTGATGCCGCCGGCAAAGCTCTCGGAGATCTACACGAGCTTCGCGGCGGACCCGGCCATGCTGGCGGTTTTTCTCGAAGAGAAACCGGCGATCGTCAGTTTCCACTTCGGCTTGCCTTCCGCCAATGTCATCGCCGAACTGAAGACGGCGGGTATCAAGCTGCTTGCCAGCGCGACAAATCTGGAGGAGGCGGCGCAGGTTGAGGAGGCGGGCGTCGATGCGATTGTGGCGCAAGGCATCGAGGCCGGCGGGCATCGCGGTGTCTTCGATCCCGAAGCGTATGACGACGGGCTGGGCACCTTCGCACTCACCCGTTTGCTGGTCAGCCGATGCCGGCTGCCGGTGATCGCTTCCGGCGGCATCATGGACGGTGCCGGTATTGCTGCGGCGCTCGCACTCGGCGCCCAGGCCGCGCAGCTTGGCACGGCATTCGTGACCTGTCCCGAAAGCTCGATCGACGACGGTTACCGCCGCGCGATGCTGGGCGAGGCGGCGCGCCGCACGACCTTCACGGCGGCAATCTCCGGGCGGACCGCGAGAAGCATGGCGAACCGCTTCACGGCCCTCGGCGCCAACGCGCGCTCACCCGAGCCGCCCCCGTATCCGATCGCCTACGATGCGGGAAAAGCCCTTCACGCCGCCGCGAAAGCCAAAGGGGAGTTCGGCTACGGCGCGCAGTGGGCCGGTCAGGCGGCCGCTCTGGCGAGGTCGTTGCCCGCTGCCGAACTGGTGGCCCAGTTGGAGCGCGAACTGAAGGAGAGCGTTCAGCGCTTGCGGCAGTTCGCGGAGTAATGGATCCTCGCTCAGCGGGCTGACGGACTATACGGGTTGAGCGATCGAGGTGCTGTCGCTCAACCCGGCTTCTGGCTCAGCTGTTTCCGATACGCTAGAACGGGCAATCCGCCCCAACCCCAGTTCTCGGTGTTCACCTCCTCGATGACCACGAAGGTCGATTCGAGCGGTTTGTGCAACACGTCCAGCAGCAACTGACTGACGCCCGCGATGAGTTGGGCTTTTTCGTCGGCCGTGACGGCATCGTTGCCGGGTTTGGAACCCTCGCGGGTCACCTGAATCGTGACGATAGGCATGTCGTTCTCCGTAGTCCTCGGTTGACGTGAAGGGCGCCGGCCGGCGGCGCCCTGGGCGCGATCAGTGGCCCGCGCTCTGGCCGCCGTCGACGTGCAGGATTTCACCTGTCACGAACGGCGCCGAATCCAGATACAGGACCGCACCCACGATATCGCTCATTTCGCCCATATGCCCGACCGGATGCAGTGCGCCGAGCGCTGCATGGGTCTCTTGCGGGTGCATCGGCGACTTGATGATGCCCGGCGAAACGGCGTTTGCGCGAATGCCCTTCTTCGCATATTCGATGGCGAGCGACTTCGTGGCCGAGTTCAGGCCGCCCTTGGTCAGCGAGGCCAGCACCGAGGGCACGCCGTCGATTGCGTGGTCGGTCAGGCTCGTCGTGACGCTCACCACGTGACCGCTACCCTGCTTTTCCATTTGGGCAATAGCGAGTTGCGTGATGTAGAAAAATCCCGAGAGGTTCACGGCGGTGACGGTTGCGTAGTCTTCGGCCGTGTATTGGGTGAAAGGCTTGGCGACGAAAATGCCGGCGTTGTTGACCAGTGTGTCGATGCGGCCAAAACGGGCGACGGCTTCGGAGACCACGCGCTGCGCGGTGGCCGGGTCGGCGATGTCGCCTGCCACGGTCAGGACGTTGGGATCTTCCGACGGCTTGACCGAACGTGCGGTTGCAACGACGCGATAGTCGAGCTTGCGAAATGCGTTGACGATTTCGGCGCCAATGCCTTGCGATGCGCCCGTAACGACAACGACTTTTTGTGAGGTGCTCATGGCTAAATCTCCAGATAAGTGATTTGATCAGATGCTGATCGGGCCAGCGGCTCCGATGGGTATGAAATCTAGGCGCATTGGAGCCGATTTCGAACACCCGCCATGGACAAACAGTCTTGCCTGCAAGGTACAAATGGATTGGGCGGTGAGCGGCCGCGCAAGGCGTGCGCGGCGGCCGGCGTCGCGCCGGCGTTGCCGCTTGCGGTGCTGAGGCGATTTATTTCTGGCTGTCCGCCGAGTTCATGCGAAAGACCGAGATGCCTTCCATCGGGTCCAGCGTTTCCCGCCAGGGTGCGCGCTTCAGCAGGCGGGCCGTGTCCTCGTAGCCCGCGAGCCAGCGCCGCTTGATTCCCGCCGACGAAAAATCGATGTCCCGGTTCAGGTCATCGTTATCGAATGCCGGTGCGTCGAGTTCCAGCACTTGCATCGTCGTGCCGCAGCCCCAATCGAGCAGTTCCCGCACTTCCGGCGCGTTGCGTTGCTCTTCGGGCAGGTGCTGGCCGAGTTCACGAATCACATGACGAAGCCGGTGAATCTGCTTCTGCCGATCGAGATGGCTTTCCGCGCGACTCGAATACTGAATGTCGCGTTGCCGGCTCATTACCTGCAAGATCGATTCGGGTTCCGGACCGCTGGAGGGCCACAGCTGCACCGAAAAAATCACGGAGTCGCGGCGCGGCCGGTCGTCGAGTACGGCTTCGAGCGGCGTATTCGAATAGATGCCGCCATCCCAGTACGATTCGCCTTCCAGCCGCACCGCCGGAAAGCCAGGTGGAAAAGCGGCGGAGGCCATGACGTGTTCGACGTCGAGCAGATCGTCGCGATTGGTGAAGTACCGCATGCGGCCACTGCGGACATTGACGGTGCCCACGGTCAACCGCGTTGTTTTCTGATTCAGGTAGTCGAAATCGATCAGCGACGACAAGGTGTCGCGCAGCGGTCCGGTCGAATAGAACGCGGCCTGATCGGAGCGAACACGTGCCTGAATTCCCGCCCAGCTCTGCCACTGTGGCGTGAAAAACGACGGCACGCCTTGAGTGACCGTGGCGACGTCGCGCAACCAGGTGGCAAGTCCGGGCAACCAGTTTGCCGCCTCGACGCCATGACAGGCCACGCCGTTCCAGAACTGCGTCAGGCGCGCCATGCGGTTTTCGGGAAGATTGCCGGCGATGATCGCGCCATTGATCGCGCCGATCGACGTGCCGATTACCCAGTGAGGTTCGACTTTGCCGTCATGAAGTGCCTGATATACCCCGGCCTGGTAAGCACCAAGGGCACCGCCCCCCTGAAAGACCAGGACGATCTGGCCGGGAATGTCCGGTACGCCGTCCGGGCCGTTTTCTGCGTTGCTCTGGCGTTCGACGTGCGTCTTGTTACCCATGACAAGTCTCCGGGACACGTGCTGCGGTGCCGCTGATTTTGCCACGGTATGGCCGGCGTGACGGCGGAGATAATCCGTGTCCGACCAACGACGAACTGGGTCAACCTCTCCTTAATCCTGGAGAGCGCGCGCAGCGCCGATAGGCGCGCTTCTTTTTCGCAATGGTTCAGAACGTCGCGTCAGATACGGACAACCTGGCGATTTGGACATCCACCGCTGGGGCGATGCCCTACGCCTTCGGCAGAGTCGATTTCCTGCTTCGATTGCGCGGTTTCGGCTCGACTCCCACGCGTGGATCGCGTGCGAGCACGAGCGCCGTCAGTTTTTCGGCGACGATCTCAAACGCCGGATCTTCCTGCGGAACATAGAGCCACTTGCCGAGCACCGGATGCGGCCGCAAAGCAGGCATTTCATTGATGAGCGCGGCGTGGCGCTCCTGCGATGTGCACACCAGCAGGCCATTCCAGGGCGCGTCGCGATCGGCGGCCACGAGGCACAAGAGGCCGTCGATATAGGCGGCGTCGCTGCCGAACATACGCTTGCTGAAGAAGGTCGAATCGCGCTCGAACGCGTCGAAGATCCAGACGAGCGAGTTGCGGACAGACGAAGGCATCGGCGTAAAGTCCTGGGCGGCATGAACGAAGCGGAGCGAAAAGCATAGCACCGCGATGTTCAGACGCGCTGCGTCAATGCGTGCAGATCACCGCCGTCAGCAGTAACGGAATGACCATGTGTACAACGGCGGTGCTTCCGGCCGCGCGCAAGCGCTTTTCGACCGACTCGCTCGGTGCGGATAACACGGCGCCGTACAGCGGGCCGGCGAGTGCCTGGCCGCGGCCTTTCTTGAACATCTCGTCGTCCGGTTCGTAGCCGAGCACGGCATAGACGCGAAACCCGAACGCGGTCATGTCGCTGCCATGTACCGGTCGAAACGCGTTGACCGAATTCGTGTCGATCCGCATTGGATTCGGCTCGATGTACTTGTCTTCGATGAGCTGCCCGATGAAATCGTGGGGACGCGCCTGGCAGTCGAATTGCGCGTCGAGCGCGTACGCGTGCGAGGCCGGCGTATAAAAGCCGACGCTCGAGGCGAGTAGAGCTGCAACTGCGGTGAGAGGACGAGGTGCCATGGCTAACATGCCTGAACTGCGAGCGTCGACAGGCCGGACGCTCGCTAGTCATCAGTCTCTCACGTCCTTGCCTTTAGCGTACGTGCGTCAGCGAACCATGGTGGCGTCGGGGGCCGGTTCGCACCGGCGCTCGGTCTGCGTACCGCTCGACGCGTCAGTCACCGCGTTGTCATCATTCTATGTGCGGTCCTGGAACAGAGCATTGAGTTGCGCGCCGGACGCCGCGCCGGCGAAGCCGTCGAAGCGTCCCTGAACCAGCGACTGCGCGGCCTGCATGAAACCGCCCCATGCCGCACGCGCCAGCGCCCCGCCGACACTGATGCGCCGCACGCCGAGCGCGGCCACGTCCTGCACCGTGAGCGCCGACGTCGAACCGATCAGCAGATTGACGGGCTTCGGCGCCACCGCCGCCACCACGGCTTCGATCTGTTCGCGCGTCTGGATGCCCGGCGCGTACAGGCAGTCGGCGCCGGCCGCGGCATACGCCTTGAGGCGCGCAATCGTATCGTCCAGATCGGGCGAGCCGGCGAGGAAGTTCTCGGCCCGGCCGACCAACAGTGTCTCGCCGCCGGTTTCGTCGATGGCGCGGCGCGCCGCGCTGATCCGTTCCACGGCGGCTTCGATCGAAAACAGCGGCGCGGCGGCATTGCCGGTGGAGTCTTCGATCGACAGTCCGGCAACGCCGGTCCCGACGGCAAGCCTGACGCTTTCTGCGACCTCCGCCGGGTCGCGGCCGAAGCCGCTCTCGAAGTCGGCGTTGACCGGCAGATCCGTTGCTTCGACGATCTCGCGCAAGTGCGCGAGGATGGCATCGCGAGGCAGTGTGTTGTCGGCGTGTCCGGTCGACCATGCAAAGCCGGAACTGGTCGTGGCGAGCGCCTGGAAGCCGAGGGATTGCAGATAGCGCGCGCTGCCGGCATCCCACGGATTGGGCAGGACGAAACAGCCGGAGGTGTGCAATGCCTTGAAAGCGGCGCGCTTCTCGACGACGGTGCGGGACATGCGTATCTCCTGAAAACGGACGAGCGTGAGGCGCTCGTGTTGTGATGTGACAGGGCGGCGATGGACCTCATCATCCGTGAAATTCGACCGGTTGTGTCGGTTATACGTATGTTCGGAAAGGCAAGACGGACAACGGTCGACAGCGTGCGCGACAGCATGGGAACCGAGCGCAATACGCCATCGAAATGGAAAATAAATTCTATTATTATTTATTTGGCAATTATTCTTGCAGATGCGCCGGATTGTCTTCTATGCTTGACCTCAAACGCCGCTGCAACGCGGTGAGGCTCACAGGAGACAGTCGTGGACAGGATCGAAACGAATGACGCGACACCGGGCGTGGTAGTCGAGGCTCTGACGCGTGGTCCCGGCGCGATATGCCTACGCGGACTGTTCAGCGAAAGCCAGGTGGCGGAGGCACGCCGCGTGGTGATGGCTCATTCGGAAGATCGCGCGCAAACCGTCACGCATTTTCAGGGGCAGGCCGCGGAAGAACAGCGGCTTCACTTGCAGCGGCGCGTGTGGAATCTGCTCGCCAAGGGCGACGTATTCTCCGAGATGTCGGAGCAGCCTGTGATCGTGGATGCGATGCGCCGCTTTCTCGGCGACGACTTCATCATGGGCTCGATCGCGGCCAACCGTATTCTGCCCGGCGGGCCCGGCCAGGAACCGCACATCGACTATCCATACTGGGACTACCACATGCCGGACACGTTTCCGCTCGGCATCAACACGTCGTTCCCGCTCAATGCGCAGGTGACGATTCCGCTCGACTCCTTTACGGCCGAGACCGGCGCGACGGCGTTCGTGCCGCACACGCAGCACGAATTGCGCTATCCGGCGGAAGGCGACCGGTTCTTTGAGCGTTGCCAACGCATGACGGCCGAGCCGGGCGATGCCATCGTGTTCTTCGGCGCGACCTGGCATTGCGCGATGCCCAATCGCAGCACGCAGGATCGCAGCGCCGTGCTGATCCAGTACTTGCCCAAGTTCGTGAAGCCGATGGAAGACCTGCGCGCAATGGTCGGCGAAGAGTTCGTCAAACGGGCGAGTCCGACCATGCGTCAGTTGCTCGGCCTCAATTTCCCCTACCCGCAGAACCTCGACGAGATCGCCGTGGCGACCAACGCCGAGGGTCGCAAGAATGCGATGCGTTGAGGCAGGGCGCGACCGCGCTTGCCGGAATAAAGTGACGCTAGCGGAAAATCTCCGCAATCAGGTTAGCCACGGTCCGGATCCGCTCGCTGTCGCGCAATGCCGGATGCAGCACCATCCACACGTCCTGATCGAGCGACTTGATATGCTTCTCCACGCAGACGAGGTCGCTCGTCGTGTCACCGGCCAGTTGGGCAAGGACGCCGAGTCCTGAGCCGCCCAGAACGCCGTCGAATACGCCCATGCCGTAGCTGCTGCGCAGCGACGGCGCCGGGGCGCCCGGCAGCGTTTTCAGCCATTGCGTGGCCGGGTGATCGGGCTGCCGGTCGTCGTAACCGACGAACGACAGCTTGTCCCACTCCTTCTTCACGATCGCCGCGCGGTGGCGAAGGTAGTAGTCGCGCGAGCCGTAGAGCCCGAAGCGGATCCGCCCGATCCGCCGAACATACAGGTCACCTTCTTCCGGGCACTCGGACCACAGGGCGATGTCCGCCTCGCGACGTGCAAGGCTATAGGGGCGGCGCGAAGTGAGCACTTCGATCGCGAGCCCGGGCAGCCTGTCCTGAAACGAGCCGAGCAGCTTCAGCAGAATGTACGACGGCCACTCGACGGCGTTGATCCGCACCGTGCCGTGCGCAGCCGCGCCGCCATTCACGTCCGCGGCGCGTTCGATCTGGTGAGCCAGGTCCTCCATCTGCTCCGCCCAGGCCAACACCCGGGCGCCGAACGCGGTCATGGTACAGCCGGACGGCACCCGGTCGACGAGCGGTTCGCCCAGCCGCCTTTCCAGCTCGGTGAGGCGGCGCGACAAGGTTGGCGCGCTCAGGTCGCACGCCGCCGCGGCGGATCGCATCGTTCCCTCGCGGGCGATTGCGACCAGAATTCGAAGGTCGTCCCAATCGACGTGTTCCATTTTTGAAACGATAGGTTTTGAAATTTGGCATAGCATAACGCAGTTCGCGAGGATAGGATTGGATCTGGCCATACTTGCCCGGCATCACACGACGAGACCTGCAAGGTCCGGCATGGCGTGGCAAGTGCGGCGTTCCTGCCCATCACACGACTCATCGGCTCTCAGTAGACCGAACGAGCGATACGGAGACATCAATGATTCGCCATTTTCTACCGGCGCGGCGTCGCGCCATCGCAGCCGGCGCGGCTTTCCTCGCCGTGTCGATTTTGCCGATGCCGGCGGCATTCGCCCAGGCCGCGCATAAGCCGAAAGTTGCGCTTGTCATGAAGTCGCTGGCGAACGAATTTTTCCTGACCATGGAAACGGGCGCCAAGGATTATCAGAAGCAGAATCCGGCGAAATTCGACCTGGTCACCAACGGCATCAAGGACGAGACGGACACCGCGAACCAGATCCGCATCGTCGAGCAGATGATCGTCTCGAAGGTCGACGCGCTGGTGATTGCACCGGCCGACTCGAAGGCGCTCGTGCCGGTTCTGAAGAAAGCGGTCGACGCCGGCATCATCGTGGTCAATATCGACAACAAGCTGGACGGCGACGTCCTCAAATCGAAAGACCTGAATATCCCGTTCGTCGGGCCGGATAACGCGAAGGGCGCACAGAAGGTCGGCGACTACCTGGCCAAGCACCTGAAGTCGGGTGACAACGTCGGCATTATCGAAGGCGTCTCGACCACGACCAATGCGCAGCAACGCACTGCCGGCTTCAAGCAGGCCATGGCGGCGGGCGGCATGAAGGTCGTCTCGCTGCAATCGGGCGAATGGGAAATCGACAAGGGCAACGCCGTGGCGAGCCAGATCCTCAACGCGAATCCGGACGTCAAGGCCTTGCTGTGCGGCAACGACAACATGGCGATCGGCGCCGTATCGGCCGTGCGCGCGGCCGGCAAGGCCGGCAAGGTGCAGGTGGTCGGCTACGACGACATCAATGCGATCAAGCCCATGCTCGCCGACGGCCGCGTTCTCGCCACCGCCAATCAGTACGCCGCGAAGCAGGCTGTGTTCGGTATCGACACGGCTTTGAAAGCACTCTCCGCACACAAGAAACAGTCTGAATTGTCCGGCGTCGTCGAAACGCCTGTCGATCTGGTCACCAAGTAAGCGTGGTGCAACGCGTGGCCCGCTCCGTCAAGGGGCCACGCTGACTGATTTCTGTCCAGCTCGATCTATCCGATGTCCATTCCCATTCCCTCCCTTGCCGATGCCCCGCCCGTGCTCCGTGTTCAGGGCATCGGCAAGACCTATGCCGAACCCGTGCTCGCCGACGTATCGCTGGAACTGCGCGCGGGCGAAGTGCTCGCGCTGACCGGCGAGAACGGCGCGGGCAAGAGCACCTTGTCCAAAATCATAGGTGGCCTCGTTACGCCGACTACCGGCTCGATGACTCTCGGCGGCGCGGCGTACGCGCCGGCCAGCCGCAAGGACGCCGAGGCGCTCGGCGTGCGCATGGTCATGCAGGAGTTGAACCTCCTGCCGACGCTCACGGTGGCAGAGAATCTGTTTCTGAACCGCTTGCCGCGGCGCGGCATGTTCGGCTGGATCGACCGCGCCAAACTGCGCGAAGACGCGCGGCACGCCATGGCGCAAGTCGGACTCGACGCGATCGATCCCGACACGTTGGTTGGCACGCTCGGTATCGGGCATCAGCAGATGGTCGAGATCGCGCGCAATCTGATCGGCGACTGTCGCGTGCTGATTCTCGACGAACCGACCGCGATGTTGACCGCGCGCGAAGTCGATCTGCTGTTCGAGCAGGTCGAGCGGCTCAAGGCGCGCGGCGTGGCACTGGTGTATATCTCGCACCGGCTCGAAGAATTGAAGCGAATCGCGCGGCACGCTGCCGTGTTGCGCGACGGCCGCCTCGTGCATGTCGACGAGATGGCCAACCTCACGACCGATCGTCTCGTGACGCTGATGGTGGGCCGCGATATCGGCGACAGGATCGATCTCGGCGAGCGGCGCATCGGCGAGGTGGCGTTCAAGGTCAGCGGCATGACGCGCGAGCCGGTGGTGCGCGACGTGTCCTTCGAGGTCAAGGCCGGCGAGATTTTCGGCATCAGCGGCCTGATTGGCGCAGGCCGCACGGAGCTGATGCGGCTCATTTATGGCGCGGACCGCGCGGACGCCGGCAGCGTCTCGATCCGACGTGAAGGCGGTTCGCCCGTACCCGTGGCGATCGCCTCGCCATCGGACGCCGTGAAGCACGGCATCGCACTGATCACTGAAGATCGCAAAGGCGAGGGGCTTCTGCTGACCCAGCCGATCGCCGCCAACATCTCGCTCGGCCACCTGCGCGCCGTGTCGAGCAAGGGTGTGGTGGACGGCCGTCGCGAGGCGGCCTTGGCGCACCAGCAGATCGACGCCATGCGCATTCGCAGCGCCGGGCCGTCGCAGCCGGTGTCGGAGCTGTCCGGCGGCAACCAGCAGAAGGTGGTGATCGGCCGGTGGCTCGCGCGCGATTGCACGGTGCTGCTATTTGACGAACCCACGCGCGGCATCGACGTCGGCGCGAAGTTCGATATTTATGCATTGATGGGCGCGCTGGCCCGCGAAGGCCGTGCTCTCGTGGTCGTATCGAGCGATCTGCGCGAATTGATGGCGATTTGCGACCGGATCGGCGTGATGTCGGCGGGACGGATGACGGGCCTGTTCGAACGCGGCAACTGGACTCAGGACGCCCTGCTGGCCGCGGCATTCGCAGGCTACGCGAAGCGCGAGGACCTGCTGCGCGAGCCGATCAAACCCGACGCCAAAGCGCCCGACGAAAGCAAATTTGTGGAGTATTGAGCATGACCGTAGAAACCAGCCTGCCTACAGTGCAGAACGAACCACCCAAGCATGCAAAGCCGCTCGGCACGCGCCTCGGCTTTTCGAACTACATCGGACTGCTCGGCGCGCTCCTCGGGATGATCGTACTGTTCTCGCTGCTGAGTTCGCACTTCCTGACCTACGACACATTCAGCACGATCGCGAACCAGATTCCCGATCTCGTCGTGATGTCGATCGGCATGACCTTCGTGCTGATCATTGCCGGCATCGATCTGTCGATCGGCTCGGTGCTGGCGCTCGGCGCGGCGCTCACGAGCGTCGCGGCCTTGCAGTGGCATTGGGCGGCGTTGCCCGCGGCCTTGCTCGGCATGGCCGGCGCGACCCTGACGGGCTGCGTGACCGGCGCGATCACGGTGGCCTGGCGGATTCCGTCGTTCATCGTGTCGCTCGGCGTGCTGGAGGCGGCGCGGGGTCTCGCGTATCAGTTGACCAACTCGCGCACGGCCTATATCGGCGACGCGTTCGATTTTCTCTCCAACCCCATCGCGTTCGGCATTTCGCCGGCGTTCATCATTGCCATTGTGGTGATGGTCGCCGCGCAGTTCGTGCTCACGCGCACGGTCTTCGGCCGCTATCTGGTCGGCATCGGCACGAATGAGGAGGCGGTGCGCCTTGCGGGCGTCAATCCGAGGCCCTACAAGATTGCGGTATTCGCGATGATGGGTCTGCTGGCCGGCCTTGCTTCACTGTTCCAGATTTCGCGGCTCGAGGCCGCCGATCCGAATGCCGGGCAGGGTATCGAATTGCAGGTGATCGCGGCGGTGGTTATCGGCGGAACGAGTTTGATGGGCGGGCGCGGTTCGGTGACGAGCACCTTCTTTGGCGTGTTGATCATCTCGGTGCTTGCCGCGGGGCTCGCGCAGATCGGCGCGACTGAGCCGACCAAGCGCATTATTACGGGAGCTGTCATTGTCGTCGCCGTCGTGCTGGATACTTATCGAAGCCGGCGTCGCGCCGCATAATCGGATCATTCGGTGAATGGTGGGCCGCAATCGTGTTGCGTGGGATGGGAGTAATTAAAAGTGTCAAAAGAAACTAAGCAGGGTCGCGTTCTGGTGGTCGGCAGCATCAATACGGATCTGGTCGCCCGTGCGCCGCATTTGCCGCGCCCAGGCGAGACGATCGGCGGGCACGAGTTCTCGCAGGTTGCCGGCGGCAAGGGCGGGAACCAGGCTGTCGCGGCCGCGCGCATCGGCGCGCAGGTGGCCATGGTCGGATGTGTCGGGAAAGACGCGAACGGCGCGCAGCGGGTCAAGGATCTGGAAGCGGAAGGTATCGACTGCAGCGGCGTCGAGGTTCATCCGACCCAGCCCACCGGCGTTGCCATGGTAACGGTGTCGGACGACGGGCAGAATACGATCGTCGTGGTCGCGGGTAGCAACGGCGAACTCACGCCACAGAGCGTGGCTCGCCATGAGGCGGCCATTAAGGCGTGCGATGTCGTGGTCTGCCAGCTCGAAACGCCGTGGGATTCCGTCCACGCGACGCTCGCACTGGCTCGGCGGCTCGGCAAGATCACCGTGTTGAACCCGGCGCCGGCAACGGGGCCGTTGCCGGCGGAATGGCTGCCGCTCGTCGACTACCTCGTGCCGAACGAGGTCGAGGCCGCGATCCTGGCCGGCCTGCCCGTCGAATCGCAAAGCGGCGCCCGCCGCGCGGCGACGGAGCTGCAAAGAGGCGGCGCGCGCAATGTGATCGTCACGCTCGGCGCGCAGGGGGCTTATCTCCTCGTGGAAGGCGGCGAGGGCATGCATTTTCCCGCGCCGCAAGTGCAAGCAGTCGACACCACGGCGGCCGGCGACACGTTTATCGGCGTCTTTGCCGCGCAACTCGCCTCACGGCAGCCGCTGGAAGGCGCGATCAACCTCGCGCAACGCGCGGCGGCGATTTCCGTGACGCGTGCCGGCGCGCAGCCTTCAATACCCACTCGCGCGGAAGTGGATAGCGCCGCCTGACACGGATGCCGGTTGTGACATGAGGCGGTCCGTACTGCCACTTTCGGTGGCTCGACGTTGATTTATCGGCACCATCTCGCGATGGTGTTCCCTTATCAATCACGCTCTCGAATGGACGAAACATGAGATCACAATGTATAGGCATACTGATGATGTCGCTGGGTCTCGCTGCGTGCGGAGGAAGTATATCGACCACGGATCCTCTCGCTAACGCGCCGAAGATCATCATCGATTCAGACTTCAATACGATGGGGGACGACGGCCAGTTGTTCGCCATGACCACGCAGTTGATGGGACAGGGCAAGGTCAATCTGCTCGGACTCACTGTCGTTACCGGCAACGACTGGCTGCTTCAGGAAGAATCGGATGCGATCAAGGCAGTGGAGCGCATGGGCGTGCAGAACGTGGTGGGTGTCTACGGCGGCGCGGATTATCCGTTGCACTACGATGTGGCCAGTATTCGCGCCCAGCAGGCGGCTAACCCGCAAGGCTATTTTGGGGCATGGAGCCGCCCCGAGCCTACCCAGCAGTCGCAGCTAGTGGCTCCGCCGGATGGCTTCGCGGTGTCGACGAAACTGCAGACGCAGAGCGCTGCGGATTTCATGATTCAGACCATCAAGCGTTATCCGAACCAGGTCACCATTCTCGAAGTGGGACCCCCTACCAACCTCGCCACAGCGATCATGAAAGCGCCGGAGATCGTGCCGCTGATCAAGCGGATCGTCTATATGGGCGGCGCGATGGCTGTGCCGGGCAATGCTAACGCCGTCGGGGAGTTGAACTGGTGGTTCGATCCGCTCGCGGTACGCACGGTGTTGCAAACGCCGATTCCCCAAGCCGTGATTCCCCTCGACGTGACGAATACGGTGCCGCTGACGCAAAGCGTGTATGACCAGATCGTCAATGACCCGAACAAGCAGACCGCGGTGACGAAGGCGTATGGGATTGCCAATGCGGGTGCATTCGCGAGTCATACCGATCTGTTCGATACGCTGACTATTGCGTACTTTCTCGATCCTGGTTACGCCACGCAAACTAAAAGCGCCTACCTCGATATCGACACGGCGAGCGGCGAAGATCAGGGGCATGTGATGGTGTATCCCGATCAGCCGGCAGCGGGCGCTTCTCCGCAGAAAATCACCTACGTGACGCAGTTCGATAACAACCGGTTTTTCAGCCTTTATGTTGATCTGCTGACGCGACCCGTGCCGATTACGTTGCCGTGATGTCGTGCCGGTTGCCGGTTGCCGGCGGCAGTGGCGGCAGTTCTCGTCGTATGCCTGGACTCATGGCCGTTGACCTGGCAAAATAGGGTGCCCGGATGCCGTCATGTGTCGCGAGTCTGCAAGCGGTTTGGATATCTCTACGAATAGCAATGGTGGTATGGAAACGAAACGATCGCGGGTTCGCCGTCAAATATTGTGTCCGCCGATCGGTGCGCTGCTGCGCTACCAGACACGCATCGTCCGCGTCGTTGCAGAAGCGCGCGGGCAGCGGGCAATGATCGAATCGCTCGACACCACGGGCAGGGCATTCGTCAGTACCGTGAAGTGGGCTAGCCTGTGTGAACTCGGCGCGCAGTTGTTCTGATCCGGTCGCCACAGCGGTGTGAGCAGAATCAGGGAGCGGTCTTATGCGGAAACGGAAGGTCGCGGTAAAGATGGGTGGAGCATCGAGTCTGCCGGAACTGCTGAGCCGGCTTGAACTGGCATTGGTGGGAATGCCCGATCGCAAATCGGTTTGCAAGGCACTGCTGGATCTGAACCGGGCGCTCGGCTCGGTCGGCGAGACAGCGCCGAGACGATCCAGTCGGTCCACGCATCCGCGGCGTCAGCGCCAGACGGCGGTCGAATCTTTGTCGCTGTTTTCTTGAGTCTGTTTGTCGGGAGCTGTGATCCGCTAGCTTTTATCGCTTGCATTCAAATAGCGGCGTGAAATGCGGGTTGGCATTTCCGTCTCGTGTTTGGGCTCAGGCCACACACTATGTGGATTCAGGAGCCTGCCAGGAGCGCGAAATCCACGTCTTTGCTCTCGACCACGCCGCCCTTGCGCCCCGGCGCGCGTTGATTGCTCCAATAGAGATTCGTGTGTGCGATCACTCCGTCCGGTGGAGGCGCGCCCCATGACGTCATGTCGACCGTCGTATGAGCGTCGCTGACCAGAATCGCGTCATAGCCACGCACGAGCGCGCCGTGCAGCGTCGAACGAATACACATGTCGGTTTGCGCGCCGGTCACGATGAGCTTACCGACAGCAAGCGTCGATAGCACATGCTCGAGGTTAGTGCCTTCGAACGCGTCGCGGTAGCTCTTTTCAATAATCGCCTCCGAGTGTCGTGGCGACAGCTCGTCGACGATCTGCCACGGGCCGCTGCCAGGTTCCAGCTCTTCGTCACCGTGGCGGACCCAAACGAGCGGTACGTTCGCGCTGCGCGCTTTCTCGACGAGCATGTTGACTGCGCGCAGCACTTCCTGGCGGCGATAGGCTTGAGCGACGACGCCGTTCTGAAGATCGATGACGATGAGGGCGGTATTCGGGCGATTGACGAGCGTAGTCATGGAGTCTCGAGTCGGTTCGGTTGAATCGCAAACACAGCGAGAGAAATTCTGCGTTTCAGGTCTCATGGAGAATAACTCAAGCGCGCGGCTACGGCCGCCCTTTGCTGACATCTCCGCTATTGCCGCAGCGGCCTCAACCCTGCACGAACCTCCTCTGCGAACAACTGCGGCTGTTCCCAGGCCGCAAAGTGTCCGCCCTTGTCGGGCCGGTTGTAATAGACAAGCTTGTGATACGCACGCTCGGTCCAACTCCTCGGTGCCTGATAATTCTCGCGAGGAAAAACGCTCACGGCAGCGGGAACCGATACATCGGCGCTGGCCAGAAAGTTGAAATGAGACTCCCAATAAAAGCGCGCGGCGGAAATGCCCGTGTTCGTCAACCAATAGAGCGTGATGTCGTCGAGGACATCGTTGCGGGTCAATTCGCCCGCGGACTCACCATTGACGGGATGCCCAAACACGGCCGAGGTCAACGCCGCCGCTGGCTGAACATAGCCGTCGCCGTGATCGAGAAGCCAGCTCGCCAGCGCCACGGGCGAGTCGGACAATCCGTATAGCGTTTGTGGACGCGTCCCCATCTCCAGCGCGTAGGCGCGTCTTTTCCTGGCCGCACTGGCCAGCTGCTCATAAGCGTGCCGTTCGTCATCCGGGAGGCCGGCGGGCGTCGGATCGCCGGCCTGAAGCGCCTTTGCTATTTCAGCGGGAACGGTGGCGGGAAAGTTGACATGAATGCCCAACAATTCCGGTGGCGCCTGCTTACCCATTACGTTGCAGACAACGCCGCCCAGGTCGCCGCCTTGTGCGGCGAATTTCTCGTAACCAAGGCGTTTCATCAGCACGACCCAGGCGCGCGCTGTCTTCTCCGGCCCCCAACCGGTCGTGGCCGGTTTGCCTGAAAAACCGTAGCCGGGCAGCGACGGAATGACCAGATGGAACGCATCCGACGCACTCGCGCCATAGGCCGTTGGATTGGTCAACGGATCGATGATCTTGAACTGCTCGATGACCGACCCGGGCCACCCGTGCGTGACGATGAGCGGCATCGCATTCCCGTGCTTCGACCGAACGTGGATGAAATGAATGTCCAGCCCATCGATCTCGGTTACGAACTGCGGCAGGGAATTCAGCTTCGCTTCACATTTGCGCCAGTCGTAGTCCGTTGCCCAATGGCGCGCGAGTTCCTGCACCATCGCGAGCGGCACGCCTTGGGAGTCGTCGGCAACCGTCTCCCGTTCAGGCCACCGCGTTGCCTTGATGCGCCTTCGCAAATCGACAAGCTGCGATTCAGGTACGTGTACACGAAGTCGACGAATAGCTGTTTTGTCGCCGTCGGCCGCTTGAGCGACCTGAGCGGTAGCCGGGTTCGTTTCTGCAACCGCGAACTGGCTCAATGAGCCGGCCGCAACGGTAGCCGCCACGACGCCAACGAAATGACGGCGAGACGGCGATTGGGGAGAGGTGTTGTCTGACATAGGGCCTCTAAATCGTGACGAAGACAAGTTCCTGATCAATGGCGACGTGGTCCTGCGAGCCACTGCTGGCATCACTCGACGCACAGAGCGCTCGACACGGACGCGTTGGGGTGCGCGGAGGTACTCCGCCGGCTTCCTGGAAGTCGGTCCAAAAGCATGCGTAGAGTCACGCTCAACCTGATGTGGCACACGCAGATGCATTGCCGCACGAGCCCAACGCCCGATGTCCGTATTCGAGCGCACGGATATATCCCGCATGTGTCGGGAACGGTGCTTTTTGTGTACGGCTGTATCAACCTGTTCTAAAGATACATTGCAATACAAGCGGTCATTGTGCTCGCGCGATTTCCGCCTGATGCGGAGCGGATTGAGGCGGTGCCGCAATTGGCAGAGCAGCTTTGAGCGCATTCATGATGCTGATTGTGTCTGTGTCCATGGATGGGCCGGAGTGGTTGCATGCCGCCGTCGCGCAACCCGCGTTTTGACAGTCCATTCGGCGACTCCGCCGCCATCGTCTCCCTGCTGCCCGCGTTTTCAACTCTTATATAAGACATAAGACATTTGACCTTGCCGCCGGATCCTATTAAAATCGCGTTGAAAACAGTGCCCGGCACAGTCTCGGCGTGCCTTGCAAGCTATCCCCTGAAACGCAAATACCAGCAGGTTTCCCATGCTTGAAAACTATCGTGTTCACGCGGCCGCACGCGCCGCGCTCGGCATTCCTCCCCTGCCGCTGACGGCTCAGCAGACCGCCGAGTTGGTCGAGCTTCTGGCGAATCCGCCGGCCGGTGAAGAGCAGACCCTGCTCGACCTGCTCACCCACCGCGTGCCCGCCGGCGTGGACGAAGCGGCCCGCGTGAAGGCAGGTTTCCTTGCCGCCGTCGCCAAAGGCCAGACCGCCTGCGCGCTGATTTCGCGCGCCCGCGCCACCGAACTGCTGGGCACGATGCTGGGCGGCTACAACATCCAGCCGCTGATCGAGCTGCTGTCCGACGCCGAAGTCGCCGCCGTAGCTGCCGACGCGCTGAAGAAAACCCTCCTGATGTTCGACCAGTTCCACGACGTCAAGGAACTGGCCGACAAGGGCAACGCGCACGCCCAGGCCGTGATGCAAAGCTGGGCCGAGGCCGAATGGTTCACCAGCCGTCCGGAAGTGCCGCAAAGCCTGACTATCACCGTCTTCAAGGTGACGGGCGAAACCAATACCGACGACCTGTCGCCGGCCCCGGATGCCACCACCCGCCCGGACATCCCGCTGCACGCGCTGGCCATGCTGAAGAACGCGCGTCCCGGTATCACGCCGGAAGAAGACGGCAAGCGTGGCCCGATCAAGTTCATCGAGTCGCTGAAGGAAAAGGGCCACCTGGTCGCGTACGTGGGCGACGTGGTCGGCACCGGCTCCTCGCGCAAGTCGGCCACCAACTCGGTGCTGTGGTTCACGGGTGAAGACATTCCCTTCATCCCGAACAAGCGTTTCGGCGGCGTGTGCCTGGGCGGTAAGATCGCCCCGATCTTCTACAACACCATGGAAGACGCCGGCGCCCTGCCGATCGAACTCGATGTGTCGAAGATGGAAATGGGCGACGTGGTCGAACTGCGCCCGTACGAAGGCAAAGCGCTGAAGAACGGCGAAGTGATCGCCGAGTTTCAGGTCAAGTCCGACGTGCTGTTCGATGAAGTGCGCGCCGGCGGCCGCATTCCGCTGATCATCGGCCGTGGATTGACCAGCAAGGCGCGTGAAGCGCTGGGCTTGCCCCCGTCGACCCTGTTCCGCCTGCCGCAGCAGCCGGTCAACAGCGGCAAAGGCTTCTCGCTGGCCCAGAAAATGGTCGGCCGCGCCTGCGGCCTGCCGGAAGGCCAGGGCGTCCGTCCGGGCGCGTACTGCGAACCGAAAATGACCTCGGTCGGCTCGCAGGACACCACCGGCCCCATGACCCGCGACGAACTCAAGGACCTGGCGTGCCTGGGCTTTTCGGCCGACCTCGTCATGCAGTCGTTCTGCCACACCGCGGCTTATCCGAAGCCGGTGGACGTGAAGACCCACCATACCCTGCCGAACTTCATCAGCACCCGTGGCGGCATCGCGCTGCGCCCGGGTGACGGCGTGATCCACTCGTGGCTGAACCGCATGCTGTTGCCCGACACTGTGGGCACCGGCGGCGACTCGCACACGCGCTTCCCGATCGGTATCAGCTTCCCGGCCGGTTCGGGCCTGGTCGCGTTTGCCGCCGCCACGGGCACGATGCCGCTGGACATGCCGGAATCGGTGCTGGTCCGCTTCAAGGGCAAAATGCAGCCGGGTGTGACCCTGCGCGATCTGGTCAACGCGATTCCGCTCTACGCCATCAAGCAAGGCATGCTGACGGTGGCCAAGCAAGGCAAGAAGAACATCTTCTCGGGCCGGATTCTCGAAATCGAAGGCCTGCCCGAACTGAAGGTCGAGCAAGCGTTCGAATTGTCGGATGCTTCCGCCGAGCGCTCGGCCGCCGGTTGCACGGTCCACCTGAACAAGGAACCGATCATCGAATACCTCAACAGCAACGTCACGCTGCTGAAGTGGATGATCGCCGAGGGCTACCAGGACCCGCGCAGCCTGCAGCGCCGCATCAAGGCAATGGAGCAGTGGCTGGCTGACCCGCAACTGCTGTCGCCGGATGCCGACGCCGAGTACGCAGCCGTCATCGAGATCGATCTCGCCGACATTCACGAGCCGATCGTGGCCTGCCCGAATGATCCGGACGACGTGAAGACGCTCTCGGACGTGGCCGGTGCCAAAATCGACGAAGTGTTCATCGGCTCGTGCATGACCAACATCGGTCACTTCCGTGCCGCATCGAAGCTGCTGGAAGGTAAGCGCGACATCCCCGTCAAGCTGTGGGTGGCCCCGCCGACCAAGATGGACCAGAAGCAGTTGACCGAGGAAGGCCACTACGGCGTCTTCGGTACAGCCGGCGCCCGTACCGAAATGCCGGGCTGCTCGCTGTGCATGGGCAACCAGGCTCAGGTGCGCGAAGGCGCGACGGTCATGTCGACCTCGACCCGTAACTTCCCGAACCGTCTGGGCAAGAACACGAACGTGTATCTCGGCTCGGCGGAACTGGCGGCGATCTGCTCGCGTCTGGGCAAGATCCCGAGCAAGGAAGAGTACATGGCAGACATGGGCGTGCTCACTGCCAACGGCGACAAGATCTACCAATACATGAACTTCGACCAGATCGAAGACTTCAAGGAAGTGGCCGACACCGTGCAGATGTAAGCGTGCTGTCGGGCTACGACGTGTTGTTCTGGTCGTAGCGCTGCAGAGTGGCGCCGCAGGCTGAAAGGCCTGCGGCGCCATTTTTTTGCGGCGCCGGAGAGCGACCGAAACGGCCGACGCCTACTTTGAAATCTCGTCGAGCATGCGGCCGCCCGTTTCCATCGCGAAGGCGCCGACCACAATCGACCCGAGCACCGAGACGATGGCGAAATAGCCAAATACCGCTTCAACGCTCAGATACGTCAGCAGTCCGCCGATAATGACCGGACCGACCACTGACGAAAGCCTTGTGATGGCGGACGCAGCGCCGGCGCCGCTGGCGCGGATTCGGGTCGGATACACTTCGGGCGCATAGACATAGACTCCGCACTGGACGATCGCAATCATGGCAACGCTGATCGACGCCAGGACCAATACCTGTTCGGCGGGTACGCGCGCACCGCTGAAGGCGAGATAGAGCATCGGGACCGCCGCGCCGAGAAAGGCGATGGCGAAAGTCTTCCTGCGGCCGAGATAGTCGATCACGAATACGCCGATCACCGTGCCGATGAACGTCGCGATCATGCTCACCATTCCATAGCGCAATGCGACATTGAGCGGCAAGTGATAAACCGTCCGGTACAGCGACGGCAGCCAGACCAGAATGCCGTACGTCGTCAGACTCGCGCAGCAGGCCATCACCCACACCACCAACGTGCGCGCCGCAAAACCAGCCTTGAATAGCGCGCGAAACGACTCCTTCTTTCCGTCGGGTTGGGTTTCGACAATTTGCAAAGCGGGCAGGCGCGCATAGTCGGAAGCGGGCATGGATTGTTCGATGCGTTCGACGATCTGATTTGCTTCGGCAGCGCGTCCGTTGATCGCAAGCCAGCGCGGCGATTCAGGCGCGGTGCGCGGCAGGATCGCCGCGAGCACGATAGGCAGCGCGCCGACCACGAACATCGCCTGCCATCCATAGGTGGGAATCAGCCACATCGCGGCAATCGCGGCAATCAGATTGCCGACCGCAAACGTCGATTGAAGAATGAAGATCAACCGGCCGCGTGTTTTCGCGGGGCACAGTTCGTTCATGTAAGTGGCCGAGACGGGCGACTCGCCACCGAGCCCAATGCCCTGGAAGAACCGCAACGCGATAAATACCGCATAGCTGGGCGCATACGCCGATGCGAGACTGCCCAGCGCCAGAATCACGAGAATCCAGCGCAGCACGCGCAAGCGCCCAAAGCGTTCGGCGGCGGCGCTGAAAAACAGTGCGCCGATGGTCTGCCCGACATAGCCGCCCGAGACCAGCCAACCCGCGTCCGCGGGCGTCAAATGCCACAGGCCGATCAGCACCGGCATGACGAAAGCGATCGTCAACGCGTCGAACGCATCGGTCATGTGGACGAAGCCTATGACTCCCAGCACCCGTGTATGCCAGCGTGTGAGCGGCAAACGTTCGATTCTCGCCGAGATGGTCGCCGCGTCATGCAGACCGCTTGCGCGCGTGACGACGTCAGCGTCGTTCTGTTTCATTGTGCTTGAGATTTCCATCATGTCCTCGAAAGGGATACTGCGGGGAAGAACGCGGCTTTAGATGAAATTCAGGCCAGGTCGAGAGTCAGCGATTCGCTCTTCGCGCGGGAGACGCAGATCATCATTACCTTGCCGGCGGCTCGCTCGGATTGCGTCAGTACGGAATCGTGGTGGTCCGGGCAACCACTCAGCACGCGGGTTTCGCATGCGCCGCACAGTCCTTCGCGGCAGCTGTATTCGACATCGACGCCGGCTTCTAGCAACACGTCCAGCAGCGCTTTGCCCGCCGGTACGACGAGTTCTCTGCCGCTGCGCGCGAGCGTCACCGAGTAGCCCGGCTGCTGCGTATCGGCGACAGGAAGGCTCGCGGCAAAGCGCTCGATATGCACGTTGCGAATGCCGGCAACGGCGCAGCCCGCTTCGAACGCGCTCAGCATCGCGCCCGGTCCGCAGCAGTAGGCGTGAACGCCAGCCGGTTGTTGCGCGAGGAATGCGGCGAGATCGAATGGGCGTCCGTCGTGTTCGTCGTAGAAATGCAGAATCACGTCGCCGCGCAGCGCCGCCAGTTCGTCGAGAAACGCCGCTTGCGCACGAGTGCGCGCGCAATACACGAGACACGCGTCCTTGCGCGTCTGACGCAAACGGCGGTACATGCACAGCATCGGCGTGATGCCGATGCCGCCCGCAACCAGCACGGTCCCACTTGCCTGTTCATCGAGCGCGAAGTTGTTGCGCGGCTTGCCGATCTGGATCGTCGTGCCGCAACGCAATTGCTCATGCACGTAGCGCGAACCGCCGCGACTCTTTGCATCGTCCAGCACGCCGATTACATAGCGAGCGCTTTCGTCCGGCGAGTTGACGAGCGAATAGCTGCGCGTGATGCCGTTCGGCAAATGCAGATCGATATGCGCACCCGGTGTGAAAGGCGGAAACACGGTGCCTTCCACCGGTACGAGTTCGATACTCAGAACCCGCGCGGCTTCATGGCGGATCGTGCGAACCCGTGCACTGAGGCTCGCGCCAGGGCGCGCCGCGCCGCCGGCAACTGATTGTTCGTCCATGTGTTCATACTCTCGATAGATGACTGCGCCGCGCAATCAGGACGTCTCGGTTTCGCGCTCGTCTTTCTGACGCGCACCGTGCACCGAGAAAAAGCGCGCGCGATTGACCTTCTGTCCGATCGCCGCCTCATACGCTTCCCGAACTTCTTCGGGTTGTCCGTACTGTCCGATGAAATCGCGCAGATAGGCGCCGAGCAGCGGATGCGCGGCGAGCGCTTCGCGCGTCATGCCGTTCAGCATTTCGTCGCGGCACGCCGACGGCAAATAGACGTTGTGATTCGCGGCGCTGTCGGTAATCAAACCCTTCGGCGTCTTGCCCTCGGCCACCGCTTCGAGTTCCTCGAAGAAGCGCCGGCGCAACATCACAATGCCGCGATCGCTCGCGCCCAGCGTCTCTTTGGTGCGGTCGGTGATCGCGCCCTGGCCGACCCATGCGGCGAAGTCCTGGTTTGCCACGTGGCTCGTGATCCACTCGCCGTTTTCGTCGCGCACTGGCCCATACCACGAAGGAATGTGTTGCTGAACATAGGGCTCCTGTTCCTTCGGCACCTTGTTGAATACCCACAGCAGGCTCAACGTGTTTTCATCGTCGATAGGCACGCGCCATTCGAAATGGTGTCCAAGGTAAAAGCCGTTCGGCCACAGAGTCACGCGGCCCGTGGTCCACATCGGGTTCTCCTCGTTTTCGTGCGCGCGCAGACGTTTGTAGATGAAGCCGTAATCGAACTCTTCGTACAGCGTGCGCAAGTGCGTCGGCACGTGTTCGGACTGGCTGTCCTGTTGCCGCTCGGTCCAGTTGTTGTGCGTCCATTCGAAGTGGATCGGATCGATCGAATTCTCCTGGCACTGAAACCAGTTGCACGGAACTTCCGCCATCACGACCTGCGCGAAGCCATTCGTGTAGTTGAACGGCTCCCAGTCCGGCAATTCCGGCGCGGGCGCGGGGCCCATGTAGGCCCAGATCATGCCGGCCTTCGCGCGCACTTCGTACGCGGTGATCTTTGTCTTCTGACGCAGCCGCGCGTCGACGTCCACGATCTCTTCATACGGCTGGTGCGTGCATTGGCCGCTCGCATCGAATTCCCAGCCGTGATACGCGCAGCGCAAGCCGCATTGCTCGACGAAACCGAACGCGAGATCGGCGTTGCGATGCGGGCAACGGCGCTGCACGAGGCCGAACGTGCCGCTCAGGTCCTTGAAGAGCACGAGGTCCTCGCCGAACAACCGGATCGGTCGCACCGATTTCTGATCGAACTCGCTGACGCCCGCGACCGGGTGCCAGTAGCGGCGCAAGTAGTCGCCCATCGGCGTGCCCGGACCCACCTGGGTGAGTAGATTGTTTTTTTCCTGACTCAACATGTCCTGTGTCCTCGAACGTTGGAAACGCGGCTTGGCGCATGAGCCATGCACTGCCGGCGATGTGTGAATTCTTCGCGACGGGCCCGGCGTTGCACAACCTCTCCAAAATCCAAAAAGGTTGCCGTTCGTCTCGCGTGCCTATCCGCTTGCCTGACGCCGAGGGGCGGGTTTTTCCTGGTCTTTCCCGCTTGCTGTCAAAAACAATCCGCCTCAGAATGACTGTTCATTTACGTTCTATATGTTCAATATTGAACATATAGAACGTCATAACGTGAGGATGGACATGCTGAAGATCGGGATCATCGGTGGCGGAATTGGCGGGCTGGCCGCAGCAATCGCATTGCGCAAGGCGGGGCATCAGGTCACCGTGTTTGAACAGGCGGAGCGCTTCGGGCGCGTCGGCGCGGACATCAACCTGACGCCCAACGCGGTGCGCGCGCTCGACGGACTCGGCGTCGGCGCGCAGTTGCGCGAGACGGCGGCGCGTCCGAGCGCGCGGATCAGCCGGATGTGGGACACCGGCGAGGAAACCTCGCGGCTGGCCATGTCGGACGAGGCAGAACGCAAATACGGCGCGCCGCAACTGACCATGCATCGCGCGGACGTGATGGCGGCGCTCGAGCAGGCGCTATTGCCCGGCGAACTTCACCTCGGCAAGCGCACGGAGACGTTCGGCGAAACCGGGAACAGTGCGACGGTCAGGCTCGCGGACGGCTCGACCCACGCATTCGACCTGCTGATCGGCGCGGACGGCATCCATTCGGGTGTGCGCAAGTTCCTGTTCGGCGACGAACGCCCGCAGTTCACCGGCATCGTGTCGTACCGCGCGGTCGTGCCGGCCGAGCGGCTCTCGGGTGGCGATCTTGGCGCGTTCGTCAAATGGTGGGGGCCGACCGACGATCTGCAGATCGTCACATTCCCGCTGAACCGTGGCCGCGACGTGTTCATCTTCGCGACCACGTCACAGGCCGACTGGACCCACGAATCGTGGACCACGCCCGGCGACCCGGACGCGTTGCGCGAGGCGTATGCGGCCTTTCATCCGGAAGCCCGCGCGTTGCTCGCCGCGTGTGACACCGTGCTCGCGTCGGCGTTGTATATTCGCGATCCGCTGCCGAAGTGGACCGGTCAACGTATGGCGCTGCTCGGCGACGCCTGCCATCCGATGATGCCGTTCATGGCGCAAGGCGCAGGCATGGCTATCGAAGATGCCGTAGTGCTCTCGCGCGCACTGAAGGACATCGGCCCGGACGGCCTCGGCGCGGCGCTGGCGCGTTATGCCGAGGCGCGTCAGTCGCGCACGGCGCAAATCCAGATCGGGTCGCGCGGCAATAATTGGCTCAAGGCCGGCGGCAACGCCGACTGGGTGTACGGCTACGATGCGTGGACCGTACCGCTGCCGGAACAGGCTCGCGAACTGGCGTAGCCGCTCACCACTGAACATGCCTCGATGACAGAGACACCCGACACCCCAAAGCCCGCCGACAATTCCGCTTCGCCGGTGGAACGCGCGTTCCGTTTGCTGCGGTTCATCGCCGAAGGTGGCTCGACCGCTAATCTGAGCGACGTGGCGCGACAGATCAACGTGAACCGCGTGACGGTGATGCGCCTGCTCGAGTCGCTCAAGGCCGCAGAGCTGATCGAGGCGAACCCGCAGGGTGGATCACATCGTCTCGGCATGCCGTTTCTGACGCTCGCGGCGAGCGCGCTCGGCGGCTCTGACCTGACGGCGCGAGCGCGCCAGATACTGCCCGGACTGGTGGAGAAAACCGGCCTGTCGGCGTATCTCGCGGTGCTCGAAGGACCCCGGATCGTCTATCTGCTGTGCGAGACGCCGGACATGCCACTCGTGAGCCGGATTCGCGTGGGTAGCCGGATTCCCGCACATCGCGCGACGCCTGGGCTCGCGATGCTCGCCGGCCTCGCGCCGGCGGCGCTCGACGCGCTCTACGCGAGCTATCCCGAAGACGAGGACCGGCCCGACTGGGACACACTGGCCGCAGCGCTCGACACCGTGCGCGCGAACGGCTGCGCCTGGAGTTTCTCCGGCCTCGAAGCGGGCATCGATTCGTGCGCGGCGGCGGTCAGGGACAGCCGGGGCATCGTGGTCGCGGCATTGAGCGTCGCGGGCCCGAACAGCGCTTTTTCCGCGGATGAGACGCTGCGCGCCGCCGCCGAAGCCAGCGTGAAAGCCGCCGCAGACGCGCTCTCCCGTTCGAGTCTGTAGCCCTTGTTCCGTATGCGGATCAGGCTCCGCCATGGAGCCGTTGCTTAATTTCAAAACGAGACGATCGGATACTTTTTCGGGAGCCACGGTCCTTGGCGTGCTTTTTTGCGTCGCCAAGAATCCCCCCATCTGCTCGCCGGTTCGTGTCGAACCGCCGGCGGCCGATGCGCGATGTGCGGCCATAAGAACACACAGCTGTTCGAGACGCGCATTTTCGGGGAGGCCGGTTGTCGTGACCGACTCCAAACCCACAATGATAAGCATTGCTGCATAAAAGGCTTGGTGAAAAATGAAGGTGACACGATCGGTTCTCTCCGCGACATGGCTCGCAGCAGTGACAGCATTCGCCAGCGGCGGCGCACAGGCGCAAAGCAGCGTGACGCTGTACGGCATTGTCGACACAGGCGTCCAGTACTACAACAAAGCAGCGAGCGGCGGTTCTGTCATCGGCATGCCTTCGCTGACGGGTGAAGTGCCGTCGCGCTTCGGACTGCGCGGCACCGAGGATCTCGGCGGGGGCTACAAGACGTTCTTCGTGCTCGAAAATGGCTTTGCGCTCAATAGCGGCGCGCTCAACTACGGCGGACGCCTGTTCGGGCGTCAGGCGAACGTCGGCGTCAGTTCTCCGTACGGCGCGTTGACGCTCGGCCGGCAGATGAACATGTCGATGTACGTGCTGTTGAACGCGGACGTGATCGGCCCGTCGATCCATTCCATGGCGAGCTTCGACAGCTATTTGCCGAACGCGCGCAGCGACAACGCAGCGGGTTACCTGGGCAAGTTCAACGGCTTTACCGTGGGTGGAACTTATAGCACTGGGCGTGACGCGGCGGGCCCCGCCGGTCCGTCCGCGACCAACTGCGCCGGCAATGTGGCGGGCGACCCGGTCGCATGCCGGCAATACACCATGATGCTCGCGTACGACGCGCCGCAATTCGGCGCTGCCGCTTCATATGACGTGATGCGCGGCGGCACGGGCGCGTCCGCGCCACTATCGAGCGCGGCGTACACCGATACGCGCACGATTGTGGATGCGTACGCGAAGTTCGGTTCCGCAAAAGTGGGCGGCGGCTGGATTCGCCGCAATACGTCGGCGGCTGCGCACAGCCAGTCCGATATTTATTTTCTCGGCGCTTCGTACTATGCGACACCGGCGTTATCATTTGATGCCCAGGCGCTGCGTTATTTGCTGCGCGAGACATCGGACTCCACGTTATTCGTTGGGCGCGTGAATTACCTGCTGTCGAAGCGCACCACGGTGTACACGTCGGTCGGCTACGTGACGAATAGCTCGCGCGGCGCGGCTGCCGTCGCCGCGGGCGGGTCGGTCGGCGCGGGGCAAAACCAGCTCGGCGTGATGGCCGGCATCCAGCAGCGTTTCTGAGCGCGCGGCGCTTCGCGAGGACCTGACCGCTGGATCCACCGCGCAGTCGGCATCACGGTGCGATCCACGGAGTATCACTATGGCAACAGATCTGCTGAGCGACATTCTTGCTGACCTGCGTGCGGACGCGGTCGTCACCGGGCGGTTCACGTTGAGTGCGCCGTGGGCGATCCGCAAACCCGCCGTGTCTGGCGCCGCATTTCGCATGTGCACCGGCAGTCCGTTTTATCTGATGGTCGAAGGCGAGTCACCGGTATACGTGAAACCGGGGGATTTCGTGTTGCTGCCGCATGGCAACGAACACATCATGGCATCGGCGCCCGACGAACCGCCGGTCCCGTTCGATTCGCTGATGGCCGACAAGGGCATTTATCCACGCTTCGATACGCCGCTCGAATTCACCGCGGGCGGCGGCGGCGCGACCAGCGAGCTCTATACGGGCATCGTGGTCTATCGCGACATCATTCGCAGTCCGCTTTTCTCAGTGTTGCAGACGTTGATCCACGTTCGCGCAGACGATCCGGCCGTGGCGCCCTGGCTCGCCAGCACACTGCAAAGCTTCATTCAGGAATCGATGGCCTGCCAACCCGGCTGGGCGATCGCGGCCTCGAGGCTTTCGGACGTGCTGTTCGTTCAGTTGCTGCGCGCGCATCTGCAGTCGACCGCGAATCATTCCGGCTGGCTGCGCGGTCTAGCCGATCCTCAGATCGGACGCGCGGTGGCGCTGATTCATCGGGAGCCGTGTCGGGAATGGAGTGTCGCGGGGCTCGCGGCGGCGGCGGGCATGTCGCGCTCGCGCTTCAGCGCGCGTTTTATGGACGTGGTCGGCGACACGCCAATCGGCCATCTGACCGCCTATCGGATGTATCTCGCGAGCGGCGAATTGAAGCGAGGCAAACGCACGCTGATCGAGATCGCGGAAACGGTTGGCTATACCTCCGAGAAAGCGTTTGCGCGAGCATTTCATCGGTGGTCAGGGATGGCTCCGAGGCGTTACGCCCGCAGTGCGCACGCACTGAACGACATGGCCAGGCAAAGTTGAGTCTCTTGCGCGTGACATGCGCTGGGAAGCGACCAACTTGAAGCAATCGAGTCATCGATTACGAGCGTTTCGTTCGGATCGATTGGCGAACAGACATGGACTCATGCAATCAAATTGACTGAAAAAATCCCTGCCCATAGAGCTGATGTATCGCCCCTCAGCTTTCCCCAGAACGATAAAAACGAAAAACGCCAAGTTACTCAGTAACGAGCGGGCCCGCGTGATACTGCTCATCAGTCACCGGCTCCATCCACTCGACGTTTTTGCCATCGAGCATTTCGGTGACCGCAAGATGCGACATTGCCGTTGTCGCAGCAGCGCCATGCCAGTGCCGCTTGCCGCACGAACACGAGACGACGTCTCCAGCGCGAATTTCAGTTCGCGAGCCGCCTTCGCACTGCGTCCAACCTACACCTGAAAGCACGACCAGCGTCTGCCCGAGCGGGTGCGTATGCCAGAAGGTGCGTGCGCCCGGCTCGAATGTGACGATGGCGCCGCCAAGGCGCGCCGGGGCCTCGGCCTGGAAGAGGCTGTCGATACGAACGGCGCCGGTGAACCAGCTTTCAGGGCCTTTGATGGACGGCTTGGTGCCGTTACGGACGATGGTCTGAGCTTCCTGGGTCATGGTTCTGATCCTTTGACGAATTGGGGGCGTGACCGCGATGCATGTGCGGCCATGGAGCGCGATGACAGATAATTTAGTTCTTCGGCCGGCTCCCGACTAGGTGGCAAAATGGGCATACACTCATGCACAGGTGCATAAATGCCTACTCCGGACCTGAATGATCTGGTCGCGCTTCTAACCGTGGCACGCGAGCGGAGTTTTACGCGCGCTGCCGCGCAACTAGGCGTATCGCAGTCATCTCTCAGTAGAACGGTGACTTCGCTTGAAACGAAGCTTGGAATGCTCCTGCTCAATCGCACGACTCGCAGCGTTTCCACGACAGAAGCCGGTCAACGCCTTCTCGACTCCGTTGCTCCGAAACTTGAAGAGATCGAAGCGGAGTTGCAGGCGGTCGCTGAACTTCGAGAACGACCGGTAGGGACGGTGCGGATCTCCGCGACAGACTACGCCGCGAACCAGTACATCTGGCCCAAGCTGCAAGGGTTGTTGCGCGAACATCGAGAGCTGCACATTGAACTGATCAACGACTACGGCCTGTCGGACATTGTCGCGGAGCGTTTTGACATAGGGGTGCGTTTGGGGGATCAGGTTGAGAAGGACATGATCGCTGTACGGATTGCGCCGGATGAAACGCTGGCGATCGTCGCGGCACCGGAATACCTTCGCAAAACGCCACCGCCGAGCGCACCGCATGAACTCACCACCCACAATTGCATCAATTTGAGGTTACCCACGAGGGGCACGCTCATGCCGTGGGAGCTTAGAAAAGGCAGACGCCGGCTGGAGGTGAAAGTGAGCGGCCAGCTCGTTTTCAATAACTCGTACCAGATGCTGGACGCGGCTTTGAAGGGATTCGGAGTCGCTTACCTTCCAAAGGCGCTCGCGGAACCGAGTGTCCAGGCGGGACGACTTTGCTGGATTCTTGAAGACTGGTTTCCTACGTTGACTGGGCATCACGCGTACTATGCGACGCGGCGCCAGTCATCGCTTGCGGTTCGCCTGGTTATCGCGGCTTTGCGCGGCGGTTAGCAGATCGAAGCCTAACTGAATGAGGTGTCGTCATGTCCTGCCCTTGATGGTTTCCTCGTGAGACCGGGAACAGGTCGGCCACCGACCAGCGACACGCGCACTGTCGGATAGCTCTTTCCCGATCCTGTTCGACGCCGGTCGGCGTGCAGTTCCGAGTAACGGTCGTCGCGTGCCTGCCAGTGTGAATGGAGCTCGTCAATCAGGCGTGCTGTAGGCACTGCATCGCCTAGCCACGGTTTAGATCAGCGCTCTGCGTGGAAAAATCGATAACGAATTGGTCGCTCCGGTTGGAGCCGGCTGCCAAAGATGTGTGTGTTGCGATATGCGCGGAACCGCACAGAGCCATTTGGATCAGCGCCATATTCTGTTCGATGCAGCAGACAAACCTCCACCTGAGCTCCACGAGCAGTATTTCTGCAGGTCCTTCACAAGCCCCGCTCTACGAAAAGTTGGGGAATGGACGCTCACAACGCCGGGTCGACATTGGGGGCCGTGCTGCCCCACGGAAAGCCGCTTTACGCAAATCAGGTGCCGCCGATGCGTCTTCGAGCCATCAAATATGCCTTGATTCTTGCCTGCGGGTGCGTGGCGGTCGCCGATGCGCTGGCCGCCGATGCTGCCGGCGTCGTCAAGACGGTTAAGGGCACGGTGAAGATCGAGCGGGCTGAAGGAAGTTCGGGTGCGGCCATCGGCAGCGAGGTTTACGGCAACGATCGCATCGTGACGGGCCCGGAGTCCTCGGTCGGTATCACGCTGCGGGACACCACCCAACTTTCGGCCGGCGCCAATACCATCCTCGAACTCAACAAATTCGCGTTCAATACCACGACCCACGAAGGCACGCTCGACGCCTCCGTCAAACGCGGCTCCCTGGCCGTGATTTCCGGGAAGTTGGCGAAGGCGAATCCGGATGCGGTCCGCTTCAGCACGCCGACTACCACGCTGGGCGTGCGCGGCACCGAATTCATCATCGAAGTGGGCGATAAATAAAAGGGAGGGGCACGTTGAAGGCTGCAATTCGACCTCACGGGCTGGTCTTTGCCGCGGCATGCGTCATGCTGCTTTTCCTCGCTGCGTGCAGCACGCCGGACAAAATTATTCTATTGCCGGATCCTGATGGCAAAGTCGGAGCGGTCATCGTTCACAGCGCCTCGGCAGAGCAGAAAATAGACAAGGCCTACGCCGGCGTCGACGTCACCAAGGGCGGAGCCATAGAAAAAACGACGGATAGCCAATCCACCGTGGAGACACGATATGGCGAGCTGCTTGCGGCCCGGCCGCCTCGCCCCATGACATTTACGATCTTCTTTCTGTTTGATTCCGCCACTGAACTGGCCCCTGAGTCGGCGGCCACGGTCAAACAGCTAAAAGCCGTTCTGGCGACCTGGCCCGCGCCGCAGCTGGTGGTGGTCGGTCATACCGACCTGGCGGGCTCTCAGGAATTCAATGACCAACTCTCCATGCAGCGGGCGAAGACGGTTGCAGCATTCCTGATCAAGCAAGGCGTTCCCACCCAAAAAATAGAGACCGCTGCCCGCGGCAAGCGAGAGCCACTGGTGCCCACCGCAGATGGCGTTCCCAATCGCATGAACCGGCGCGCAGTCATCACACTCCAATGATCCGCGCCATCCATCGGCGCTGAATGGCCTTCCCGTCGATGAAACGCTTTTTCGACCTATGGCATGCCCGTATCAGGAATCTACTGAAGGCGGCTCAGGGTCGTCCGGTGGCGCTGATGGTGCTGTTTGGCCTGAGCCTGCTCAACCTGTGCAGCGAATGGCCGAGCGACATAGCGCGTCCCGCGTTCGTGGATACGCTCGACGAGGCGCTTCCCGACTCTTTTAAAACGGCCCGGCAAATTCTATTCGATCAGTATCAACGCCACTTCCCACGCATTCCGACTGCTCAGCCTGTGACCATTGTCGAGATCGACGAGGAGACGCTCGCAACCGTCGGTCAATGGCCCTGGCCGCGAAATCGACTTGCGAGTCTTATCGATGCCATTGCGGCACTGAAACCGCTGGCTATCGGTCTCGACATTTACATGCCGGAGCCGGATCAAACCTCACCCGACAAGGTCGCCGGCAATCTGCCGAAAACGGCTGAAACGCTCGCCGCCGGCTTACGGGCTCTACCCAGTCACGAAGCCATTCTCGCCAGATCGTTGCGCGCGGCGCCGACCATCCTGGGTGCCGCTGCGCTCGATCATGCCGCCTTCGCCACCAGCACTGATATGCGAAGCGCTCCGATCCTCGTGCACGGCACCGACCCACTGGACTACGTGAGACGGTTCGACTATGTGCTCGCCAGCCTGCCGGAGCTGCAGGCGGCGGCGCACGGGCAGGCGATGCTGAGCGTGGCGGTCGAACAAGGCGTCGTCCGGCACATTCCTCTCATCATGGGATTGAGGGAGAAGCTGGTCCCCGGTCTGCCGATTGAAATGCTCCGCCTCGCCACGGGTTCAGCTGCGATCGACGTTTTTGCCGACACATCGGGCGTGCAAGCGGTGGGCGTTGCTGATGCGCTGGTGCCCACACAGCCCGGCGGGGACATCTGGTTGCATTTCGCGTCCATTCGATCGACGCTGAGCCGCTACGTATCGGCACGCGACCTCCTGCAGGGAACAGTCGATCCGGAACGGATCCGGGACAAATTGGTGCTGGTCGGACTGACCGGTGCCGGCGTGACTGACATGCGCACGACCGCGTTGGGCGAGTTGGTGCCGGGTATCGAGATTCAGGCGCAGGTCATCGAGACGATTTTCGAGGGACGTTTTCTGCGCCGCCCCACGTGGTTGAAATGGGCTGAATGCGCGTTGATCATGACGTTCGGTCTGCTGATCATCTGGTATGTGCCTCGCCCCCATTCTCGGTTCGCGTTATTCATAAGAACCCTCCCTAAGGGTGTCACCGCTCTGGGTATATGCCTGCATCTGCTGAATCTTCTGTGCTGCTTCTTTATTTTCATGCGCTTCGGACTGTTGGTCGATGCGGCCGCCATATTTATTATTCTGTCCGCGGTCATGGGCTGCTTCCTTTCACCGGCGTTACTCGGCCTCGACGAACCAATCAGAACGGAAGCCGTGGACGCGCCGGCGCGGGAGCAAGACAACGGCCGCGCCGGCAAAACGCCATAAACCTGAGGTGGCGGTTGTGCGTATCGAATCGACAACGGTCGATGCACATCACACCAGGTCGTCTGCCGCCATGGTCAGGATGATCTTTCCAACATTGGCGGCTGATTCCATGCGCCGATGTGCATCAGCGGCCCGAGCGAGCGCAAATGTGCTGTCCACGACCGGCTCCAGGCGGGCACCGCCGTCGAAGCGCTCGAGCCAATGCTCGCGAAAACGCCGCACCATCGCGTGTTTCTCCTCTTGCGGGCGGGACTTCATCACCGTTCCCTTGATCTGCAGGTGACGGTAAAGGATCTGCTCCAGTTCGACGGCCACCTGAGCGCCACCGCCAAGAATGCCGACCTGGATCAGCCGACCGCCATTCGCGAGCGCAGCCACGTTGCGCGCGAAATACGGGGCGCCCACGAAGTCGATCACGACGTCAACTCCTCGGCCGTTCGTCGTCTTCTTGATGACTTCAGTGAAATCTTCAGTGCGATAGTCGATGACCACGTCGGCCCCAAGTTGCACGACGCGCTCAAGCTTGCTGCCTTCGGCTGTAGCGAAGACCCGTGCACCGGTCGCATACGCCAGTTGGACCGCGGCCGAGCCCACGCCCCCTGCCGCCGCGTGAATCAGAACGGAGTCGCCGCGTTTTAAGCCCCCAAGATGCAGCATCGCTTCGTGAGCGGTGACGAACACTTCAGGAATCGCCGCGGCGTGCACGTAGTCGAGCACGGCGGGAATCGGCATTGCCATGCGCCAGTCGATGCGTGCAACCTCTGCGTACGCGCCCCCGCCTACTACGCCCATCACGCGATCGCCCACTTTGTAACCCTGCACCTCGTTGCCGACCTCGATCACTTCACCCGCTATTTCAAGGCCCTTGATGGTCGAGTCGCCGAAGTTGGGACGGCCATAGCCGCCCCGGCGATGTGTCAGATCGGCTCGGTTCACGCCGGCGGCATGCACGCGCACCAGCAGATCGTCGGGACGCACCTCCGGTACCGGCACGTCGGCAAGTTTCAGCACGTCGGCATCGCCGAATTCCTCGAATGTGATGGCTTTCATGATTGCGCTTCCTTGGTTGTTTGGCTCGGGTTCAAAGCACGCTCGTGTGGCGTGGCAAGCGTGGCAAGCGTGGCCTGCGCAACGGCAGAGGCCGAGATCGCGGCCGGAAAACCTGCGTAAAACGCGAGGTGGGTGATCGCGGCGGACAGTTCTTCGGATGTCACGCCGTTATTCACGGCGCGGCGCAAATGCGCGGGGAGTTCGTCGAGATGGCCGCCCGCGATCAGCGCGGCGACCGTAACCAGACTACGGTCGCGCGGCGAAAGCGCGGGATCGTTCCAGATTTGCGGATAGAGCGTGGCGTCGACGAACTCTGCGAGTTTCGGCGTGAAGGCGCGCGCTGCTTCGCGCGGGCTGCTGAAATCTGCGTGTGACATGACGATTCTCCTTTCAAGCCTGGCTGATGAACTTGTGCGTGAGGTAGTACTCGATACCCTCGACACCGCCTTCCGAACCGTGACCGCTTTCCTTCATGCCGCCAAACGGCAGTTCGGTCGCGACAATGCGGTATTGGTTAATGCCGATCATGCCGGCTTCAAGGCCATCGCCTACGTCGATCGCGGTGCGTGCGTTCTGCGTGAATGCGTAGGCGGAAAGGCCGTACGGCAGGCGGTTCGCTTCGGCAAGGCCGTCGGCAAGTGAGTCGAAGCGCATCAACACGGCGATCGGGCCGAACGGCTCTTCGTGCATGACGCGTGCGTCCATCGGGACGTCGGCGAGCACGGTCGGCTCGAAAAAGTAGCCGTCGCCTTCAATCCGTTTGCCGCCCGCGAGCACTTTTGCGCCGCGCGCCACCGCGTCCGCCACCAGTTCTTCCATCTTGGCAAGCTGGCGCGGATTGGCAAGCGGCCCGACCTGGGTGTCGGGGTCCATGCCGTCGCCCACCTTGAGTGCCTTTGTTGCCCGCACAAAATGTTCGACGAACTCCTCGTAGACGCCGCGCTGGATCAGGAATCTCGTCGACGAGATGCAGACCTGGCCGGTGCCCCGAAAGCGGTTGGCCGCACCGTCGACGGCGGCCTTCTCCACGTCGGCGTCTTCGAATACCAGTACCGGGCCGTGGCCGCCGAGCTCGAGTGTGATGGGCTTGACGCCTTCCGCCGCGCGCGCCGAGAGCAGACGGCCGATGGGCACCGAACCCGTGAAGGTGACTTTGCGGATCACCAGTGATGCGATCAACTGCTTCGAGACCTCATCGGGCACGCCGAATACCACTTGCAGAACGCCTTTGGGCAGGCCCGCGTCGTCGAGCGCGCGGGCCAGCGCGAGGGCTGTGGCGGGGCTTTCCTCGCCGGGCTTGATGATCACGCTGCAGCCTGCTGCCAGCGCCGCCGAGAGCTTGCGCGCGGGCGTGATGGCCGGGAAATTCCAGGGTGTGAAAGCGGCCACCGGACCGATTGCCTGCTTTTTCACAAGCTGCTGCACGCCAGGGCGGTTCGACGGCACGACGCGGCCGTCGATGCGACGCGCCTCTTCCGCGAACCATTCGAAGTACTCCGCGGCACGCAGTACCTCATCGCGGCTCTCGGCAAGCGGCTTGCCTTCTTCGAGCGTCATCAGTTCTGCGATTCGCGGCGCGCGTTCGCGCATCAGCTCGGCGGCGCGCCTGAGAATGCGCGCGCGTTCGGCGGGTACCGTCTTGCGCCAGACCTCGAATGCGCGGCGTGTGACAGCGAGCGCGTGGTCGAGATCGGCGCTAGTGGCGAGCGGCACGCGACCCAGTTCGCATTTCGTGGCAGGGTTGACGACCGGTGCGGTTTCGCGTTCTTGTGCAGCAATCCATTTGCCGTCGATAAACAGGTATAGCGGTTCGTAGCTTGCGTTCATGATGTTACCTCCATCAATAATTAAAAATTAGGCATCCGTATCAAGAGAGCGGTATGTTCGCGCAATCGAAGCACGTCTGATCAGGTTGCTCGGATAGGCACCGCGAGCGTGGCGGCGAGCATGAGCATGGAAAGCGTGCGTTTCATCTTTCGACTCCTGGAAGGAAAGCGGTGTTCGATTCGATGTGAAGTGCAGTGAGTGCCTGACTACGGAACGAAGTCTAGGCCTGAAGACGATTGGCTTTTAGGGGAGCAGGAAAGAATCAGTCTTGTTGCTGGAGGGAAAATCGCGCCGTTGTTATGGAACGCCCGTGCTGTTTTTGAACGTGCTGCCTGGGGGAATAGAGCTGCCTGACCCCGTCTCTGCTCTCGGCGAAACCCACGCGTATCATGCTGGGTGTGCTTGTGGCGTGGCGTTGAACCTGTCGCACGCGATTGAGGAAAGAAGAATGAAAGCTCAACGGGAAGAATCGGAATGGACAAGGTCTACAACATGTCGGTATTCGTGAAGGTCGTGGAGATGAGCAGTTTCACTGCCGTCGCCAACCATCTCGATACCACGGTCGGTAATGTTTCGCGAGCCGTTTCAGTGCTCGAGGAAGGGCTCAACACGCGACTGTTGCAAAGGTCAACGCGACGCCTCGTCGTCACCGACGCGGGCCGCCGCTTTTACGAGCGCTGCGTGTCGATCCTGGCCGACATCGAGCATGCCGAAGCCGAGGCGAGCAGCGCGTTGCTCGAGCCGCGTGGGACGTTGCGCGTCCACGCTGTGCCGGGGCTGGGGCGTGAGCTTGTAACGCGTGCGGTGCTTTCTTACCGCGAAGCGTATCCGGAGGTTTCGGTCGATTTGCTGCTCTCGCAACGCATGCCCAACCTCCTCGAGGAACAACTCGATCTGGCTGTCGTGATCGCCCGCGCGTTGCCCGATTCTGCCTATGTCAGCCAGAAGATCGGGAGCAGCCATTGTGTGCTGGCTGCTCCCCCTGCGTACCTGGCGCGGCATCCCGCGCCCGAGAAGCCGGAAGATCTGGCCGATCATGCGCACGTCCTGCTGAGCACCGTGGATTACACACCCGACGAATGGCATCTTCAGAGTTCCTCCGACACTGCCGTTTTCCGGCCCTCCGGCCCGCACTTCAGTGTGAACGACATGGAGGCCATGGCCGTTGCGTTGCGCGACGGCGCTGGAATAGGGTTGCTTGCGGCATTCTCCGCGATCGACGACCTGCGTAAGGGAACGCTCGTTCGTGTGCTGCCGCAATTTCACACCTACGAGCGGAATGTGTATGCGGTCTATCCGTCACGGCAGTTCGTAGACGCGAAAATCAAGCGCTTTGTTGATGCGCTAAAAGCTCAGGTCGGCGAGCAACTGCAAACTTACGCAAATGAGCTTGCGATCGAATGTGCGCCATCTTAGACGGAACGGTGTGTTCCGATGTCAGCTTGTCGCGGCGAAAAGAGGAGGGCCGTTGTGCCTCTGGTCGAACTGGACGCAGCCGTCGTCGCCGCGCAGCCATCTGACGATCAGGTCAGGAATCTGCACACGCTGATCAACGATTCCGTGCGGTAGATTCGCAAGCACGTCAATGCGTCACCCCGCGTCAAGCCGCTTCTCCAGCCAGCGCGTGAATTGCGAAATCCGACGAAGCCGGTTCGAGCGCCGGTTGAATGGTCCGGTAATCGCGCCATTCCGGGTCGCGCTGTTGTAACGGATAAAGCGGCGGTGCAGCGTCATGTACAGCCGCGACACAACTCCCGCCGCGCAATGCGGGCAGCGATTGCGACGCGCCGGGAAACGCGCGTGGAAGCGCGCCGTACCCCTCCACGACCGGCCGGATATAGCTGCTGCCCTGCGAGATGCACACCGGCTTGCCGCGCAGATCTTCCCATTTCGTGATGCCGCTCGATTTCGGGATGCGCCGTACCGCCCACACGATAGTACGGTGTCGGCACGTGACCGCGAATCTCCCCACGCTGCCGGTTGTATTCCATATTGGCGATCAGGATGTCGACCTTGCATTGCTGCAGGAACTGTACACGAGTAGAGGACTGTACCGAAGCCAATTGGATTTTCGCACCGGGCCGCTTGGCGATGTCGTTCGCAAGGTCCACGTTGATGCCGCGCGGCTGCGAGTTTTTCTCTCACATAGCAGATCGATAGATAAGGTTTCGCGCATTCATTGGTTAGCGAATGTCTTCTGCGTTCCTAAAATAATTTGCGGCTGGTTCGGCGGCCGGTTGATCGGCCGTCCACTCGAATACCGGCACGACCGCCTCGCACTCACGACAGGACACCCAACGAATGACGAAACTGGCTCTCTCCGAGCGCGTGGCGCGCATCGGTATCGCGCCCAACGCAGCGGCCACGGCGCGCGCGCAGGCGCCGGCCGTGCGCGCCGATAGCGATACCCTGCAAGTCGCGCGACAGCGCGGTAACGGGGCATTGCTGTCACTGCGCAACGTGCCGCGAACCAGCGAGATTCACGTCGACGGCATCGACGTGCGCGCGAAGAGAACCGACACCCATGTGCTGCTCGCCAAAGTGTGTCTCGCGGACAAAGCCCGATGTATCCGGGCGCATTGTCGGGCGGTCAGCAGCAACGCGTAGCAATAGCACGCTCGCTGGCGATGCAGCCCGACCGGATCCTGTTCGACGAAGTGATGTCGGCGCTCGATCCGGTCCTCGCCGCGAGCGCAATTCGTCCCATTCCTCACGATCATGACCACGACCACCACCACCACCACCACCACGACTGATGAAACCCGCAATGACGTCTCCACTCAACGACACGAAGCCGTGCAGGCACTACTCGCCGACGCCCGCCGTATCGTCGGCGAAAAAGGCGTGACGCGCGGAGCGATCAAAGCGCTGAGTGAACGGCTGCTCGAACTCGCGACCCATCGCACGCTGTTCGATGCCGCTGACTTTCCGCCGCCGCAACCCGGCAGCGGCGACACGTCGACTCGCTACCGGCTCAACCCGGGTGAAGACGGTTTCGCGCTTTATCTGAACTCGCTGTTGCCGGGCAAGACGACGATCCCGCATAACCACGACACATGGGCCGTGATCGCTGCAATCGACGGCGCGGAACTCAACCGCCTCTACCGGCGTATCGACGATGGCCGCGACCCGGATCGCGCGCAACTCGAACTGGCGCAGGAAGTGGTGGTGCGCCCAGGCGTGCCGATCGCATTTCTGCCGGACGATATCCACAGCATTCATGTGGGCGGCGCGGAACCTACGCTGCACTTTCACCTGTACGGCCGGCCGCTCGAAACGTTGACAGGGAGACTTGGCTTCGAAACTGACACAGGTCTCGTGGTGCGTTACAACGCGACGCACATGCAACGCGCGACCCAGGCGGTCGGCTGATGTCGGCGCGCGGCGATGGATTGCTGACGCGCGTTCTGCACGCATCGATCGCGCCGATGACAGGATCGCCCAGGACCGGCACTGCACGGGCTTCCTGACCGACGAAGGCAACAAGTGACACAGGCCGCCTTCGCAGCGGTTGCGCGAACTGAATCGGCAATATGCCGCCAACAAGGAAAACAGATCGATGACACACACGACTCACCCCGACGACGAAGCGCGCCGCACCCTCGAACTGCTCGGTCCGGCGCCCGAGAACTGGGTCCCGGACCAGCCGGGTATCGATCACAACGTGTTCATCGTCGGTGGTGGGCAGACCGGCTGTGCGTTCGCGTTTGCGCTGCGGCGGGCCGGCATCGGCCGAGTGAGCGTGATCGATGCAGCCAATGACGCGTCGAAGGCCGGCGTGTGGCTGACCCGCGCGCGCATGAACAAGCTGCGTACGCCGAAGTCGCTGGTCGGGCCTGAAGTCGGTTTACCGGGGCTCAGCTTTCAGGCGTGGCACGAAGCGCGTTTCGGCGCGGCGTCGTATCGTGAGATCGATCGCATTCCGCGTGAGCAGTGGGCGCAGTATCTGGCGTGGTACCGCGAATTTCTCGGCATCCCGATTCGTTACGGCACACGGCTCGTGAGAATCGAACCGCTGGGCACACATTTCCGCCTGCATCTCGAAGAGAGTGGCAACGCGCGCGTCGAGACGGCGCGCAAGGTGCTGCTGTGCAACGGTGTAGCGGGCAATGGCGGCGCGTTCGTGCCGCGCGTATTGGCGCAATTGCCGGCGTTGTTAGTGGCGCATACGTCGCACGACATCGACTTTGCCGCGTTGCGCGGCAAGTCAGTCGCGGTGCTAGGCGGCGCGGCCTCCGCATTCGATGCGGCGGCGACCGCACTCGAAGCGGGCGCGGCCAACGTGCATCTGTTCGTGCGACGTGCGGCGCTGGCGGCCGTGCCGGTCTCACGTGCGCGCGCCTACCCCGGCGCCTACGACAACTATTTCGATTTGCCCGACGCGCTGCGTTGGGCGCAGGCGCTTCGCTTCAAGCGCTCGGGATCGACCGCACCGCTGGACTCGCTTCAGCGCGTCACACGTTTTCCGAACTTTCACCTGCATACAGGCGCGCAATGGGAATCCGCGCGTGAAGTGGAAGGGCGCATCGCGGCGCAGGTGTCGGGCGAAACGTTCGAGTTCGACTTTGCGATTGCGGGCACGGGCTATTTCATCGATCCATCGGCGCGGGCAGAGCTTGTGGATTTCGCGTCGCACATCCGGCTGTGGAGCGATCAGTACACACCACCCGCCAGCGATGCCGACGAAGGGCTCGGCGCGCATCCGTATCTCGGCGCGGCGCTGGAGTATCTGGAGAAATCGCCGGGACAGGCGCCGTATCTGAAAGACATCCACGTCTACAACCCGGCGGGTTTCGTCAGCGCCGGTGTGCCGGTAGGTGACGTGCCGAGTATGAAGCGCGATATTCCCGCGGTGGTCCGCCGTATCAGCCGCGACCTCTTTCTTGCAGATCTCGATTCGCATGCCGCGCGACTTGCGGCGGATGTCCCGGCGGATTTCGACGAAACGGCGTATGCGTCGAGCGTCTGGCAGCGTGAGGCGTCCAACGCTTGAGGTGGAGAGATGCAGGTGCGCCTGGCGTCTGCATCTCCGTTGTCACGACTGTCGTTTGTGCGCCGGAGCAGAGTCCACGTAGTTGATGCCGAGGTCGATTCGGTCAGCAAAGCAAGGTGAGCCGGGTATTACCCGCAAGGTCTCATTTAGCTGTGGTCGCTACGCCGGAGATCGCGACACGCCGCGGCACGAGCAGCGTGGCGCAAAGCAGGCTGCCGATCCCCATCGCCGCGATCACGGCGCCCATCGGCCCGGGCGTGCCATCGGCGAAGAAGCCCATGAGTGCCGAGCCCAGAACGCCGGTGCCGTACTGGCTTGCGCCGATGAGCGCCGACATGGTGCCGGCGCGCGCGGGGAATGTGCCGAGCGCACCCGCAATCGCATTGGCGACGATAAAGCCGGTCGCTGAAACGAAAAGGAACAGGGGAATCACGAGGCCGGCCAGCCCGCCCCAGTCCGTCCATGCGTCGATGGCCAGCAGCATGCCCGCGATTGCCGCGCCCCACGTGCCGGCACGCATCAGGCGATCACTCCCGTAGCGCCTCACCAGCCTCGCGTTGATCTGGTTCGTGATCATGATGCCTGCGATGCCCGCTGCAAACAGCACGCCATAGCGCTGCGGCGAAACGTGGTGATAGGTGATGTATGCGAACGGCGTGCCGGCAACATACGCGTACACGCCGCCGTAAAGGAATCCGCCTGCGCCCGCGTAGCCGAGCACCCGGCGATGCTGCAATAGCGTGACATAGGCGGCGAGCGCGCGGCCGAGCGGTTCGTGATTGCGGCGCGCCTCGGGTAGCGTTTCGGGCAATGCGCCCAATGCGGCGAGCGTCGCCAGCCCGACACCGACCAGCACCCAGAAAATCGCGCGCCATGACGCCATGTGAAGAATGAGGCCACCCACGCTCGGTCCGACCAGCGGTGCGATCGCCATGATCGTCATCAGTGTCGACATCATCTGAGCCGCGCGATGGCCCGTGTAGAGATCGCGCACCATCGCGCGAGCGAGCACAACACTCGCGCACGCGCCCGCGGCCTGCGCGATTCGCCAGCCGACCAGCGCGCCGCTGCTGGCCGACAGCGCACAGCCGGCCGATCCGATAATGAACAGCACGAGTCCGATGGCGATCGGCATACGGCGGCCGTAACGGTCGCCGATAGGACCCCACAGCAGTTGGCCCACACTGAACCCGATCAGATAGCTGGAGATCGTCAGCTCGATCGCACCGGTGTCGGCGTGCAGCGAGAGCGCCATCGCGGGCAGGGCAGGCAGATACAGGTCCGTCGAGATCGACGCGAACGCCATCAGGAGGCTCAATATGGCGAGGATCCGCAGACCGTGCTGGTCGGCTGCGGGTGTCACGCTTTCCGCTGCAGTGCCGGGCAATAATGCCGCTGGAGCGGGTGAGCGATTATTCAACGACATGATCTGGCATTTCTTTTAAGCCAATAGCGCACCTGCGTTGCCGCAACCTTGCGACGACGCAGGAGCAAACGGGTGGGGCGAAACGTTGGACTAGCGGTCGACACGCTGCTGCAAATGGGCCGGATAACGATCACCCACGACCTTGATCTGCTTCAACGCCGCTTCGATAGCGGCGAGATCGGCCGCCGACAATTCGACCGCAGCCGCGCCAATGTTTTCTTCCAGCCGATGGATCTTCGTCGTGCCCGGAATCGGCACGATCCACGGCTGTTGCGCCAGCAGCCACGCAAGCGCGATCTGCGCGCGCGTCGCACCCTTGCCATCGGCAATCTTGCCGAGTACCTCGACGAGGCCGGCGTTGGCCTTACGGTTCTCTTCGGAGAAACGCGGCACGACATTGCGAAAATCGGTCTTGTCGAACGACGTGGTCGCATCGATCGCGCCGGTCAGGAAGCCCTTGCCGAGCGGGCTGAACGGCACGAAACCGATGCCCAGTTCTTTCAGCGTGGGTAGCACCGTCTCTTCCGGCTCGCGCCACCACAACGAATACTCGCTCTGCAACGCTGCCACCGGCTGTACGGCGTGGGCGCGGCGGATCGACTGCGCGCCGGCTTCGGACATGCCGAAGTGCTTGACCTTGCCTTGTGCGATCAGATCCTTGACGGCGCCGGCCACGTCTTCGAGAGGCACATTCGGATCGACGCGATGCTGGTAGAAGAGGTCGATACGATCGGTTTTCAGCCGCTTGAGCGATGCCTCGGCGACCGCATGGATGCGTTCGGGCCGGCTGTCGACGCCTTTGGTCACGTCGCCTTCCGTGAAGCCGAACTTGGTTGCGATCACCACCTGATCGCGAAACGGCGCAACGGCTTCTCCGACCAGTTCTTCGTTGAAGAACGGACCATAGGCTTCGGCGGTATCGAAAAACGTGACGCCTTTTTCGAAAGCCGACTGAATCAGCTTGATGCCTGCCGTCTTCTCGGTGGCCGGTCCGTAGCCGTAGCTCAAACCCATGCAGCCGAGGCCTAGTGCCGAGACTTCGAGACCGCTGTTTCCAAGTTTGCGCTTTTGCATCTGCATTCTCCTTTCGAAAAGTGACGAGCGTGGAAGGCGGCCTGTTCGCACGGGCGCCACGCGACGTTCAACAGCCTCAAGCTTAGGCTGTTGTGCGTAGCTCAACAATATGGCTAGAATTGCAAAAGGTTATGAGGAAAATTCACTTATGTTGCGAGCCGGCTTATCTGAACTGACCGCATTCGTCGCGATCGCTCATCAGCGAAGCTTCAGTGCGGCGGCGCGGACCTTGGGGGTGTCGCCGTCCGCGTTGAGTCACGCCATGCGGGGACTCGAAGCAAGACTCGACGTGCGCCTCTTCAACCGGACCACCCGCTCGGTCGCGCTGACCGAGGCGGGCGAGCAATTGTTGCGACGAGTCGGGCCCGCCATTGCCGACCTCGAAGACGCCGTGAACGAGGTGGCTTTCGCACGCGACCGCCCGTCGGGTTCGATCCGTATCAGCGCCTCCGAATCAGCCGCGAAGTCGATCGTCCAGCACGTGCTGCCCGATTTTCTGGCGACTTACCCGGATATCCACGTGGAATTCGTCGTGGACACGCGGCTCGTCGACATCGTGGCCGACGGTTTCGATGCGGGCATCCGCGTTCACGAGGATGTGCCACGCGACATGATCGCCGTGAGGTTCGGCCCCGACCTGCGCTTTGCCGCGGTGGCGTCGCCTGATTACTTTGCGCGCCATGAGGCGCCGAAGGCACCGCACGATCTGGCGAAACACCGCTGCATCCGGTTCCGCTTCGAGAGCGGCACGCTCTATCGATGGGATCTCGAATATCACGGCAAAAGCGCGAGTATTGATGTCGACGGCCCCATGACGCTGGGCAACACGAACCTGATGGTCGAGGCGGCGCTGGTGGGCATCGGCATTGCCTGGGTGCCTGACTATCTGGTTGCCGAACACCTCGCAGCGGGGCGGCTCATTCAGGTGCTGGCGGAATGGAGCCCTTCGTTTCCGGGCTTGAGCCTTTATTACCCCGCTAACCGCCATCCTCCCACTGCGCTACGGCTATTCGCACAGGCGGTGCGGGATTGGGCCAACACCGCCGGTGTGCGTTGATTGCCGGCTTCGGGCAGCACGCCGCGCGCTTGGTCGGGTGTTTCGTAGAGCTTGTCGATTTCAATTTGGAGAGTCTTTCCCGCGCGTTGGGTTGAAACTCCCTGCTAGTGTTGCGTGCTTAAAGACGATTTGTGAATTGCGCGCACGTCGCAGGGCGCGATTGTCGTGCTGGGCGCGCGGCGGCTCGACCGGATCAATGCGCTGGCCGAGACAATCGTCGCGGATGGCGGCGTGGCGCTGGCCGTCGCGACCGATGTCACCGATGCGGCACAGGTCAAACATCTCGTCGACTCGGCGGTCGAGCAATACGGGCGGGTCGATGTCATGCTCAACAACGCGGGCCTGATGCCGTACTCGTCTCTCAGTGGCGGTCCGGCACGAAGGCGATCACATCACCACGATCGAAGGGCTGAAGAGAAACGGTGAGCTCCATCCTGTTCAGCAAACGTACTGGGAGTACGACGCATATCAATGCGGCTACTGTCCAACCGGACAGATGACGAGCGCCGTCGCGATTCTGCGCGACCCCAACATGGCTGCCGACGACGCCGGCGTGCGCGAAGCGATGAGCGTGACGCAATGTCGACCTCGCGCAAAAATAGAATCTTCGTTTGAGACTCGTCGTTCCGACGCCCCGCGTGGTCCATGAATGCAAGCGGACGACATTGACACAAATCTTCTAATCTGGAATAGTATTCAACAAATAACGTCATTCGTATCTTCAGACGTTGACTGGGGGCTCGGTCGTCGATGAGCCCGGCCATGGCAGATTCAGCGCCCCACCAGGGCTCATTTCGTAGTAACTGTGGAAATGAACACTTCAACCCAGATGGACTGCGACCTGCTCGTGATCGGCTCTGGCGCCTCGGGGCTGGCCGCCGCGGTCACTGCGGCATGGCATGGTCTCAAGGTCGTCGTAGTGGAAAAAGACGCCGTATTCGGTGGTGCAACGGCATGGTCGGGCGGCTGGATGTGGGTTCCAGGCAATCCGCTGGCGAGGCGCGCGGGTATCAATGAAGACCCGCAACAGCCCCGCACCTACCTCAGGAACGAACTCGGCCGCCGCTACGACCCGGAGCGTATCGATGCATTTCTCGACAACTGCGCGCACATGGTGTCCTTCTTCGAAGAGCATACGTCGCTGCAGTTTGTAGACGGCAACGGCATTCCTGATGTACATGGCAACGTCGAAGGTGCAGCAACTCAGGGTCATCAGGTCATTGCCGCACCCTACGATGGGCGGCAGGTCGGCCCGCTGATCAAACGTCTGCGCAAGACAATGCGCGAAACCTCGTTCATGGGCATGCCGATCATGGCCGGCGCGGACCTGATGGCTTTTCTGAGCGTGACGCGCTCTCTCAAGTCCTTCACGCACGTCACAAGGCGTTTCACGCGGCATCTGCTCGATCTGGCGCTGTACGGCCGCGCCATGCAACTGGTGAACGGTGTCGCACTGGTCGCGCGCCTTGCCAGATCGGCGCAGGACCTGGGTGTGACCTTGATGGAGTCCGCACCTGCAACGAGGTTGGTGTTCGAGGGTAAGGCGGTTCGAGGGGCAGTCGTCTCGACGGCCCGGGGCGAAATAACGATTCGCGCGGCGAAGGGCGTTGTATTGGCCGCCGGCGGGTTCCCCAATGATGTAACACGGCGCAAGGCGCTTTTTCCACGCACACCCACCGGCCGCGAACACCTCGCCTTGCCGCCCGAGAGTTGCTCTGGCGACGGCGTGAGTCTGGGCGAATCGGCGGGTGGCTGCCTTGTCACGGATGTCGCCTCGGCTGCCGCCTGGGCGCCCGTGTCGAAAGTTAAGCACGCTGACGGCAGCATTGGCCACTTCCCGCACATTATCGACCGCGCCAAGCCCGGTGTCGTCGGCGTGCTCTCCAACGGCAAGCGCTTCGTGAACGAGGCGGACGGTTACTACGACTACACCTCCGCCATGGTCGCGGCGGCGCCGGAGGGGCAGGAAGTAGCGTCGTGGCTTGTCTGCGATCACCGGTTTCTGCGCCGGTATGGTCTGGGTTACGCACGGCCTTTCCCTGTGCCGGTCGGATCTTTGATCCGCAGCGGTTATCTGCAACGAGGTTCAACGATCGAAGAGCTGGCTAGGCGTTGCGGTATCGATCCTGATGCGCTGGCGGCCACGGTCAGCTTCTACAACGAGCATGCGCGCCGTGGTGAGGACTCTCTGTTTGGACGCGGCTCCACGCCGTATAACCGAAAGGGGGGCGACCCTTTGCACAAAGGCCCGAATCCTTGCGTCGCGCCGATCGAGCACGGACCCTTCTACGCGGTCAAAGTATTCCCGGGCAGCTTCGGCACGTTCGCAGGCCTGAAGACCAACGGCTCCGCTCAGGTGCTCGACGAGAATGGCCAACCTGTTGCCGGCCTGTATGCGGTGGGAACGGACATGGCCAGTGTGATGGGCGGTTTCTATCCGTCGGGCGGCATCAACCTCGGTCCTGCAATGACGTTCGGTTATGTCGCCGGCCGCCATGCGGCCAATGCCATGGACTACGAACCTCATGACAACGAGGCGCTCGCCACCACCGGCGCATCAAAGGTGTCGAACCGGATGCCGCTTCCCACCCACTGAGGGCAGCACTTCTTCTAGCGCGCTGCGCACACGCGGTTTCGCGTTGCACAGCGCGTTTTACTTATTGCGGCACGTCCAGCAAAAACTCCACCATACGGTCGCAGACGCGGCCGAACATCTGCGTGCCTGTCACTGTCTGGCATCCCCGTGCGCGCGCTGCTTCGATCAAGGGTGTCAGCGGCGGTTTGGTCACGACGTCGCCCACGAAGGTCCCGGCTCGAAGGCGTGACACATCGATCGGCAATGGGTCGTCCGCACGCATGCCGAGCGGCGACGCGTTGACCACGATATCGAAGGTGTGCGCTTGCACATCGGAGGCGACGCTACGCACCCTGCCGCGTTGCAGCGCATTGAGCCGGTCGACCAGAGATGTCGTACGGCCCGCGTCGTTATCACGTATGTCGAGCGACGTCAGTCCCGCACTCACTAGCGCGTGACCGATCGCCGATCCCGCCCCGCCTGCGCCCACGAGTAACGCGCGCTTGCCGGTCAGATCACAACCCGCATCCGTTAGCGCTGCCACGAATCCTGTGCCGTCGAACATGGCGCCGTGCCAGTCGCCATCGGGCGTGCGGCGCAGCGTATTGACCGCGCCGAGGAAACTCGCTTCGTCGGAAAGCGTCGCGCAGTACCCGGCCGCGTTGAACTTGTGGGGCACGGTAATGATCACGCCGTCGACGTTGCGCATCGGCGTGACGCCCGCGAAGAACGCGGGCAGATCGGCCGGCGCCACGTGGGCGGGTACCACCAGCGCGTCGCGCCCCGCTGCCCGCAATGCGCCCGTGACGCCGGCTGGCGAGCGGACCTGGGCGATCGGGTCGCCGACAATGAAATAGATACGCGTCGCGCCGCTAAGGCCTTCATCGAGCGACGGGGAAAACGAAGATGGGTTCTGCTGGCTCATGCTGTGTTCGACCTCCTGTTGTGTCTATGTGTCCCATGCGCAACGAGTACCACGGCCCGCTTCCATCAAGGCGCCGCGATCGTCGTCGCTGCTCAGTTTCGATGAACTTTAATCTTTAGTGGAATAGTATTCAACAATTAAAGTTGATTCGATGTGTGGCCGATGCCTGTCGGGCTGGATGCGCCGCAGCGTACAGGTCAACGTGGAGCAGACGAGCGGGAGCCGGACGAGTCGCGACAGGGTAGGGATAAGTCCTGTTTGAATAAAATAGTAAAGTGGAATAGTATTCAACATAAATGAGGTATCCCTTCTGAGACGAAACGGATTGGCAATGAAGCGTGAACCGATGCTCGAATGTGATGTGCTGGTGTTGGGCTCAGGCGCGGGTGGCCTGGCCGTTGCGGTCACCGCCGCTGTGCGCGGACTGCGTGTGATCGTTGCGGAAAAGGAGGCGGTTTTCGGAGGCACGACGGCGTGGTCCGGTGGATGGATGTGGATACCACGCAACCCGCTCGCCGTGCGCGCAGGGATCACCGAGGCGGCGCAAGCGCCGCGCACCTATCTGCGCAACGAACTCGGTTCTCATTTCGATGCGGCCAGAATTGGCGCGCTGCTGGAGCACGGTCCGCGAATGGTCGAGTTCTTCGAACAGCATACGTCGATGCGTTTTGTCGACGGCAACCGCATTCCAGACTTCCACACCACGCCGGGCGCCGGGACCGGAGGCCGCTCGGTCTGCGCGATGCCGTTCGATGGCCGCGAACTGGGACCGTTGATCCACAAGCTACGACCGCCGCTCGGCGTCACGACGCTCAAGGGGATGGCGATCGCCTCGGGTGTTGACCTCGCTCATTTCTTCAACGCGACACGCTCTCTGCGTTCCGCACTGCATGTCACCCGGCGATTAGCGACATTTGCCGTGCATAAGCTTCGCTATGGTCGCTCGATGCATCTGGTCAACGGGCACGCGCTGGTTGCGCGGCTGCTGAAGTCGGCCGCGGACCATGGCGTCGATCTGCGCGTGAACGCGAAAGCCGTAGGGTTGCTTCGCGAGGCGGGTCGCGTGGTGGGCGCACGCGTCGAGATCGACGGTGTCGCCAACGAGGTGCGAGCTTTGCGCGGCGTCGTCCTGGCCTGCGGCGGCTATCCGCATGACGCTGCGCGGCGCGCGCAAACCTTCGCTTACACGCCGTCGGGACGTGAGCATTGGTCGGCCGCGCCACGCTCGAATACGGGCGACGGCATTCGCATGGGCGAGGCGATTGGCGGCCATTTCGATGCCGCGCTTGAAGCGCCGGCGGCGTGGGCGCCTGTGTCGCTCGTGCCGCAGCGAAATGGCCGGCCTGCCGTTGCATTCCCGCATCTGATCGAACGAGCCAAACCGGGTGTGATCGCGGTGACGCGCGCAGGCAAGCGGTTCGCCAATGAAGCGTCGTCCTATTACGACCTGATGAGCGCGCTCTTCGATGCCACTCCGGCAGGCGAAGAAGTGTGCGCGTGGCTGGTGTGTGACCATCGTTTCCAGCGCCGTTACGGTCTGGGCGTGTCGAAGCCGTTTCCGTTTCCGACTCGCCCGTACCGTCGTACGGGGTATCTCAAGCGGGCGAGCAGTCTCGCCGAGCTGGCAATACAGTGTGGCATCGATCCACAGGGTCTCGCGAGCACCGTGGCGGCCTACAACACGCATGCAAAGGACGGCGCCGATCCGCAGTTTCATCGCGGCACCACACCCTACAACCGCGTGCAGGGCGATGCACGGCACAAGCCGAATCCGTGCGTCGCGCCGCTCGAAAACGGCCCGTTCTACGCGATCAAACTGCTTCCCGGCAGCCTCGGCACATTCGCCGGCCTCGCGACCGATGCTGCCGCTCGCGTTCTGGACAAAGAGAACCGGCCGGTGGCCGGACTCTACGCCGTCGGCAATGACAGCGCGAGTGTGATGGGCGGCTGTTACCCGGCTGGCGGCATTACGCTCGGCCCCGCGATGACCTTCGGTTATCTCGCGGGCCTTTCTCTCTCCGGTCTGAATCAGACGGAGTCGGTTGAAGAATCCTCACATCATGCGCAAGGACAAATGCAATGACTCTCTATGACGTAGTGACGCTCACCGTGAAAATAGGCTCGAATCCGCAGGTTTTCGAAAGCATCAGGTCAAGCGGCAAGCAGCCCGGCTCGACACTGTTCGGCTGCTGGTATTCGGACATCGGCGCGCTGGGGCAAGTGATGGTGTTGCGCGGCTTCGAATCGGAAGCCGCATTGATCACCGAGCGCAAGCGCATGCTGCTCGAAGGCAACCCGTTCGGTTGCGGCGAGTTTGTCACCGACGTGAAGATCGACAGCTACGCGCTGTTCCCCTTCCTGCCGCCGATCGAACCTGCCGTGCACGGCGGCATCTACGAGATGCGCGTCTACGGCACGAAGCTCGCGAGCCTGCAGCACACCATCGACGCGTGGGAAAAGGCGTTGCCTGAACGCACGCAGCGCTCGCCGCTAATCGGTGCGATGTATTCGCTCGATGGCACGGTGCCGCGCTTCCTGAACATCTGGGCATATGCGGGCGTCGACGAACGTTCGCGGATTCGCGCCGAAGCGGTGAAAGACGGCGTCTGGCCGCCCAAGGGCGGTCCTGCGCATCTGACTACGATGGAATCGACGATCTATGTGCCGGCACCGTTTTCACCGCTGCGCTGAACACGCTCTGCAAATGAAATGACTAATCGAACCGAAGGAAATGACATGACACAGCACAACGCTCGCGCGCTTTCTCTCTCGGCGCTGACCGTGCTTGAGCTGACGCCGCCGCAAATGGTGGAATGCGCGGCGCAGGCGGGCTATGACTACGTCGGGCTGCGTCTGTTGCCCGCCACCGATCAGGAAGTGCGGCACGAGATCGTCGGCGATACGCCGTTGAAACGTGAAACGCTGGCGCGCTTGCGAGACACGGGCATCAAGGTGCTCGACGTGGAGATTCTCCGCCTGAAGCCGGAGACCGATGTGACGGACTACGCGCCCATGCTCGAGACCGCGGCGGAACTGGGCGCACGCTACGTGCTTGTGGCGGGTAACGATCCCGACGAAGCACGCACGGCGGAGCGTCTCGCGCAACTCTGCGATCTCGCGAAACCGCTCGGACTGTCCCCCTCGCTCGAACCGATGCCGTGGACGAATGCGAAGGACATCATGCAGGGCGCTCGCATCGTCAAGGCAGCGGGCCGCAGCAATACTGGTCTCATCATCGACCCGCTTCACTTCGATCGTGCCGGTTCGTCGACTGCGGAACTCGCTGCACTGCCGCGCGAGTACTTTGGTTACGTGCAGTTTTGCGATGGGCCCGCAGAGCGTCCGACCGACCTCGAGACACTGCTGTTCCAGGCCCGCTGCGAGCGGATGATTCCGGGCGAAGGCGGGATCGATCTCGTAGGCATCCTGCGCGCGCTTCCCGATCATTTGCCGCTCAGCATCGAAGTGCCGACGGAGCAATGGGCGAAAACCGCGCCTGCGCTCGAACGTGCGCGCAAGCTGCGCGAGGCGACGCTCGACGTGCTCGCCCGGGCTTACGCAGTGGACTGATGCGCGTGACAGGGTAAAACGCAGTCCGTTGAAGCGCGCCCAAGATGCTGCACGGACTGGCATCCATTATCGACAACAACAAATAACCATCCGGAGACAACCTATGAATGCTTCACTCCAGGCCAACCGGCCGAACACACGGGCGTCGGCTGTCATCGACGTACAAAAGCTTCTCGACGAACAGCCAGTCGGACGGTTCCAGATTCTCGTCCTGATGATGTGCATGGTCATCGTCACGCTCGATGGCCTCGATACCGTGATGATCGGTTTCATCGCGCCGGCGCTATCGGGCGCGTGGGCCATTCCACGCGATGCGCTGGGTCCCGTCATGAGCGGCGGCCTGCTCGGACTCGCTTTCGGCGCGCTGTGCGCGGGACCTCTTGCCGACCGCTTCGGCCGCAAGACGGTCATGACGATCGCTGTGCTGTTCTTCGGCGTGTGGAGCCTCGGTTCGGCGTTCGCGAGCAACGTGACCGAGTTGACCGTGCTGCGCTTTCTGACCGGTCTCGGGCTCGGTGCCTCCATGCCTAATGCGGCGACATTGATGGCCGAGTACGCGCCGCAGCGCTGCCGCGCACTGATGGTGACGACTGTGTTTTGCGGCTTCACGCTCGGTGCCGCGGGCGGCGGCTTCGTGAGCGCCTGGCTGATTGCGGCCTACGGCTGGCACTCGGTGTTGATACTCGGAGGCGTACTGCCGATTCTCTATGTTCCGCTGATGATCAAGTGGTTGCCCGAATCGGCGCGCTATCTGTCGCTCAAGGAGGCGCGCCGTGCGCGGCTCGTGGGCGTGCTGAACCGCATCCAGCCGGACATGGCGGACGAAGCAACGCGTTTCGTCGCACAGGACACCCAGCAGCGCGAGCGCAGCCCGGTGCGCCTGATCCTGTCGCGCGACTACGTATTCGGCACGGTGATGTTGTGGATCTGCTATTTCGCGGGCTTGCTGACTGTTTATCTGTTGGGCAGCTGGCTGCCGACATTGATTCGGGGCGCCGGGTTCACGCTCGGGCAGGCGGCGATCGTCGGCGCGCTGTTTCAGGCGGGCGGCACGATCGGCTCGCTCGCAATCGGCTGGCTGATGGACCGCCTCAATCCCCACCGCGTGTTGGGCGCAACAGTGTTCGTGGGGGGGGGCTTTGCGTGGTACATGGGTTTGCCGGGGCATGGAATCACGGGTATCGGCATGCTTGCGTTCGGCATGGGCTACTGCATGAACGGCTCCAACACCGGCTTTTGCGCGTTGGCCGCCGGTTCCTATCCGACCCGCATGCGCGCCACCGGCACTAGCTGGATGCTCGGCATTGGGCGCTTTGGCGGCATTGCAGGGGCGATGCTCGGCGCCAGCATGCTGCACGCGAATTGGGGCTTCGGTGAAGTGCTCACGGCGCTTGCGGTTCCCGCAACGGTAGGTGCCGCGGCGGTGCTTCTCAAAGGCGCCCGCCATCGCGGCTCAGTACTGCGGGTTGAAGGCAGCGCAAGCCACTAGGCAGTCGACACGAACCGCAGCGCGATTTGCATCCGCTTGAGTTCCGGTGTGGAATCGTGTTCTCATTCGGTATCTAAGTCGAATTGAGAGTGCAATCTATGGCTGGGAATCTTGAGCGGGCATTGGCCATCATCGAACTGCTCGCGAAACAGGGCGGCAGTTTGCAACTGGCCGCGATCGCCGACACGCTGAATATCCCGCGCAGCGGCACTCATCGCTTGCTGGCCGAGCTCACCGAAGAAGGGTATGTGCGGCAGGACGAGCACGGCGAGTATGTGCTGGCGCTCAAGCTGGTCTCGCTTGCATTGATGTGGCTGTCCACCGAGGGTGTGCTCGATATTTCGCAGCCCGTGCTCGACCGGCTGGCGTCGGCCTCGGGCGAACTCGCGCGGCTCGGTGTGGTCGAGGACGATCACATTACGTTTGTCGGCAAGGCGCAGGGCGCTCGCTCCGGTCTTCGCTATGACCCGGACATGGGCAGTCAGCCGCCCCTTCACTGCACTGCGAGCGGGCAGGCGTGGCTGTCGAGCATGAGCGACGAAGAGGCGCTCGAGCTGGTTTCGCGCCAGGGAGGAATTGGCAAGGCGGGGCAGACCGGGCCGAGAGCGCCGAAGTCGATCCAGCAGTTTCTTCAGGATCTGGCCGGCGCGCGCAAACGCGGCTATGGCGTGGCGAGCGACACGTATGAAGTCGGCATGACCTCGATGGCAGCGGTGATCCGTCATCCAGTGACGGGCCTCGTCGTCGGCGTGGTGAGTCTGGCCGGACCGACGAGCCGGTTGCCGGATGCGCGGCTGAAGGAACTTGCGCCTGCGTTGCTCGAAGCAGCATCGGATATGGGAGCGGCCACGCTCAGTTCGCCGTATTTCAAGCGCAGCCTGAAAGTGGTGCCCGTTGCTGCGGCGAGCGATGTGCGGCCCGTCGTGGCCAAGCGCAAAGGACGGCCTCGGGCGGCGTGACCGTGCGCGGAGCCGGGCGGGGCGCCCGGCTCGCGGTATGTTCATGTCGGTGAGTCACGAGGGCGCTCAGCAAAAGTCTTCCTGTTGCCAGATTCACCAACGGTTTCACACAGTCGCGCGCGGCGGCGCGATGGCATCGGACTGCTTCAGCGCAACCGAACCCGACGCGGCGCGTGCCGCATGCTTTGCGACTCGCCAGCCAAATACGATGGCGGGTCCGAGCGTGGTCCCAGGGCCGGGGTAGGTGCCGCGAAATATCGAGGCGAGGTCGTTGCCGCATGCGTAGAGGCCAGGAATGATATGGCCGTCGTTGTCGAGTACCTGGCCGTTGGCGTTGCCGGCCAGACCCGCGCTGCAGGCCAGATCGGCAGGCCAGACCGTCACCGCGTAGTACGGCCCCGGGCCGATCGGGCGAATGCACGGATTCGGCTGTTGGGCGGCATCTCCATTGAAACGGTTCATCGGGCTCGAGCCGCGTTGAAACGCGGGATCCAGGCCCTGCGCCGCGTCGCGGTTGTAGATGCTAACGGTGCGCTCGAGTCCCGCCGCGTCGACGCCTAGCTTTCCGGCGAGTTCGGCCAGCGTGCCGCCCTTGATCAGATAGCCCGCCTTTTCAAAACTGGCGATACGGTGGTGGCTTCGCTCGCGCATGAGCAGTCCGAGACCGTAGTCGCGAATGAAGGCGGCATCCACGACCAGGTGGGCAGGCACGCTCTGAGCGTTGCCCGCGCTGCGCAACATACCCATGACGAAGTCGTGATACGAGTCCGACTCGTTGACGAAACGTTCGCCGAGGTTGTTCACCGCGATTAGTCCTGGCTTCGCCCGATCGAGAATGATGTGCGGCCAGATACTTTTCTGTCCGTTGCGTGAGTGCAAAATCGAGCAGGGCATCCAGAGGCCGGGACTGTCGTGCCCATCATTGAGCTGCGCGTTGATCTTGAGCGCACTGCCTACGCCGTCGCCGGTATGCGTGTCGGGCGAAAGCGATAAGGGTTGGGCGCCGGCGGGGAACAGTTGCTTGCGCAGAACCGGATGGCGGGTAATGCCGCCGGTAGCAAGCACCACGCCGTGACGCACGCGAATACGCTTGCGACCAGCGCCTTTCTGTTCGACCACGGCGCCGGTGACTTCGCCTTGCTCGATCACCAGTTCGATCAACGGTGTTTCGAAGCGGACTTCCACTTTCTGTTTGCGCAAGCTGTAGAAGAGCCGTGCGGCCAGCGCATTGCCCATGACAAGCTGAGTGCCGCGTGGATAGCGCAGCCTGTCCATCACGTAGCGGCCCACCACCGCCAGCGTGCGCGAGAAGTTCTTCCTGGAGGCGAACGGCGCGAGCAGCGCGTCGAGATCGGTGCGCGCCACCATCATGCCGCCGAGACCCATGAACTCTTTGCGTGGCGGTCTCACACGGACGAATTCGTCGCCGAGCAGGCGTCCGTCGAACGCGACCGGCGCGAGCGCGCGCCCACCGAAGGCCGCGCCGGGCCCCGTCACGTAATCCGGGTGCGCGGTCGCGGCGACGAATTTCACCTCGCTGATGCGCTGGAGTTCGTCGATCGCTATCGGCCCGCTTTCCAGAAACGCCTCACGCGCTTCGTCGCCGCCGCGATCGCCGACCACCGACGCGAGAAAACGCCGCGCGTCGTCGACGCTGTCGGGCACGCCCGCGCTCGCGCTCAATTGCGTGCCTGGCACCCAAGTCGTGCCGCCCGAGGTGGACGTGATTCCGCCGACGGCGTCTGTCTTTTCACACACGAGAACCTTGATGCCTTCGTGATGCGCGACCAGCGCGGCGGTCATGCCGCCTGCGCCGGCACCGAAGACCAGCAGGTCAACTTCCTCGTCCCATTGTGTTTGCCTTGCTTCGTTCATGCCTCGTGTGTCTCCGTCTGCTTTGTGCAGAAATGTGTAGAACAAGTTTTGTTAATGGAATAGTATTCCAAAAAAGATGAAAATCAAATATTTCCCTGCAGAGGAGAAGCGAGCGATGCGGATATTGGTGACGGGCGGGAGCGGGTTTCTTGCTGCATGGATCATGCGCCGTCTACTGGCGCGCGGTGTTGACGTGCGGGCGTTCGACCTGCGCCGCGACGCGCGTTTGCTGGGCGAGCTCGCGCCCGATCAGGCAGGTGAAGTCGAATGGATGACGGGCGACATTGCTGTCGCGGGCGACGTGACCCACGCGCTGGAGGGTTGCGATGGTGTCATTCATCTGGCAGGTGTGCTCACGCCCAGTTGCGCGAGCGACCCCGTACGCGGCGCGCAAATCAATCTGATCGGTACGCTGAACGTTTTCAACGCCGCGCGCGCGGTGGGTGTGCGCAGCGTGCTTTATGCCAGCAGCGCAGGCGTTTTCGGCCCCGACGACGGCGCGTTGCCCCATCCCGAAACGCACTACGGCGCGTTCAAGCTGGCCTGCGAAGGCTCGGCGCGAGCGTATTGGAACGACTGCGGCCTCGCCAGCATTGGCTTCCGGCCACTCGTTGTGTATGGCGCGGGACGGGAAACCGGCTCGAGTGCGGGCCCGAGTCTCGCGTGCCGCGCGGCGGCTCGCGGCGAGGCGTACACGATTCCATTCACGGGATCGACCGGCCTCGTATTTGCCGACGATGTCGCCGCGGCGTACGAGGCCGCACTCTTCGCGCCGGCGCAAGGAGCACACGTGTTCACGCTCGCAGGGGAGATCGCAGCGGTCGATACCGTGATCGAGCGGCTGTCCGCGTTGGCGCCCGGCGCCCGCCTCGATAGTGCCGGGCCGCCATTGCCCATCGCCACCGAATTCCCGAGCGATCCGGCGCTCGGCCGTCTGCTTCCAGGTTTGCCCGCTACGTCGCTGGAAGACGGATTGCGACAGACGTTCGCGTTCTACCGCTCGCGGCGATAGGTTGGGCTCCGCTTGTTCTTGCGCTGATCGGTTGGTTCATTTGGGGCTCGTGTGAATCAGCGCAGTGGCTTTGCGGAGCGGGGCATCGTATATTTTGATTCTTGGGGATCGCAGGCGCATTGAATTGCGCGAAGACGGTCGTGCGACAAAGAACGTCGCATGAGCCCCCTAGTCAAGGATTGATGCATCCTAAACCATGGAGCTTCGAAGGCAATCAGATGGAACGTTTCGATTACGCACGCGAAGACACGGGCAATCTGGTCCTGCTCGAACATGTCAACCTCACGATACCGGACCAGCGTCTCGCGACTGCTTTCTACGTCAGCGGACTTGGCCTCACCCGCGATCCCTTCTTGATGACCGGCGTGAGCAATATGTGGATCAACGTCGGTCGTTCCCAGATTCACTTGCCGCACGGCGCCGCACAACGCCTGCGTGGGCGGGTCGGTTTAATCGTGGGCACGCGGCAGTCGTTGATCGAACGACTGCGCGCAGTTCAGTCAGTGCTTGAAGGGACTAGCTTCGGATGGAGCGAGCGGGCCGACTGCATAGAGGTCACCTGCCCATGGGGAAACCGGTACGACTCCTTGATCCGGACGCATACCCAGCGGGCGCGCCGTGGTCGGGCATCGATCTCGGCATCGCTTATGTGCGACTCGATGTGCCCATCGGTTGCGCGGCGCCGATTGCGGGGTTCTATCGTGAGTTGCTCGATGCGTCCGTCGACGTGCGCGAACACAATGGTTCGCAGCAGGCGGTGATCGCGGTCGGCACGCATCAGCAACTTATCTACGCGGAAACACCTGATGCGAGCCCGGACTATGACGGGCACCACCTCCAGATCTATGTGGCCCAATTCTCCGAACCGTATGCACGGCTCGCAGCGCGCGGGCTGGCCTATGGCGAAGAGCCGCATCAATATCGCTTCGCCGACCTCATCAATGTCGCGAGCGGTGCGCATTGCTTCAGGCTCGAGCATGAGGTTCGTAGTTTGCGGCATCCGCTCTATGCGCGACCGCTCGTGAACCGGAATCCGGAGCAGAGTAACCGGGACTATCGTATGGGTGCAGACGTGCGCAGCGGTGCGTTCTAGTCGGGCCTCGCAACTGCGACGATGCGAGGCCGTTCATTCAGGCCGCCGGTTCGCTATGAAGCGTTGCTTGACCCGTCACGCAAACAGGTTCGGTTCAGGAGTCGGGCCACGAAGAATTGCGCTGTGATTTGCAGGACTGTTTCCGCGACGTTTCGCTCGATCCGGGCACGCGCTTCGATGTGGGACTGGAATGCCTGGTGTCGTCGCGAGCCGGCCTTGATCGGACTCGCTTTGACCGGGCCGTCTGTGACGATAAAGCATAAGTTGACGCAAAAAATCACCTCACGCACCGAAACCCCGCATACACATACTGATAATGCGGCTGAAACCAGTTGCGGAAAGTCGGCCGCAACATGCACTGCGCGGTGCGCGCCGAGCCGCCTTTGATCACAAAATGCTGGCCGTCGAAGAAGTTGGCCGAATAACCCGGATAAAACGAAAACGCTTCGAAGCCGGGCAGGGCGTCGAACACCGTCGAGGTCCACTCCCAGCCATTACCGAATTGACCTTCGACACCGAATGCGCTGACGTTATCCGGATACGCGTCCACCGGTTGCGGGTTCCAACTGCGAAAATCGAAATTGCCCGACGCGGCGTGCGGGGCACCGTGTGCGGCACGCTGCCATTGCGCCTCGGTGGGGAGCGCTTTGCCAGCCCAGCGCGCGTAAGCGCTGGCTTCGGCGTGGCTCACGTACGCGGGCCAGTCGAGCGGCAATGGGACTTCGTCGAACATGGTGCGCAGCATCCACGCGCCGCCTTCGCTATCTTCGCCGTGAGCGCGCCGCGACCAGCAGGCGGGATGCTCGATTTGCTCGGCCTCCCGCCACGCCCAATCCTTCTGCGACCACCACTTCGGCTCGCGATAGCCGCCTGCCTCGATGAACTCGCGAAACGCGCCGTTCGTCACCATGTAGCGATCGATCTCGAAGGCGGGCACGTCGACACGTATTTCGCCGAACTCGTTGTCCCAGCCGAAGCGGCCGCCTTCGCGCGCCATACCCAGCACAGTCGCGCCGGCCGGCACGCTCACCATCGACGACAGCGCGTCCCGTGCTCCGCCGCGCGTCAAGACGGGCTCGCGCAGTTCGGTGACCTTCTGCGCAAGCGGCAACTGATGGAGCATGTACGCCAGCGTCTCGGCGTGCATCAACCGGTGCTCGATGGCGACATTCAGCAATTGCCCGGCGGTCGCGGTTTGTGTGTCGTCGCGGCCGGGTTGCGCGGCGTGCGTCAGCGCATCCAGCTCGCGGTCGATCTGCTCGCGCGCGCGCAAGCCGTAGCCGCGAACGGTGTCGAGCGACGGCCAGTCGCTGGGCTGATCGGTTGGAAAACCGCCATCGACAGGGTCGATGCCGAAGGCAAAAAGCTGGTCGAGCTGCGGATCGAACGCGGGCAGATCGCACAGGCGCTGATCGAGCAGATTACGATCGAAAGCTTCCAGATGGCCGATGTAAAACACGATCCGGTGGCGTTCACGGATCGGGCGTTCATACAAAAACTCGGGTTTGACGATGGAAAACAGTGCGTCGGTGACTTGACGCGCTTCGATCAGACGCTGAACGAGCGGGTGATGCGGGGCGGGGTCGCGATTCATTTCGCCGGGTCTCCTTGCGGGGGACGGACTAAAGACTGTACCCGCTCGCAGGAGCCATGCCAAGACGAAAGCGCGTTAAAAGAAGTGGGCGTGGAGCATCGGCTGGGCTCCTGGCGGCAGGCTAGACCCGCCGCAGACCTTCCAGATCGACGATCCGTATGTGCTTGCCCTGTGTGTCGATCAGGCCGCGCTTTTGAAATCTTGACAGGGTCCGGCTCACGGTTTCAAGCGTCATGCCGAGGTAGCTGCCCATGTCTTCGCGTGTCATGCGCAGATTGAATTCCGCCGACGAATACCCCCGCTGTGCATTGCGCTCTGACACGTCGAGCAGGAATGCGGCGACCCGTTCGTCCGCCGAGAGCGAGCCGAGCACCATCATCTGCGCTGCTTCGCGCACGATCTGCTCCCCGAGCAGTTTGTGCATGCGTTCCTGCATCGAACTGATTTCCCGGCATAGCGACTTGAGTGCGGTGTAGGGCACGATGCACACGGTGCTGTCTTCGAGAGCGACGGCGCTGCAGGCATGCACGTCGTTGCTGATGCCGTCGAGGCCGAGCGCTTCGCCGGCGAGCCGCAGACCCGTGACCTGTTCGCGGCCACCGCGGTGCGCCATGATGGTTTTCATCGAACCGGAACGCACCGCGTAAATATTGTCGAAACGGTCCCCGCTGCGATACAGCGCCTCACCTCGCGGTACGGAGCGCGCGGAGCATATGAGCGTTTCGAGTTTCGCGAGCTCGTCGGGCGATAGGCCGTGAGGCATACAGAGTTGCCGCATGGCGCAACTCGAACAGCGCGCAGTGGTGCGCGTGCTTGCCCTTGACGACACCGCACGGCGGCTGCCGCGCGTCGGCAATGCGCTAGCGGCGGACGCGGTGGATTCAGCAGTTCCGTCGGAGCGCGTAACAGCAGTAGGAGTGAGCATGTTCTGCAGCCAATGGTCAGGTATAGAAGGATTGTCCCACCGGCCACACTGCCTGCTTCGCGACAAAATGACGCGTTCAGGAAGTTAGGTATCTTGATCGATATCGCTGGCGGCGATTCTGATGGAACTGCTATAAGCAATGAGCGGTGAGGCCCTGCTCGCGCTCCTGCACGAGGTCGTGCGTTGAAGCTCGGGCGCACGAGCAGCGAATACGCCGCGTGCATGGCGCGCCGTTGCATTCAGTCTGCGTCGCCGGTCTTGCCTGCGGCGGATGGAACCAGTAGCACGGGCAAGCTCGCCTGGCGCACGCAGCGTTCGGCGACACTGCCGAGAATCAGGCGTTGAAAGCCGCGCCGTCCGTGCGTGCCCATCACCAGCAGATCGGCCTTGAAATGGGCGGCGGCTTTGAGCACTACCGTTGCCACATCATCGAGCGACGACGCCTCGCCTACCACCAGCTCGCCCTTCACGCCGTGTTCGATCATGGTCTTGGCGAATTCAGCGCCGAGTTCCTTGCCCTCTTCGACGAGACGGTTACGCAATACGGAGGGATCGTAGCCGGGCGCTTCGAAATAAAGCGGCGTGTTTTCTACGACATAGAACGGCCGCAAGATTGCGCCGTTGGATTTGGCGAGCGCAAGCGCTGCTTCGAACGCACGGCGCGAGGTATTGCTGCCGTCGACCGCTACAAGGATGCGTGTGTACATATCGACTCCGTGTCTCGAGGAACTGAATGCCGCTGCCGTTTCGATTGGCTGGGGCGATTGCCACGTCGATTGGCACTTCATTGCCAACGAAAGCTTAAATGGTCGCTGAAGAACATGCACTCAACCTGGATGTAAATCAAACTCTTGTCAAATTTTGCGTGGAGGTGTCTTGCCGGATAAGCGCCGGGCGGCCGGCACCTGTGGCATTCGCCGCACTTCGGACCGCAGGGACGTGATCAGACCAGCGCCGGGTTTGCCTTACAATTGGAACCTACTCAGACAAGCTGCCGCAGCCCGCCGATGAACGAGCGCAAAACGAAGGGTTTGCCCGACAGAATCTACGGCGACATCCTCAACCGCATTGTCGAAGGCGAGTACAAGGAAGGGGAGCGCTTGCCAACCGAGCATGCGTTGGCCGAACGTTTTGCCACATCACGGCCAACGGTGCGCGAGGCGCTGGCGCGCTTGCGGGCCGACGGCATCATCGCGACGCGGCACGGATCGGGGACAACGGTCGCGCGTCGCCCGGACCCCGACGTGCGCCGCTTCGCCCCACTCGAAACGCTGTCCGACATACGCCGCTGCTATGAATTCCGCATCGTCACCGAAGCGGGCGCGGCGGAGCAGGCGGCGCTCAAAGCCGATGCCGACGACATGGCTGCCATCCAGCATGCATGGGACCAGTTGGAGCGCATCATCGAAACTCAGGGTATCGGCGCCCAGGACGACTTCATGTTCCACCTCGCGGTGGCGCGTGCGTCGAAGAACCCGTTTTTCATCACGGTCATGTCGTTCATCGAAGAGCAGATCCTCTTCAGCATGAACCTGTCGCGCAATCTTTCGCTGGTGAAGACGGTAGAGCGGCAGCGACTCGTGCAGGCGGAGCATAAGGCGGTGCTCGAAGCGATCCGCCGCAAGGACGGGCTGGCCGCCGGAAATGCGATGCGAGCGCATCTCGAGAACGCGCTCGACCGAATGTTCGGCTCCTGAGTCTGCCGCGCGCCGACGCCGAACGGTTGGGCCGAAGCGCCATGGCGCCGGCGGGTCGAGGCGAGCCCGGCAAGGCCCGGCCCGGCGCTGGCGCCGCCCCACCCGTTGCGGCGAAATGGCGGCGCTGCAACTGCGGTGCAGCAGCTAGGCAGCGACGGCGATCGGCCCGAACAACGCGGTACGGGTCTTCGGACTCACCGCGATATCCAGCGCCACGGCCCGCTCCACGCCGATCTGCAACGGCGACCCAAGCCGGCTGATTTCGATGCCAGTCTTGCGCAGCAACCGCTCGATCGGCGTGGTGGTGACCGTGACATAACGCGTAATGCCCATCTGGTCGGCGAATGTCACCAGTTCGTGAATCGCCTGCATGGTGACGTCCGCAAAGCCAAACGATTGCTCCTCGCCGCCGGTTTCGATCGCGAACCGGCTCAATTCCCAGATATGCCGCCCAACCGGCGCCGCCGCGCCGTGGAGCAATTGCGGGAAAGTGTCCTTCAGCATATTCGGCCCCTCGGTCGGCATCAGGCGCCAACAGCCGCGCACCTGCCTGTTGTCGCCCTGGATCAGCATGTAATGCGGCCCGAGCGCGTCATAGCCGTCGATTTCCATGCCGGCGATGGTCGGGATATCCCACCCGAGCCGCCCGTGAAAAACCCGGGCGCGCAGCCGGTACATCTCGTTGATGTCCTCGTTATCGAATTCCTGACGCATTCCAATCCGGATTGCTGTTTGCATGACGTTCTCCTGAACGTGTTGGGGTACCCAATACGCAAGAAAACTTATGCATTTTGAATCGTTCCGCCACCTACCTACCTGGATAGGTGTGCATGCTTATCGGGTAAAGCAGAATTCGAGACAAGCACTTGCCCTCAACCGACAGGACACGAAAATGGAACTTCTCGAAAATCATTGGCAGCCGCAAACCGGCCTTCAAACGCGCCCGGCAGAGCCTTCCACGGCGGTTGACCGGGTTCTGATCATTGCTTACCGCAAAAAGAAAAAAGAGAGTCAGCGCCGTTTCTGGGCCCGATTCGGTGTGACGCAGTCGCGTGGCAGCCGTTTCGAGTCGGGTGCCGAAATCCCGGCGCCGGTCGCCATCCTGCTCGGCCTGTATTTCACCAAAACCGTGTCCGACGCCGATCTGGGCCGCGCCGAGCGCGTGCTTTACAGCCGTGATGCCGCCTTGCTCAACCCGGGTCAATAAGCCCGAGCTGGGCTGCGATTACGGCCGCCGCGCGCCGCGAATTCACACCGAACTTCGTTCTGATGTTCTTCATGTGGAAGTTCACCACGGCTTCCGAACAGTTCAGGATGTGGGATATTTCCCACGTGGATTTGCCGCGTGCGGTCCATTTCAGGCATTCGCGTTCACGCGGCGTCAATTTGGGCAATAACGTCTGGGCGTGCGTATTCAAATGCCGCTGGCTGGTATCAATGACGAGATCACGCAGCAGTACCAGATTCGGCAATGCCACGTTGATATGACGCCAGAATTCGTCGTTGGGATTGCTGTCGTTGACGAAGCAAATCATGCCGGCTTCCTGGTTCGGTCCATGAATCGGCAATGTCACGCCGGCGCGCAGTCCGTGCGCACGCGCTTCCTCGTACATGGAAAGCTGCGGCGCGGTCGTGAAAATATCCGGTGACCAGATCAGCGGCGCCGCGCGTGTCGCGCAATGCGACACGGTCGGATCGATATGGACCAGTCCCTGCTCGTCATATGTACGGCGCCATACGGGCGCGTACGTGCTACGCACATAGGCGTCTTCGAGGCGGATCGTCGGGCGCGGCAGCATGGCGATCAGCAGCTTGTCGAACCCCCACGTCTCCGCAAGACCCGAGATTGCACCGAACCATTCCGCTTCGTCGGCGGCGTTCAGTAGCGGTGCCATCTCCTCGATAAAATGTAGCGGCAATTTTTACTCTCTCAGGCTCGCAAACATCCCGTTGCGGTTAATTGCGGTCGGCATTCCGTCCGGTGGTTTTTTATCTGCACAATCTATCACTAAAATTTAATTTGCAAAGCCGGAATGATTTCTAACAAAAAGGTTAAGGCCGCACTTTGGCGATCAGTGAGTTGCCTGTTTTGCCGCGATTTTATGCGCTAATTAACATTTGCCGGCTGTTAATGGCGCTAAATGTCTCGCAACAGCGTTTTGATGCCAATCGTTGGCAACTTTATTGTGAAACGATTCTAATTGGCGATCCTTGCCAAAATATCAGTCATAATCGCACTAATTGCCGAAATCGACCGGCATTGCCAGCCGATTGCCGCAGCATGCGCACCGCACGGCTCTATTGTCATACAAAAGCGAGGCGGAGTAATCTGCGATCTTCGCCGACAATACCGACAACTCGCGAGGCTCGCGTTGGAGCACGAATTCGCGCAAGCCAACCCCTACTTGAACCGCCAGCATGACCGACAACAGCCGACGCTATCCCGATCCTTCCATCTGTCAGTTCGATCCGCGCTTCAAGCCGCTGATTCTCGCTTCCGCCTCCGTCGAGTGTTTGTATCAAGGCGCGCGCTGGTCCGAGGGGCCGGTCTGGTTCGGCGACGGACGTTATCTGTTGTGGAGCGACATTCCGAACGACCGGATCCTGCGTTGGGACGAACCGAGCGGCACGGTCTCGACGTTTCGCCAGTCGTCGAACAACGCCAATGGGCATACGCGCGACCGGCAGGGCCGCCTCGTCAGTTGCGAACATCTGACGCGCCGCGTCACGCGCACGGAATACGACGGCTCGATCACCGTGCTCGCCGATCGTTATCGCGGCAAGCGCTTCAATTCGCCGAACGACGTGATCGTGAAATCGGACGGGTCGATCTGGTTCAGCGATCCGACCTTCGGAATCGACGGTTTCTACGAGGGTGAGCGGCAGGAGTCCGAACTGCCGGCATGCGTGTACCGGGTCGACGGCCAAACCGGCGAAGTCTCCGTGGTTGCCGACGACGTGTTGGGACCCAATGGCCTCGCGTTTTCGCCGGACGAGTCGGTCCTGTACATCGTCGAATCGCGCGGCGAGCCGCGCAAGATCCGCGCGTTCGACGTGGAAGGCGCCGGCACCGGCACCACGCTGACGAACAACCGGGTGTTGATCGACGCGGGTCCGGGTACGCCGGACGGCTTTCGCGTCGATATTCACGGCAATTTGTGGTGCGGCTGGGGCATGGGCACGGACGAACTCGACGGCGTACGCGTCTTCACACCGCAAGGCGAGCCGCTCGGCCATATCGCGTTGCCTGAACGTTGCGCGAACGTGTGTTTCGGCGGACGACATCGCAACCGTCTGTTCATGGCGGCAAGCCACGGGCTTTATTCGCTGTATGTGAATACGCAAGGTGTGCAAGGCGGCTAGTTGTCTGGCAAGTTGTCGTCAGATTTCATGAACGGCTCCGGGTTTGCCCTTGGATGCCGCGCGCAAATCATTGAACGGCAAGGATTCAGCGCCAGAACTGTTATTTTCGGCAGCCGGAAGCTGCCGCGAGCATTTGCTTGACATCAGCTGTCCCGCTTCGCTATGTTCCATTGGTAGAAAGACACCGTCCGCAGCGCAACCGATCGGCGGACTCACATACCAAGAAGCGAGGAGACGCAATGACTGTTTCAGACAGGTTGGCGCTCAGGCTGGTGTCCGTATGTCTCGCGGCGAGCGCCGCCTTCGCATCCGCCGCGCACGCGGCCGATCCGGTCACGCTCAATATCGTCGACGTGGCCGGCGACCTTCAACTCACGCAAAAGGGCTTCGAGGCCTTCAAGGCGAAGTATCCGAACCTCGTCGCCAATCTCACCTTCACGAACGCGCCCGCTCCACAACTGCCCGGCAAAATCAAGGCGATGCAGGCCGCGGGCCGCTCGGATATCGATCTCGTGCTGACCGGCACCGACGCGCTTGCCGCCGGCATCGAACAGTCTCTGTGGATGAAGCTGCTGCCCGACAACGCAGCGGCGTTCCCCGGCGTGCTCGACAAATACGCGCCGGGCCCGCGCAAGATGCAGGATCTCGCGCAGGGTTTCGGGCTCGAGGTCGCCTATATGCCGGCCGGTCCGCTGCTCGAGTACAACCCCGCCAAAGTCAGCGATCCGCCGAAAACGCCTGAGCAATTGCTGCAATGGTGCAAGGCGCATCCGGACAAACTGATCTACGCACGGCCGGCGAATTCCGGTCCCGGCCGCACGTTTCTGATGGGCTTGCCCTACGTGCTCGGCGACAAGGATCCGCAGGATCCGATTCACGGCTGGGACAAGACGTGGGCCTTCCTCAAGCAACTGAACGATTGCATTCCTTACTACCCGGGCGGCACGTCGGCAGTGATGAAGGAACTTGGCGAGGGCACGCGCGACATGACCGTGACGGTCACAGGCTGGGACATCAATCCGCGCGCGCTCGGCATCGTGCCGGCCGAATTCCGCGTGCAAGCGTTCGACAACATGACGTGGGTGAACGACGCGCATTACATGGTGATTCCGAAAGGTGTGCCGAAGGAAAAGCTCGACGTGCTCTACAAGCTGATGAATTTCATGCTCGAGCCGGCGCAGCAGGCCATGACCTACGACGACGGTTATTTCTATCCTGGTCCCGCGATCAAGGGCGTGAGCGTCGAGCAGGCGCCCGCGCACAGCCAGGACGTGCTGAAGAAATACGGCCGGCCGGAATACGCGAAGCTACTCGCCGAGCGTCCGCATGCATTGCCGCTCAATGCCGCCGCGATGGTCGCAGCATTCAAGAAATGGGACACCGAGGTCGGCGCGCAGAAGACCAAATAGTCTGCGCGTGTGGCCATGCATGCATGGCGTTGCGATCCACGCGTGGTGCGTGACACGACGCGCCACGCGCATCAGGAAACCGCCATGAAGCATCACTTTGAGCAGTTGCGGCTCGATTCGGTGAGCCGCAGTTTCACGAATGCTGAAGGCCACGCGGTCGCGGCGCTGCGCGGACTCGACCTGACGATCCGGCGCGGCGAGTTCATCGCGTTACTTGGGCCTTCGGGGTGTGGCAAATCGACGGCGCTGAATTGCATCGCCGGATTGCAGCCGTTGAGCGGCGGCGGCATCTGGCTCGACGACAAACGTATCGACGTGCTGCCGCCGGAGAAGCGCGGCTTCGGCATGGTGTTTCAGAACTACGCGCTATTTCCGCATATGAGCGTGCTGGACAATGTCGGCTTCGGGCTGAAAATGCGCGGCGTCGGCAAGAGCGACGCCATGCGCCGCGCGCGCGAAGCGTTGCAGCTCGTGCAACTGGTCGGACATGAACGCAAGCTGCCCGGACAACTTTCCGGTGGCCAGCAGCAGCGTGTGGCGATTGCGCGCGCAATCGTGATCGAGCCGCCGCTGATCCTGATGGACGAACCGCTATCGAACCTCGATACCAGACTGCGGATCGAAATGCGCGCGGAGATTCGCCGCATTCATAGCCAGCTCGAACGCGCGACGCTCTACGTGACCCACGATCAGGACGAAGCGCTTTCCATGGCCGACCGCATTGTCGTGATGAAGGAGGGTGTGGTGCAACAGGTGGCCACGCCGAAAGAGGTCTATACGCGGCCTCAGAATCTGCATGTCGCACGTTTCATGGGCTATCGCAACGTGGCCGAATTCGAACTCGAAGGCATGCAGGGCGAAGGCATGCAGGGCGAAGGCGTGCTGGTGAGTGCAAACGGTGTACGTTTGATCGGCATGCCAATGGCCGGTTTCAACAGCAAACGCGTGAGTGTCGCGCTGCGTCCCGAAGATATGGAACGCGCCGCGCCCGGCGCGGACAATGCTTTCGACGCGCTGGTGACTACCGTCGAATACGGTGGCCGCGATTCGTTGCTGCGGGTGAAGACCGCATTCGGCGATATCTGGGCGCGCGTGGGCGGAGAATTCGCGGAGGGCGAGCGCATCAGCCTGCGTGTGCCGCCCTCGCGCACGCTCGTCTACGAGGCAGAGGCGGCATGAATACGCCCACGCTGTCGCCGCCGCTCGCGCCGCGCGACGCCAAGGCGTGGCTCGTCACGCCGGCGTTGATCTTCATTGTCGCGTTGTTCATCTATCCGTTTGCGTATGGTCTGGTGCTGTCGTTCCGGCCGATGAACGGCGGTGGCCTCTGGGCCAACTATCTGGCGTTCTTCACCGACACGTCGATGTGGCCGACCATTCTTGTCACGCTCAAGCTCGCGGTGCCCGCCACGCTCATCAACGTGGGCGTCTCGGTGCCGGTGGCGTTCGCACTGCGGCGCTACTCGCGCTATCAGAAGCTGGTCACGACGCTGCTGGTGATTCCCGTGACTCTGGGCACGGTGTTGATCGCGGATGGCATGCTCACGTACTTCGGCCCGAACGGCTGGTTTCCGCAGGCGCTGCAGGGTCTGCATCTCTATACGCGCGAAGTGCGCCTCACGCATAACTTCTGGGGCGTGCTGATCTCGCTGATCGTGTCGGGTTTTCCGTTCGCGTTTCTGCTGACGCTCTCGTACGTGACCGGCATCGACCCGACGCTCGCGAGCGCGGCGGCGACGCTCGGCGCCAGTCCGTGGCAGCAGTTTCGCCGCATCTATCTGCCGCTGCTCGTGCCGGGGCTGACGATGGCGGCGTGTCTGTCGTTCGTGCAGGCGTTTTCGGTGTTTCCTTCGGCGGTGCTGCTCGGCGCGCCCGCCGGCCCGACCCGAGTCATGTCGATCGCCGCCGCCGAGGCTGCCTTCGAAAGCTACGATTATTCACTGGCCTCCGCGATCGCGATGGTGATGGGCTTCGTGCAACTCGTGGTGGTTGCCGCGATGCTCGGCGCGCGCCGCTTCTTCTACAGCGGTCCGGTGACGGGAGGCAAAGGCTGATGACGACCGAGCATCGCGCGGCGCCGCGTTCGTGGCCGGCGTCGGCTTCGAAAGATCACGACGACGGCGCGCACGAGCCGGATAAGCGTACCGGCCACAGCCGGCAGCGCACCAGCGTGCCGGGCCGCGTCTGGCGCGTGCTCGTATGGGGCGCGATGGTGTTCTTCCTCCTCAACGTGGTGCTGCTCATCGCGACCGTGGCGGTCAATTCGGTGGCGACGCGCTGGTTCGGCACCCTGTTGCCGCAAGGCTTCACGTTGCATTGGTATGCGCAGGCGTGGAGCGATTTTCAACTGGCGAGCGTGTTGTGGGTGACAGTAGAAGTGGTGGGCGCAGTCGTGCTGTTGTCGGTTCTGCTCGGCATGCCGGCGGCCTATGCGCTTGCCCGCGTGCAATTTCCCGGCAAGCGCCTCGCGATGCTGATCTTCCTGTTGCCGTTGATGGTGCCGCCCGTCACGTATGGCATTCCGATGGCGACAGTCATGTACAAGGTCGGCCTTGCCGGCACGCTGAGCGGCGTGATCCTGGCGAACCTCGTGCCCGCATTGCCGTTCGTCATTCTCGTGATGACACCGTTCATCGAACAGATCGATCCCAATCTCGAAGCGGCGGCGCGCATTTTCGGCGCCAACACGTTCCGCTATTTTCGCTACGTGCTGCTGCCGCTGCTCGTGCCCGGCATGCTGGCGGCCGGCTTGCTGGTGCTCGTGCGGACCATCGGCATGTTCGAGCTGACATTTTTCACCGCGGGACCCGCGACACAAACGCTCGTGGTCGCGCTGTACTACGCTGTATTTTCGACCGGCGTGCGCGCGCCGCAGTCGATCGATGCGATGGCGATGATTTACATGGCGATCACGCTGATCTGGGTGCTGATCGCCCTGCAATTCGTGAGCCCGACGCAAATCGTGTCGCGCGTGAAGGAACAGAAGCGCTGAAGCAGACCCGGAAAAACGGGCGAAAGAGAAACGTGGAGTGGACATTGACGAAGAGAAAGCAACCCGAGGATCTGCGCAGTCACCGCTGGTACGGCGTGAACGATCTGCGCTCGTTCGGCCATCGGTCGCGCACCGCGCAGATGGGCTACAACCGCGAGGAATACGCGGGCAAACCGGTCATAGCAATTCTCAACACGTGGAGCGAGATCAACCCTTGCCACACCCATTTCAAACAGCGTGTCGAGGAAGTGAAGCGTGGCATCTGGCAGGCCGGCGGCTTTCCGGTCGAACTACCGGTGCAGACGCTCTCCGAACCCTTCCAGAAGCCGACTACGATGCTGTACCGCAACTTCCTCGCCATGGAAGCCGAAGAGACCCTGCGCTCCTATCCCGCCGATGGCGTCGTGCTGATGGGCGGTTGCGACAAGACCACCCCGGCGTTGCTGATGGGCGCGATCTCGATGGACCTGCCGGCCATCTTCCTTCCCGCCGGCCCGATGCTGCGCGGCAATTGGAACGGCGTGACGCTCGGCTCCGGCTCCGACTCGTGGAAGTATTGGGCCGAACTGCGCGCGGGCACGATCACGCAGGATGACTGGCAAGGCATCGAAGGCGGCATCGCTCGTTCGCCGGGCCACTGCATGACGATGGGCACCGCGTCGACCATGACGAGCGCGGCCGAAGCGCTCGGCTTCACGCTGCCCGGTTTCGCGTCGATCCCCGCCGCGGATTCCCGTCATGCGCAGATGGCGGCGAAAACCGGCATGCGCATCGTCGAGATGGTGTGGGAAGACCTCAAGCCTTCGGATTTCCTCACTGCCGGTTCCGTCGATAACGCGGTGACCACGTGCCTCGCGCTCTCCGGTTCGACCAACGCGATCGTGCATATGATCGCGCTGGCGCGCCGCGCGGGCATCGAGTTGACGCTCGATCGCTACGACGACATTGCGCGCCGCACGCCGGTGCTGGCGAACATTCGTCCGACCGGCGCGTATCTGATGGAGGACTTTTTCTATGCGGGCGGTTTGCGCGCTTTGCTCGCGGAACTGGGTGAACTGATCGACCGATCGCAGCAAACCGTCAATGGCCGCACGCTCGGCGAGAATCTCGAAGGCGCGCAGATTTTCAACGACGAGGTGATTCGCCGCCGCGACAAGCCGCTTCTGCCCAACAGCAGCCTTGCGGTGCTACGCGGCAATATCGCGCCCGACGGCGCCGTGATCAAACCCGGCGCCGCCGAGCCGCATCTGCTCGTGCATACCGGCCGCGCGGTGGTGTTCGCGGATTACAACGACATGGCCGCGCGCATCGACGACGAGATGCTCGACATCGACGAGAACTGCGTGATCGTGCTTCAGCATGCCGGGCCGGTCGGGGCGCCGGGCATGCCTGAATGGGGGCAATTGCCCATACCGCGGAAGTTGCTGCAAAAAGGCGTGCGCGATATGGTGCGTATCTCGGATGCGCGGATGAGCGGGACGAGTTACGGCGCGTGCGTGCTGCATGTGGCGCCGGAGTCATTCATCGGCGGGCCGTTTGCCCTGATTGAGAGCGGCGACATGATCGAACTCGACGTTCCGCAACGCAGACTCAACCTGTTGGTGACGGACGAGGAACTGGCGCGCCGCAAGGCCGCGTGGGTCAAACCGGCGCCGCGCTTTACACGCGGCTACGGCGCACTGCATCAGGCGCACGTGATGCAGGCGAATCAAGGTTGTGACTTCGACTTCCTGCAGCGCGGCGGCGCGCATGCAGCGCCGGAGCCGGACGCCGCGGGCGAGCCGGAGATTCACTGAGTTTATCGAGGGCCGTCGAGAGCGTGACGTAGCCGCCGCAGAGTGGCGACAACACTGAGAGGGGCGCGCGATGCGGCCGGGCCGCCTCGCGCGAATCCTTGCGTCAATATCCCACGCGATACACGCGGCCGGTTTGCGCGCCTTCCACACTGCGCAGATAGGCCATCGCCGCACGTTGCGCCGTAACCGGCTCGAAGCCGCGGAAGTAGGGCGCATAAGCGTCCATCGCTTCCGTGAGCACGGTCGGGCTCACCACGTTGATGCGAATGCCACGCGGCAATTCGATCGCCGCGCCGCGCACGAAACCTTCGAGTGCCAGATTCACGGTGGTCGCGCTCGCGCCCTGCAGAATCGGCTCGTCGCCGATGATGCCGCTCGTCAGCGTGAACGAGCCGCCGTCGTTCACATATTGCTGGGCGGCGAGCACCACGTTGATCTGCCCCATCAGCTTGTCGCGCAGCCCGACCCAGAACTGTTCGACGCTCATATCGGGCAGCGGACCGAAATGCACTTTGCCGGTCGTGGTGACGACGCCGTCCACTTTGCCGATCTCGCAAAAGAGCCGCTCGACGCTCGCCGGGTCGGTGCTGTCGACCTGATATTGGCCGCGCGTCGCGCCGACTTCGATCACCTCATGGCGCGCCTTCAGTTCTGCGCTGACTGCCTGGCCCAACGTGCCCGTGGCGCCGATCACGACGATTTTTTTCATCTCATGCTCCGTTGACGGTTAACGTCCTGTCGATTGTGCCGGCACTCGTCAGAGGGAAAAAGACTCGCCAGCGCGCAGGTCCTGCAACCCGGAGTTTCTAATCACAGTAAAAAGCGCGCATCGTGAATCAAACGATGCGCGCTTCGCAATATACGGATTAATCGGGGCCGCCGTCGAAATTCAAACGGCGACGATAAATAGAGACGCAACGCGAATGTTTTATTTCACCCGATGTAATTCGATCAGCCGGGTAGGCCGCAGATGATTCAGGGCGTAATGAATGCGGCCGCGTTCCTGACGGCTGCCGGCCGGGCGCGGATCGTCGAATTGATGATCCGCCGAATACGCGCCCTGGGGCTCGACCATGCCTTTGTCAATGACCGTATAGCCCGGCTCGAGCGCAAGCAACAGATGATTGCCGCCAACCCGGCTGTCAAAGCCGGCCATGCCGTCGTGCGCCTCGGGCACGCTGTTCGAAAGGGTGGCATTGCTGGTGGTGATCTCGTCGGGCGAGATCGGGCTGTGGCCTGCTATGCGCGCGGCTTCGAGATTCTTGCCGTCGGTGTCGACGGTGCTGTCATGCGTGCGGTCGTTGTGCAGTTCCGTCGAGTTCGTGCCGCTGCTGGCCGCGGGTTGAGTCGCATCTGCTGGCTTGTTGATATCGCTGTTCATCATGCATTCTCCTTTAAAGAGGACATGGTGTGACGTGCAGCAAAACCCGTTCCGCCTCGCACAAACCCTGATTTACTTGCGCACGCACCGCGCTTTTGCCGCAGTGACGTGACAAGGTATTGTGCTGGCGATTGCGACCGCTATTCTTTTCGTTTTTTTTAATGGACGCGTATTTTCTACAGAGTATGATCTTACTCCGACGAGCGAAGCGCGGTTAAATTCACGACACAGGGCACGGCTGTTTTTTCACAGTCGGCAGCCCGTCTGCGCGCTACTCAAAACATTCTACGGGGCCGTCAGGGCGGGTGACACATGCACTTCGATGCTGCATTCACACATCGCGGCTATTTGTTGAATTGCGCGCCTGCGCGCGCGGGAGATGGTACTTGGCAACCTTACGTGGTCATCTCCCGTTCGAGCGACGGCGAACTGGTCGCCAATCGTTTCTTCCCCACCGACTTGCGCTTTCCTGACGAAGCGGGCGCCATTGCCCATGCGCGCGATTGGGCAGTGCGCTGGATCGATGCGAGCAGCGTGACCATCTGAGCAGCGCCTGCGCCTGCACGTCATGGGCCGTATCTCATGACCCGCGTGTCGTGCTCGCGCTCGCGCGGCGCTGCGCGAGCCGCGGGAAAACGCGGTAATCTCTTGGCATAATCACTTTGAACCGTGCTCATCGCACGGCGCTGTCCTTTTATGCCTAACGTGCCTTCCCAGAACTGGGGCCTCGAACAGATCGTCGCGGACCTGCGCGCGTCGCGTGAAGAATTGCATCGCACGCGGCATCCGCTCGGCATTCGCGAACTGCCTTCGCGCGAAGCGGTCGTCAACATCGTCGCCGGCCTGCGCGCCGCGCTCTTTCCCACGCATTACGGCGCGCCTGATCTGACTGACGAAACCGTCGACTACTACGTCGGCCACACGCTTGAAAGCACGTTGCGGCTGCTCGCGGAACAGATTCGCCGCGCCTTGCGGTTCTTGCCCGAGTTCGGCGAAACACCGGATGCGGATCTGCAGGCGCGCGCTTTCGACGTGGCGCGTGAATTCGGCACGCAATTGCCAGGCATTCGCGCGCTGCTGGTCAGCGACATACAGGCAGCTTTCACCGGCGATCCGGCTGCACAGCACATCACCGAAATTCTGCTCTGCTATCCGGGCGTGTGGGCGATGACACATCATCGGCTCGCCCATGCGTTGCATCGCCTGGGTGTGCCGTTGCTGGCGCGGTTCATCAACGAGATTGCGCACTCGGCAACCGGCATCGACATTCACCCGGGCGCGACGATCGGGCCGAGTTTCTTTATCGACCACGGCACGGGTGTCGTGATCGGCGAGACCGCGATCATCGGCGAACGCGTACGGGTGTATCAGGCCGTGACCCTAGGTGCGAAGAGTTTCGCCGCGGACCTCGACGGCACGTTGATCAAGGGCAATGCACGGCATCCGATCGTCGAGGACGACGTGGTGATTTATGCCGGCGCGACGATTCTGGGGCGAGTGACGATCGGGCGTGGCTCGGTGATCGGCGGCAACGTGTGGCTCACGCACAGCGTGCCGCCGGGCAGCAGCGTGTCGCAAGGCAAGATTCGCGAAGGCGAGCGGACCGACGAGGGGCGGCAGTGATACGCGGCCCGGCTGGCGAGCCTTGGCGTGCCCTGACGCGCGAACTTCACGTTAGCGGCTGAGAAGTGACCATGCCGCGCGGCCGCGTTCACATGCCTCGCTGCGCGATTGCGGGCGTCGAAGCGACGGTCGCCGAAACGGCGCACGCGTTTCCACGTCATTCGCACGACCGCTTCGGCGTTGGCGTGATCGTCAGCGGCGGGCATCGGTCGGCGAGCGGACGCGGCCTCGTCGAAGCGCGAGCCAACGACGCGATCATGGTCAACCCCGGCGAAGTCCACGACGGCAGTCCGCTCGACGAGCGCGGGCGCGCATGGCGCATGTTGTATTTCGAACCGGCCATGCTCATCGGCGCCGCGGCCGAACTGACGGGCACGGCGGCGCGCGAAATCGAACTCACGCAGCCGGTGGCGCACGATCCCTTGCTGAAGCGTTGGTTCGAGCGGCTCTTCGCCGTCGCGGTGGAGGCGCGATCCGTGCAGGACGAGCTGATGCGCGAGGAGGCGTTGCTCGACCTGTTCGGCCATCTGGTTCGCGTGCATGCCACGCAGCCCGCACGCGCACGGTCGACTGACGCATGGGGGCCGATTGCGCGCGCGAAAGCACGCATCGACGACGATCCATCCTCTCCGCTCACGCTGGCCGATCTCGCGGCCGATGCCGGCATGAGCCGATTCCAGTTGTTGCGAGGCTTCGCGCATGAGACGGGGCTGCCGCCGCACGCGTACCGAATGCAGCGTCGCGTGGCACTCGCGAGGCACTGCATCGCGCAGGGCGCGGCGCTTGCCGATGCAGCCGCCGCAGCGGGCTTTGCCGATCAGAGCCACATGACGCGAGCGTTCGTGCGCCTGCTCGGCGTGACGCCCGCGAACTTCGCCGCAGCGTTGCGCTGACGTTTATCCGATTCTCAAATGCTGCAGCAGAGAAACGCCATGTACGCCGTGCAACCAGACGTGCTGCCCGACAAACCACGCCGCCGCCCACGAAGCCGCCACCACGATCAGATCGCAGTGCCCGCTATTCCAAAGATTCAACGAATGCCTGCCGGCGACCCAGGGCACGCCTAGCGGATTCGGCCAATCGGCAAACAGATGCATCAGGCCGCCGCAGGCGAATCCGAACGCCGGCGCGGCATAGACCGAATGCCCGAGCCAGTGGTACGAAACGGCGAGCAACGCGAGCCATCCCACGCCCCAATGCGTGAGCGTGCGATGCGTGATCCACAAACGCCGGGCGCGCGACCACCACGCCACTTCGAGCCAGTCCGGCGCCGTACTCCCGGCCACGCCGGTGATGAAACTCAGCAGCACCCCAAGATGAAATGAACCGCCGCCGCCGATGCGCGCGACGATCGCCGCCGCGATGACGCCGGCTGCAAAACCGGTAGCGTGATGTGCCTTGCTGGATGCCATCGAGACTCGCGGCGCAGCGCCGCGTAAAAGACAAAGGGCGGCTATGTTCGCAGATGCGCGGATAAAAAAATAGCCGACACGCGAGTAAAAAAAATCGCGTATCGGCGTGGCGTTCGAGACGTGCGCGTTTGACCGAAGCTCAGGTCGCGCAGCGTGCAATGTCGAAGCGCATTTCAGGCTCTGGTGGATCGTCCGGAGCGTTCGCCGGATGCATCACCTTGATGACGGATCCTGCGTGCGATGGCGTCAGCGTGACGAAATACGAGTTGTTCGAATCCGAGCCGACCGCGATCTCCGTCGTGCCGCCCACGCGCGACGTACGCATGCGTGACAAACGGCTTTCAAGACAATCGGCTATGTCGGCAGGAGCGCGTGATGAAGACACGTAGATCATCGGCAGGGACGCGTCGCGGGCGGGGCCGCTGGATGAGCCGCAGCCGGCCAGAACAGCAAGCGTGGCAGCAGCGGGGACAAGCAGGAGAAGTCTTTTCATGGTCCGGTCGTCGGCGTCCCCGGTCGTATGCGGGAACTTGGGGCGCGGGCGAAGCGCAGTGCGATTGAACGCGACGTGATGCTTCGCGACGAAGCTACCGTTCAGCCGCAACGACACGCAGGTGTGACGGCAAGGAAGGCAGCCGGGCTCAGTATACCCACCGGGTGCGCGCGCCGTCACTAGTCATAGCCGCCTGCATTGTGTCCAAACGTAAGGCCATGAAAAAACCCGCGACGTGATCGTGCCACGCGCGGGTTGACTGCGCAGCGAATCGGTAGACTCGCTGCGCACAGACCACTGAAAAGGCTTAGAAGCGGTGACGCAGGCCGACTGCCGCCGCCACCTGATTGCCGGTCGACGAGGGCGCCAGCGTGTTGATCGCCGCGACGTTCGAGCCGAAGTTGCCGAGCTCGCCCGAGGCATGCTGGTACACGCCTTCCACGTACACGTCGGTGCGCTTGCTCAGCGCGTAGTCGCCTTGCAGCGACACCGTGTGCCACTTCGGATCGCCCGAGCCGTTCGAGCCGGACATCTTGCCGTCGGTGAACGTGTACGACGCCGCAAGGCTCAGTGCCGGCGTCAGTGCATAGCGGCCGTTCACTTCGTAGTTGTCCATATGCAGGTTGGTGCCTGCGACGCCAGGCAAGGTCGTGCCACCGACGTCCACGCCGCTGATGCCGTCCAGTTGCGTGTGCGTGTAGACGAAGCCGACCGTTGCCGGGCCGTACGTATAGTTGATGCCCGCGCCGTACGTGCGTTGCAGATCGGCCGCGACTGCTGCGGTTCCGTCGCCTTGCGACACGGCGCCGCTCAGGTTCGAGCTGCCCGACTTGTTCAATTGCAGGTAAGCCGCGGCAAAGCTCAGCGGACCGTTGTCGTAGGAAGCCCCCACGCTCCATGCGCGGTTGTTCGAGAACTCGCCGGACGCGTTGCTGAAGCCGTACAGGCCGCCGAACTTGAGGCCCGCATAATTCGCGCTCGTGTACTTCACGGCGTTCTTGATCGAGAACGAGTTGTCCAGATTGTCGTTGTCGAGCGGGTGAGCCGCGAGGTTGTTGCCGTAACCCGCGCCGGCTGCGGACAGCGGTGCCAGGTAGTCGACCACGGAGTCGTATTGACGGCCAAGCGTCAGCGCGCCGTACTTATCGCTCTGCAGACCGACGAAGGCCTGGCGATTGAACATCGTGTTGTTTTCCGAGTACTTGCCGTTGTTCAGGTTGAAGCCGCTTTCCAACGTGAAGATGGCGTGCAGACCGCCGCCCAGATCTTCATTGCCGCGCAGGCCGAAGTACGTGTCCGATGCCACGCCGCTGCCTTGTTGCCAGTTGCTGTGGCCGCCCTGGTTGTTCGAGTACACGATACCGGCGTCCAGCGTGCCGTACAACGTCACGCTGCTCTGCGCGTGGGCGGTGATGGCAACCGCGCCCAGGAGGCCTGCTGCGATGAGGGTTTTTTTCATGGTTAGATAGCTCCGAAACAGTGCGTAGAGAATCGCATCCCAGTGCTTACCGCCGATTACGCCGGCTGCCTGACGATCCGGGGCGAAGTGTAGTCCCGTTATTCCTATCTTAAATTGCAAATGACACAACAATTAGTTTTGAAATTCGTAATAGATGGCTGTTAATTGGATAAGTGCGGATAAATAAAGAAGAAACATGTCGGGTGAGAAATGCACTCTGCCCATGTCAATACCAAAGATGTTGTCAGACTGCGACGCCACGTCGCAGACCATGAGCAGCAAGGGTTGGCTTTATTTAGAGATACATTGGGATTTATTCTGTTTTCTGCAACGTACTCTTCCATTTCATGTGCTCTATCCTCGTGAATTAGGGTTATACAATTCGGCTCACCCCTTGACCAAGGGTGTCTTTTTCATCTTTTAATACGCGGCTCAAGGGCCGCGTTTTTTTATGGTTTTTATAATCGGCTTATAGCTTCCGCGAATAGCGGCATTGACGATTGCCATTGGCGATTGCACGGTCCCGGCTTGTCCGTTCGTCAGGGGGCGGCGTTCGCCGCGTGTGAGGCGGGTAGAATTGCGTGCCTGAGAATGTTTCCGCCCCGCGAACGTGAGTGAACCTGCAATGACCGATACACCCCTTCCATCGTCCGACTCCCCTGAAGATTTCACGACGGAAGGCTCGTCCGAACTGGGCGAAACCGTGCACGAAGCACGCCTGTGGCGCGACGACGGTTGGACCGCGCGCGTCATCAAGAATGAAGACGACGAAGGCTGGGCCGTCGAAATGATCAAGGACGGCGAAGCGGAACCCGCCCTCGTCGGACCGTGGACGATGGGCCGCAACAAGAAAGATCCGAAGCCGCTGGACACGTCCGCGTTCAACACGCTGGTCAAGACGGCGTCTGAAGTGCTGCGCCGTCATGAGCAGCAACTGCGCGCGCAGCTGCATAAGGAAGTGCGGGTGGCGAGCGCGGATGGCAACGACGAACTCGACATCACGCTCGACATCGTTCCCGACGAAGACGAACCGTACGCCGTGCTGACCGCGCTCGACACCTTCGGCGAGCAGCTCGCGCAAGTGCAGGTCGCGCCCAATTTCAAGCTCAGCAAGGCGAGCGCCGCGGCGTGGGTCGAGAACGAGTTTCGCCGGCCGGGTTAGAAACCGGTCGCGCGTGAGAGCGGATTGGGTGAGCCGGGTGGCTGACCGAAGGCTAAATAAAACATTACCAAAGCCTGTCAATATACTTTCACAATCACTTCATAGAATCCTCGCGTCATAGCGGCGCGAGCGTGAACCATGTGGTTTGGGTCTGAGTGCGTGCCGGCTGTGCATTCACCCACGCTACCCAAACACTGGATCACGACAACATGGCAGAGCCGTTCGACCTTTCCCGCCGCAAGGCCCTGAAACTCATCGCGGGCGTGCCGATGCTGCCGCTCGGCGGGCTTGCCACGGCCTCGATGCTGACCGCTTGCGGGGGCAGCGACGATCTGGCAACGCCGGTCAAACCGGCCGCCAACTTCGTCTCCGCGGCGTTCGCCAGCATGGCCGCGCCGACCCTGGCCGATCCGGCCGCGATGGCGAAGACCACAGTCGCCTCGACCTTGACGGTGCAACTGAGCGACGGCAGCAGCCGCACGTTCAAGCTCGCGTACCAGCCGTTCTTCGTGACCGGCGACAGCGTGCCGAACATCAAGGGTGGGACGATCCTGGCGGGCGGCTATTTCGACATCAACAATCAACCGATCATCGATAGGTCGGTTGCGGGCAAGGAGCGGCAGTTCTACTCGGATTGCCCGGACGGCAGTTCGCTGATCCGTCTCGACAATCCGACGGTGAAAGGTCTCAAGGGCAACGCGGTATTCGCCGTCGTGCAGTTCGAATACACGACGCGCGATCAGAGTCTGGTGTCGATGTACGGCCAATTGCCCTCGCCGATCGCCGTGCTGACGCTCGATCAGGACCCGGCCACCGGCAAGCTCACGCTCGCAGGCTATTCGAACGTGGATACGTCGAAAGCACATGGTTTGTGGATTACCTGCGGGGCGAGCCTGTCGCCGTGGAACACGCATCTGTCGAGCGAAGAATACGAGCCGGACGCCACCACGATTGCCACGAACAGCCAGTTCAAGGGCTTCAGCCGCAGTCTTTATGGCGACGAAACGACCGCGAACCCTTATCACTATGGCCATCTGCCGGAAGTGACCGTCAATCCGGATGGCACCGGCACGATCAGGAAGCACTATTGCCTCGGCCGTATCTCGCACGAACTGATTCAGGTGATGCCGGACAAGCGCACCGTCCTGATGGGCGACGACGCGACCAACGGCGGCCTGTTCATGTTCATCGCGGATCGCGAAGCCGATCTGTCGGCGGGTACGCTGTACGTCGCAAAGTGGACCCAGGTGTCCGCGAGCGGTGCGGGCGCGGCGACGCTGTCGTGGATCAACCTGGGTCATGCGACCAGCGACGAAATCGAGGCGCTTGCCAACCGGCTGCGCGCGAGCGACATCATGGACGTCGCGACCAAAGACCCGCTCGATCCGACCTACACAAAGATCAACTACAACGGCACCTTCAACTGGGTGCGCATCAAGCCCGGCATGACGCAGGCGGCGACCTTTCTCGAAACGCATCGCTATGCGGCGCTGGCCGGCGGCAGCATGGGTTTCACGAAGCTCGAGGGCACGACGGTCAATATCAAGGACAAGGTGCTGTATTCGGCGATGTCGCGTATCGAGAAGTCGATGGTGCGCGGCAATGCGGCTTCCACCGACGTGGCCGTCGACAAGACGATCAACGCCGGCGCGGTCTACGCGCTGAATATGAAGGGCGGCCAGCGTGACCGCAGCGGCGGCGCGATCAACAGCGAATGGGTGCCGGTGGATATGGCCGCACCGGCGGCTCTGGTCGGCGAGGACCTGTCAGCGCCCGATGCGCTCGGCAACACCGCGAATCCGGAGCGCATTGCGAACCCGGACAATCTCAAGTTCTCGGAGAAGTTGCGCACGCTCTTTATCGGCGAGGACAGCGGGCTGCACGTGAACAACTTCCTGTGGGCGTACAACGTCGATACAAAGACGCTCGCGCGCGTGCTGTCTTGCCCGGCGGGCGCCGAGTCGACAGGCCTGCACGCCGTCGACGAAATCAACGGCTGGACTTATGTGATGAGCAACTTCCAGCACGTCGGCGACTGGGAAAGCCCGTTGCACGACAAGGTCAAGTCGACGCTCGACCCGCTCGTGCGGGCGAACTACAAGGACCGCTTCGGCGCGACGGTGGGGTATCTGACGGCGGACCCGGCGGCGATCAAGTTGTAACGTTGGGAGACGGGACGGCCTGTCTTAGGCCATTTGGCTGAGGAGTCAGCAAAGGGGAATCTCGCGATAATTTGCGGTTTCTCCTTGGCTGGCTCATGCAGTGAACCAGCATGGCTGGACCCTGTTGGACAGGAGGCAGATAGACGCCCTGGCGGGCCCCGGAAAATCCATCTGCCATCGTATAACGGGTAATGCTTCGGCTTTTTATGCGCCTATTGGCCATTCCACCCGACAGGCCTAGCCGCCCCGCCTCAACTCCGCTTGCAGAAAATCGCGGTAATGAGCGGCGCTACGCGATGCACGATCGCCGTGCTGCCCGAGCCGGCCACCGCTTTCTGCACCTTGGCCTCGCTGCCGACCACCACGACCCCATAGGCCGATCGGGCGACCGGCTCGCCGTCGCCGACGCGGAACATCGGGTCGTCTTTTTCGTATCCGACCACCGCGAACACGTGAAAGCCGTATGCGGTCAGATCCGCGCCTGACACGGGCGAGAAAGCGTTGATCGAATTGCTTTCCACGCGCGTTGGCTTCGGATCGATCATCTGTTGCTGCGCGAGGTCGGCAATGAACTGATGACCGCTTTCGTTACAGGAGAGCGGTGCGTCGAGCGCGGTGGCGTAGCTGACGAGTGGCAGCGCGGCGGCGCCCAGAGCAAGGAGTACAGACGAAAGAAAGCGTTTCATAAGCGTGGGCGGCGGCCCGGTTCGATGTAGTGTGTTCGCAACGGGCGGGCGCGATATCGAGACCCGGAGAGAGCTTGCGCATCGAAATGTTCCCGCGTGGCAGGCGCAACTGCCTTGCACTTTATCGCGATTCGGCAAATCTTGCTTCGCGGCTGGCAGCCGTCGGCAACGATTGAAGCGTCGAGAAACGTACACGAAGAAAGCAATCTTTTTCGATCCCGTATATATTTCCGGGTTATGAATTCGCGACCCCAAACTCCAACTACCGTTCCGCCGCCCAGAACATGGGACGCGCGGCTCGCTCGCCGGCTCGTGACTCCGCTTGTGAACACGTGGGTCACGCCCAATCATCTGACCACGCTGCGCCTCTTGATCGGGCTGGCAGGCGCGCTGTGCCTCGCTCACGGCGAGTTTGCGTGGGTCAACGCAGGCGCCTTGCTGATCGTGCTGTCGAACTTCGTTGACCATACGGATGGCGAACTCGCGCGCATCGGCGGCAAGTCGAGCCGGATCGGTCATTTTTACGACCTCGCTTGCGACGCCCTCGTGACCGTCATGCTGTTCGTCGGCATGGGCGTCGGGGCGGGCGCCACGCGCATCGGCGCACTGAACGTTGCCCCGGGCGTGCTCGGCGCCGTGGCCGGCGTGGCGATCGCGCTGATCTTTTTCCTGCGCATGCGCATCGAGGAGATGGCCGGCAAGGCGGGCACGAAGCAGGCCTTCGTCGGCGGTTTCGAAACCGAAGACGTGTTGTATCTGCTGCCCATCGTCACGCTGACGAGCGTCGTCATGCCGTTCGTCGTGGTGGCGTCGATCGGCGCGCCGCTCTTCGCCGCCTGGGTGGTGGTCGACTACTGGCGTGTGGCGCGCCGTGCCGCCCGCCCGGCATCCGTTAAAGCCGACGCTTCCGAAACCAGTGAAATGTGGGCCAGCGAATGAGTATGCACGCCGAAGACGACGTGATTGCGCCTGTGCCCGTAGAAGGTTCGCCAGCTGCGTCGCCCGCACCGAATGCAGACCGTGCGGTCGCGAGCCGCACGCGCACGTTCGACAACTCGCGTCTGCGCAAGGATTTTGCCGACCAGGACGCGTTTCTTTATCTGGAAGACTTCCTCGCGCCCGAAGTCACGGCGCAGCTCGTCCACAGCGCCCGTTCGCTGCTCGACGAAGTGAACCGCAACTATTTGCCGGGGCATAAGCAGGGCGGCAGCGTCAGCCGTCATACGATCGACCGCCTCGCGCCGTTCATCGCCGAGCTGTACCGTTCGAAGGAATTGATCGGCTGGCTCGAGCAACTGAGCGGCGACAAGCTGCAGGTTTCGCCTGCCGACGATCCGCATGCCTACGCGCTGTACTACTACACCCGGCCAGGCGACCACATCGGCTGGCACTACGATACTTCGTACTATGACGGCCGCCGCTACACGCTGCTGCTTGGCGTGATCGACGAATCGTCGTGCCGGCTCGACTACGAACTGCACACGCGCAATCCCAATGTCGCGGATCAACCGGGTTCGGTGCAGATCCCGCCGGGCGGCCTCGTGTTTTTCGACGGCGACAAGCTGCGCCATCGCATCACGCCCGCCGGCCCGAACGAGATGCGCGTGTCGCTCACGTTCGAGTACGTGACGGACCCCAACATGCGGCCGTGGCGTCGCTTCATCTCGAACATGAAGGACGCGATTGCGTACTTCGGTTTCCGCCAGGTTTTTCGTCAGATGACCCAGCGCGGGAAGGACCACGCATGAGCCGCGCGGCCCTGATTCTGCTGTCGATCGGGACGGCGTTGTTTGTCGGCTTGCTCGCGTGGCAGGGTTTCGGCTCGGTCGCCTCGACGCTGCTTACCGCCGGCTGGGGGCTCGCGCTCGTCGCGGCCTTTCACCTCGTACCGCTCGTTCTCGACGCCGGCGCGATCTCGGTGCTGTTCCAACGCCGTCGCGACGGCGTGCATCACGATCTGTCGTTGCGCGACGCGATGTTCGCGCGCTGGATCGGCGAATCGGTGAATAGCCTGTTGCCGGCCGGCCAGATCGGCGGGCCGGTGGTCATGGTGCGGCAATTGTCCCAGCGTGGCATGCGCATGCGCGACGCGGCCGCCGCGATCACCGTCAGCACGACCGCGCAGGCGCTCGCGCAAATCGTCTTCGCGCTGGGCGGCCTGCTGCTGTTCGGCGCTTATGCGGCGCACGGCGCGCTGCACGACCTGCAAACGGCCACGCTGATCGCCACCGGCGTGCTGGGCGCGATGATCGTCGGGTTTTACTATGCGCAGCGGCGTGGTCTGTTCGGCCGGCTGCTCGGCGTGGTCTCGAAGGTGTTCGGCAAGCGCGACTGGTCGTCGTTGATGACGCGGGCCGAAGCCGTCGACGCCGCCGTACAGGCCATGTACCGCGAACGCGGCCGCGTGGCGGCGAGCTTCGCCATGAGTCTCGTGGGCTGGATCGTCGGCACGGTGGAAGTGTGGCTCGCGCTGCGCTTTCTCGGCCATCCGGTCGACTGGGTCGACGCACTGTTGCTCGAAAGTCTGGGGCAAGCCATTCGCGGCGCCGCATTCATGATTCCCGGCTCGCTCGGCGTGCAGGAGGGTGGCTACCTGCTGCTCGCGCCACTGGTTGGTTTGCCGCCAGACGCGGCGTTGGCGCTGTCGCTCGCCAAGCGCGCGCGCGAAATCCTGCTAGGCTTGCCGGGTCTGCTGGTTTTGCACTTCAGCGAAAGAAGCTGGCAACGGCGCCGTGCCTTGGGGCACGTGCCCGCTGTCGATTAATCTCCGTATTTTTTCAAAGGACCGCGCATGCGTGCCATCATCCTCGCAGCGGGCCTCGGCCTGCGTCTCCAGCAACCGCCACAAGCTCAGTTCCCGAAGTGCCTGCTGCAATTCGACGGCGTGAGCCTGCTCGAACGGCATCTGCAAATGCTCGAAAACGCCGGCGTGACCGAAGTCGTGCTGGCGCTCGGCTTTCAGCCGGAATCGGTGCAGGCGGAACTGGAGCGCATCAACTGGCCGCATAAGGTCGAGACCGTGCTGAACACGCGTTACGACCTGGGCAGCGTGCTGACAGTACACACGGTGGCCGAGGCGCTCACGCGCGGCGGCGACGTGCTGTTGATGGACGCCGACGTGCTCTACGACGAGCGTATTCTGAGCGCGCTGGTAGCGGGCGAGACGGTGAACCGCCTGTTGATCGACCGCGATTTCGAAGCCGGCGACGAGCCGGTCAAGCTGTGCCTGAAAGACGACGTGCCGGTCGAACTGCGCAAGCAGCTCGCCGTGAATCTGGAGTACGACACCATCGGCGAGTCGGTCGGGTTCTTCCGCTTCCGTCAGGAAACCGCGCAACGCTTCGCGCAAATCGTGGCCGGCTATGTGGATAGCGGCCGGGCCAACATGCCGCACGAAGAGGCGGTGCGCGACCTGCTGCTGGAGCGCAGCCAGGTGTTCCATACCGCCGACGTGACCGGCGCGCCGTGGATCGAAATCGACTTCCCGAACGACGTGGCTCGCGCGAGCACCGAGATCCTGCCGCAATTGCAGCCGCTGGTGAGCGCGTCGCGCTAAGTTTTCCGGCGCATTGTCGTCGACATTGAAGTATCCGAGCTTGGGCCGGCTGAATGCCGGCCCAAGCTTTTTTGCGCTTATCCCTCGCGGTTTCGCCTCGCCCGCTGCTTCGTTGCGCGCTCAACCATCGCGCGCGCGCGCATATGAAAAGACCTCGCGCAACAACATCTGTTGCCGATGCGATGCCATAATCGACGCTTTACACCGACGGCCTTGCAACCCGTCGTCCTGCCAATGCCTCTTGCTTTAGGCACTTTCATTGTTCCGCTGATCGTCGCGTGTGCGATGTTCATGGAAAACGTGGACGGCACGGTCATCGTGACGTCGCTGCCGGTTCTGGCGCGCGATCTCGGCCAGGATCCCATTACTCTCAAGCTGGCCGTGACCGCGTATGTCATCGGCCTCGGCGTCTTCATTCCTATCTGCGGCTGGGTGGCTGACCGCTTCGGTTCGCGCACGGTGTTTCGCACGGCCATTGGCATTTTCATGGCCGGCTCGCTGATGTGCGCGGCCTCCACCTCGCTCGGCACCTTTGTGGTCGCGCGCTTCGTGCAAGGCATTGGCGGCGCGATGATGGTGCCGGTGGGCCGCATCATCATTTTCCGTTCGGTGCCGAAATCCGACTTCATTCGCGCGGTCAATTATCTGACCGTGCCGGCTTTGCTCGGACCCGTGGTCGGGCCGCCGCTGGGCGGTTTCATCACCACCTATCTGCATTGGCGTCTGATCTTTTTCATCAACATTCCAATCGGACTGCTGGGGATCTGGCTGGCGAACAAACATATCGCCAACGTGCGCGAGGCGCATCCCGGCCGCCTCGACTGGACCGGCTTCGCTTTATCCGCGAGTGGCGCGTCGTTGTTCATGCTCGGGCTTTCGCTGGTGGGCGGCGAGTTGGTGTCGAACACGGTGTCGGTCGGCATGTGCGTGGTCGGCGTGGCGTTGCTGTTGCTCTACGTGCTGTACGCGACCCGTGTCGAATTGCCCGTGCTCGATCTGCGGCTGTTGCGCATTCCGAGCTTTCACGCGAGCGTGGTGGGCGGCTCGCTGTTTCGCATCGGTTTCGGGGCTGTGCCGTTTCTGCTGCCGCTCGCCTTGCAGGAAGGCTTGGGCATGACCGCGTTCAAGTCGGGGTCGATCACGTGCGCGTCCGCGTTCGGCTCGATTTTCATGAAAGCTGCGGCGTCGCGCATTCTCGGGCGGTTTGGCTTCCGCACTGTACTAATGTTCAACGCGGTTTGCGCGGGTCTTGCCATTGCCGTATACGGTCTGTTTTTTCCCGGCACGCCGCACTGGCTGATCTGGGGTGTCGTGCTGTTCGGCGGCTTCTTTCCCTCTCTGCAATTCACGTCGCTCAATACCTTGGCCTATGCGGACATTCCCAGTCGCGACGTGGGGCGCGCGACGAGCGTGGCGAGCGTCATCCAGCAGATTTCACTGGGTCTCGGTGTGACGATCGCGGGCATCGTGCTGCAAATTTCACATAACTTGCAGGGTCATTCCGCGATCATGTTCTCCGATTTCTGGCCGGCTTTCCTCGTGGTCGGCCTGTTCTCGCTCATGTCGATTCCCATCACTGCGCGGCTGCCGCATGGCGCCGGCGACGAGATTACGCGCGGCAGTCGCGGCCGCGCATAAGCAGAACGCATGTTGCGCATTGCCGCGGCATGCGTTTTGCTGACCACGCCTGTCCAGGGCGTTTCGAGCGGCGATTTTCCGCGCGACCAAACCGACTTCTTTGCGTGCCGCTATATCGACCCTACGATAACTAGCGGCTTCGCAAGCGAGCGGTTCACATGGTAAAAGCCCAAGGCAATGTTTGTAATCATTAGTCGAAGGTCGTCTTGGGGGATTGGCAATGAGGTTGTTCCACAATGTTAAATCGTCGGTCAGCGGATTCGCGCTGGTCACGCTCGTTTCTGTCTCGACCGGTTTTCTGGAGGCCACGCCCGCACTCGCGAAGCCGCCTGCGAAAGCCCAGCCCGCCGTACTCACCGCCTCTGCGATCGCGGTGGCCGACAAGTTCAGCGCCGATGCTGCCGAGCAGATCTTCAAGGAAGGCGGCAATGCCGTCGACGCAGCGGTCGCGATTGCCTTTACGCTCGCCGTGACGTATCCGGAAGCGGGCAACATCGGCGGCGGCGGGTTCATGACGCTCTACGTCGACGGCAAGCCGTATTTTCTCGACTATCGCGAGCGTGCTCCGCTCGCCGCGACCAAAAACATGTATCTCGACGACAAGGGCGAGGTCATCAAAGGCATGAGCCTGTTCGGCTACCGCGCGGTGGGTGTGCCGGGCACCGTCGACGGCATGTGGCAGGCGCAGCGCCGCTTCGGCAAGCTCACGTGGAAGCAGGTGCTTGCGCCGGCCATCCACTACGCGCGCGATGGTTTCGAGGTCAGCCAGCAATTGCAGGAACGCCGCGACGATGCCGCGAAAGACTTCGCCGGCAAGACCAACTTCGATACTTACTTCGGCAATCTGAAGCAGGGCGTCAACTTCAAGCAACCGGATCTCGCCGCTGTATTGCAGCGCATTTCCGATCAAGGCGCCAAAGACTTCTATCAGGGCAAGACGGCCGATCTGATCGCGGCGTCCATGCGCGGTCACGGTCTTATCACCAAGGCCGATCTGCAGCAGTACAAAGCAGTATGGCGTGAACCGATTCAGGCCGACTGGAATGGCTATCGCGTCTACACGGCGCCGCCTCCGAGTTCGGGCGGCATCGGTCTCGTGCAATTGCTGAAGATGAAGGCCGACATCGCGCCCGACTTCAAGGATGTCACGCTGAATTCCGCGCAATACGTGCATCTGATCGCGGAGATCGAAAAGCGCGTGTTCGCCGACCGTGCGCAGTATCTCGGCGACCCTGACTTCTACAAAGTGCCCGTCGCTCAACTGACCGACGACGCGTATATCGCCAAACGCGCCGCCGAAGTGAATCCGAACGCGCCTTCGGACACGAAGAGCGTGCAGCCCGGCCTCGGCACGTCGATGCCGGAGAAAGCGGAAACCACGCACTTCTCGGTGATCGACAAGTGGGGTAACGCCGTGTCGAATACGTACACCATCAACGGCTATTTTGGTTCGGGCGTGGTGGCGGACCGCACGGGCATCGTGCTGAACGACGAGATGGACGACTTCTCCGCAAAACCGGGCGTCGCGAATATGTTCGGCGTAGTGGGCAGCGACGCGAACTCGATCGAACCGAAGAAGCGGCCGCTCTCCTCGATGAGTCCGACCATTCTCACGAAGGACGGCAAGGTCTCGCTCGTGATCGGCACACCGGGCGGCTCGCGCATCTTCACGTCGATCTTCCAGGTGATCAACAACGTCTACGACTACAACATGCCGCTGCAGCAGGCCGTTGCCGCAATGCGCTTTCATCATCAACTGTTGCCGCCGAATACGATCTTCTGGGAGCCGTACAAGCCGATCGATGGTGAACTGGCCAGGCAGATCGAAGCCAAGGGCTACAAACTGGAGGGGCAGGACTTCAGCGGCGATATCCAGGCGATCAAGGTCAACGGCGATACGCCGGAAGCCGCAGCCGATCCACGCGGGCGTGGTGTGACGCGTGTTATTCAGTAAGCGTTGTTGCAGGGAGTCGGGCGCTGCATTTCCAAAGATGCATTGCCGCTAATGGAAAGCCTCGCGTTCAATCGAACGCGAGGCTTTTTTGCGCTTCGCGGGTGCGCCCAGTGCCAGTGCATCAACCAGCCTGCTCGACCGGTGTCAGCGTTAATTCGAGCCGCTGCGCGCCGCGCAATACCGTGACGTTGACGGGTCTGTCGATACGCGATGCGTCGAGTGTGCGCTGCAGGCTGTCCACGTCCTGCACGGTCTGCGTATCGATCGCAATGATCGTATCGTCCGTGCGCAAACCGCCGAGCGCGGCCGGGCTGCCTTTGACGATCTCCATGACGTGCACGCCGCTTTCCGAGTTCAGGCCGAAATAGCGCTGCACACGGCGCGACAGCGGCGTGGTGGTGCCGGCCACGCCGATATACGCCCGCCGCACGCGGCCATGCGCGAATATCTGCATGATGACCCACTTGGCGGTGTCGATTGCCGTGGCAAAGCAGATCGCCTGTGCGCCGGGAATGATCGCGGTATTCACGCCGATCACCTGACCCGCCGAATTGATCAGCGGACCGCCCGAATTGCCGGGATTGAGCGCTGCGTCGGTCTGGATCACGTCGTAGATCATGCGACCCGAGTTCGAACGCAGGGAGCGGCCGAGCGCCGAGACCACGCCGGTCGTGACGGTTTGCGCGAGGCCGAGTGGATTGCCGACCGCTATCGCGATCTGCCCGACGCGCAACTTCGACGATTCGCCGAGTTCGACGTGCGGCAACGGCTCGGGAGAGCCGATCCGCAAGACGGCCAGATCGCTGCCGGGATCGTCGCCGACCAGATCGGCGTCGAATTTCGCGCCGTCGGCAAGCGTCACCTCGATATGGGTGGCGCCGTGTACGACGTGGCTATTGGTGAGCAGATAACCGTCCGGTGTGAACAGAAAGCCCGAGCCTGTGCCGCCACGCGTGTCGCGGCGTCCGCGACTCGACGGGTCGCCGGGCAGCCGGCGTTCGACGGAAATGAAGGCGACCGCCTGCTGCACGCGTTCCAGCGCGCCAATCACGGTGCGGGAGTAGGCGTCGAGCAGGGCGTCGTCGGCTAAAGGATTGAGTGTTTCGGGCCCGGGGGCGTCGGATGCGGCGCGCGACAGGTCATCGATGAAGCGTGGGCGGCTTCCCATGGCGATGCTCCGGATAAACGGAATTGCAGATGCGGGGCGTCGCGAAGGTTTTCAAGTGCGCTGGGGCGAGTTGCGCAGGCGCGGCCTGTGAGACACTTTCTGAGCGAGCCGCGAGCCGCGAGCCGCGAGCCGCGAGCCGCGAGCCGCGAGCCGCGAGCCAGCAGTCCGGCCGGGCCAGCCCAATCCAGCCCGCTCGGCACGAGCGCCACGTTCGCCGGCGCGGCATGCACCATGCTGATCACATCGCGAGCCCGCCATACCCAGGAGACAGCCGCCATGAACTCACCCGCCACGTCACCCTCGTCGAACGGGCCCATTGAACCGCGCATCGAATCCATCAGCGCGATCACGCTCGCCACCCACGATATGCCGCGCGCAGTGCTGTTTTACGAAGCGCTCGGCTTTCCCATGAAATTCGGCCGTCCACAGGAGGCATTTACATCGTTCGCCTTCGGCGGTTCGTATCTGAACCTGATCGTGGATGCGCGCGCGCCGGTCGCCTGGTGGGGCCGCGTGATCATTTATGTCTCCGACGTCGACGCGCTTTATCGCAAAGCGCTGGCGGCGGGGCTCAAGCCGTCGCTGGAGCCGTCCGATGCGCCGTGGGGCGAGCGCTATTTCCACATCACGGATCCGGACGGCCACGAAATCAGCTTCGCGAAACCGTTGCGCTAGCGCCGGATCGCCGCACAAAACTCGCTATCATGGACGTCAAAAGGCGCGGGCCCTACCGGTAACACGGCTGACACTTGCCGCTTCGATAATCGAGCGCGTCCGCGTCGCGCTTCCCGCCGCGCGCCTAACCATTTCCGTTGCCAGGAGAGCCGCAATGAAAGAGCAGGACCCGAGACCTGAAGCCGAATTGATGGCAGAGCGGCAGCGCCGTTTCGAAGAAGACCTGATCGATGCGTACGACGAGGAACTCGAGATGGAGGTCGACGACCGCATCATCGACGGCGCGGAGGGTTTCACACCGGAGCACCGCGAAGCGCGCAAGATGTACTTCCGCGAGTTGTTCCGGCTGCAAGGCGAACTCGTCAAGCTGCAGGACTGGATCGTGCAAACCGGCCACCGCCTCGTCGTCATTTTCGAGGGGCGCGATGCGGCCGGCAAGGGCGGCGCGATCAAACGCATCACGCAACGGCTCAATCCGCGTGTGTGCCGCGTGGCGGCGCTGCCCGCGCCGAACAACCGCGAACGCACGCAATGGTATTTCCAGCGATATGTGTCGCATTTGCCGGCCGGCGGCGAAATGGTGCTGTTCGATCGCAGCTGGTACAACCGCGCGGGCGTCGAACGCGTAATGAATTTTTGCAGCGACGAAGAGTACGAAGAGTTCTTCCGTTCGGTGCCGGAATTCGAAAAAATGCTGGCCCGAAGCGGCGTGCAGATCCTCAAGTACTGGTTTTCGATTACCGACGAGGAACAGGAAATCCGCTTTCAGAACCGCATTCACGACCCGCTGAAACAGTGGAAGCTGAGTCCCATGGACCTGGAAAGCCGCCGCCGCTGGGAGGCCTATACGCAGGCCAAGGAAGTGATGCTGCAACGCTCGCACATTCCCGAAGCACCGTGGTGGGTCGTGCAGGCGGTGGACAAGAAGCGCGCGCGCTTGAACTGTATTCATCACTTGCTGAGCCAGGTGCCGTATCACGAGATCGAGCACTCTCGTGTCGAATTGCCCGCGCGCGTCTATCACGACGAATACAGCCGCCAGCCGGTGCCGTCGTCGATGATCGTGCCCGAAGTGTATTGATTCTTCGGCATACGGCGGGGTGAAAAAAAGCGCGGCCAAATGTGAGCCGCGCTTTTTTACGCCGCGGCCGGTTCCGGAACCGGCCGTCGCGCGGAGTTCAGAACACCGCCCGAAAAACCCAGTACAAGCCCGCAGCCAGCGCGATGGAAGCCGGCAACGTCAGCACCCAGGCAAGAACCAGACTGCGCACGGTGCCCCATTGCAGGCCGGAACCGTTGGCCGCCATCGTGCCGGCCACGCCCGAGGACAGCACGTGCGTCGTGGAAACCGGCAGGCCGTATGCGTCGGCGGCGCCGATCGTCAGCATCGCGACCAATTCCGCCGATGCACCCTGTCCGTACGTTAAATGCTGCTTGCCGATCTTTTCGCCGACCGTCACGACAATGCGCTTCCATCCCACCATGGTGCCCAGACCGAGCGCAATCGCCACCGCGACCTTGACCCACGTCGGAATGAACTTGGTGGCGTGATCGGTCTGCGCCTTGAAGTTGTCGATCGCTTTGGCGTCGTCGGGCGCGAAAGCCGGTTGCCTGGCTTTGTCCATCAGGCGGATCGCTTCGGAAGCCACGTACATGTTGTTGCGCACGTTGTCCACGAGGCCTTGCGGCACGGCGGCCATCGATCCCGACGCGCCCACCTGGCCGGCAATGATCTCGGTCAGTTGCTGCAAGGCCGGCAACGTGGCGGGCGTCAGCTGGCGCGTGCGGACATAAGCCTCGACATCGGCGCGTGGATTGGTGGAAGGCGCGGCGCCCTGGGTGTACTTGGCGAGCGTCGCGGAGGTTTGATGCGCGACGGCGAGGAAGGTTTGCGTTTCCGCTGGCGTGACAGCCTTGTTCAGCGCGTAGGCGGTGGGCACCGTGCCGATCAGGATCAGCATGATGAGGCCCATGCCTTTCTGGCCGTCGTTCGAGCCATGCGCGAACGAAACGCCCGTGCAGGTCAGAATCAGCAGGCTGCGGATCCAGAAGGGCGGCGGCTCCTTGCCCTTCGGCTCGGCATACAGCGCCGGAATGCGCACGACGGCCTTCAGGATCAGCAGCAGCAAGCCAGCTGCGAGAAAGCCCACCAGCGGCGAGAACAGCAGCGACTTGCCGACGCCGAGCGCCTGGTTCCAGTCCACGCCGCTCGTGCCGTTGCTGCCGTGTATCAATTGATTCATCAAGCCGACGCCGATAATCGAGCCGATCAGCGTGTGCGAACTCGACGACGGCAGTCCGAAATACCAGGTGCCGAGATTCCAGATGATCGCGGCGATCAGCAGCGCGAAGACCATCGCAAAACCGGCACTGCTGCCGACCTGCAAGATCAGCTCGACCGGCAGCAACTGCAGAATGCCGAAGGCGACTGCACCGCTCGACGTGAGCACGCCGAGAAAATTCCATCCGCCCGACCACACCACGGCGATATTCGGCGCAAGCGAATGCGTATAGATGACAGTCGCAACCGCGTTCGCCGTATCGTGAAAGCCGTTGACGAATTCGAAGCCGAGCGCGATCAGCAGCGCAACACCGAGCAGCAGATAAGGCAGAGCCGAGCTTTCGCGAACAGGCTGTAAATCATCCATTAAGTGCACGGCGCAATACACGGCGCCGACCAGAATCACGGCGAGAAAGATGATGAGGCCGATACTGCGCCCCTTTCCGCTAGCGGTGCCTGATTGTGGATACGAAAGTTCCGGCATGACGGGAGCCCCAAAGTTTGTCGCGGAACTTCCGATGCTGCGGGGGCGGTGTGTCGCAATGATGACAGTTGCGTGACGCCCGAGGTGCGCAGCCGCTAGACGCGCACCGCTGCGGAGCACGGTGCGAAAAATTGTCCGATCGGAATGCTCAGCTGTCCGAAAAGGACTTTGATGGGCGGACGACCGGGAGGCCGATCACTTCGCCGCCGAGCAGAGCCGTTGCGCCCACAATGTGAATTCGCATGGAACCGGCTCAAACTGACTCGTTTGCTGATTGCGCCAATGCGAAGCGCGAGGCCTTTTCGCCGCGAGGCATCGTGGCGCCTGTTTGAGGCAGGCGCTTCTGGGCCTACCGGCCATTATTCCGGCGTACTGGCCAAGCGCTTACCGACTGGGCCCTTTTTTTGCTAGGCTGTCAGAACGGTGTATTCAGGGATCTTCAATGAAACGCGAGAGCCACAAAGCCGACCCACGCTCCAGCGACAGCGATCCACCCGCTGCTGCGCCTTCCGCGCAAGCGGCCTTCGCCTCGTACGCGGCGCCGCTCGTCGATGAAGCGATCGAACACACCAATGCAGTGCGCGAAGACGCATCACCTGAAGCACTGCACAAACTGCGCGTCTCGCTGCGGCGTTTGCGTTCGTTGTGGTGGGCCTTCGCACCATTGCTCGAAAAAGGCGAGAGCACGCGGCAGCGCGCGCTCTACCAATTTCTGGCCACGGCCGCCGGCAAAACGCGCGATTGGGACATTCTGATCGAATTGCTGACGAGCGACGACCGCGGCGCACTCGGCGCCGCCGCCGACCTGGCGCCCAAACTTCAGGGCGCTCGCGGCGGCGCAATGGCGACGAGCCGCGAAACGCTCTCGAATGCCGACGTCAAACATCTGTTGCGCGAAGCCTTGTCGAGTGCTTCCAAAGAACTGAACACCTCGCATGAACGCATGCCGCTGCGGAAGTTCGCCACTCAACGCGTGGCGACTTCCGAGAATTCCTTGAAAAAACGGATGAAGCGCGCGCGTCGGGCGAAGCGATCCAACTACGCTGCCTTTCACAATGTCAGGAAGGCGGGGAAGAAGCTGCGCTATCTGCTCGAGTTTTTCGGGCCGGTCCTGAGCGGCGGGCGCAAACGTACTCTCAAACGCTTGAAGCAGATCCAGAAACGATTCGGTGCGCTGAACGACGTGGTCGCTAGCGAAATGTTGTTGCACGAGAATAGGGCCCTGTTCGACGGCGCCGGCACTGGCGATACCGACGCGGCGCTTCAGTGGCTCAAGAAGGAACGCAAACGGAGGATGCGCGCGGCGGCGGGTTTGCTGCGCAAATTATGATGGCGCGCCCATCGTTGCGCGCTTCTGCGAACGAAATGGCACAGATGGCATCCGCATAACGATCTGGGACGCGCGTCCGCATAAGTGGGACGCATGCGGCTCAAGTGCTTTGACTGCTGCGCGGAGCGAAGCCGCGCAGCGTGATGGCCCCGTGGGCCTCACCGCCTGGCAGCGGCGCGCGTCTGCCGGTGAACAGCTCGTCGGCGGGTGGCAGCGGTTCGACCGGAAAGCCACGCCGCTGCCAGGCGTCGAGGCCGCCCCTGAGTGCGCGAATCCTCGTATAACCGTTGTCCCGCATGCGTTGCGTGATATCGACAGCCGTCGCGCTGTCCGGGCAGATGCAGTAGATCACCGTATCGTGCGCCCGCAGGGCGCCGTCGATCTGCTCCGGCGAGTGCGGATCGAACGCGAGCGCGCCCGGAATGAGTCGCGGCGCTTCGAACGAAAGGGCTTGCGGGCGGGCGTCGAGCACCTTGGGCGGCGCGACGTGGCGCCAGCCGGGAACGGCGGTTTGGGCTGCGGCATCCGCGGCGGCTTGCGCGAAACGGCGGCGCTCGCGGCGCCGTTGCTGCAAACGAAACACGAGATAAATCAGGGCGGCGGCCAGCAGAATGTCGATGACAGTGCCGCCGCGCGCTTTGACAAACTCGAGCAGCATGTGCAGTTGCCGTTCCGCGGCAGCGCCGCCGAGCAACCAGAAATTGGCCCAGGCGAGGACGCCGGCAAGGTCCCAGGCCGCATAGATGCGCGCATCGACGGCGGTCGTGCCCATCAGCGGCGGGGTGATGAGCGCGAGCCCAGGGACGAACTTCGAGATCGACACGAGCGGCACGCCGAAACGCTCGAACAGCGCGCGCGCTTTATTGACCTTCGGATAGACGGCTGGCGAGAGGCGGCCTAATGCGGCGATCAGCTTGCGGCCATACAGGCGGCCGGCCGCGAACCATGCGCCGTCGCCGATCAGCGCGCCGAGCACGGCGGCGGCGAGGATCGGCCAGAAGGACAGCGTACCGGCAGCGATCGCGGAGCCCGCGAAGAGCAGCACGGGAACCGCGGGAATCGGCACGCCGAGTCGCGTCAACAGGACGTTGAGGAACACGACCGCGCCGCCCCAGGTCGATACCGCCGAAGACGGAAATTCTACCAATTGAGAAACTCCTGTTCTTGCGCTTGAACCGGCGTGCTATGCGGCTTTTCTACCGGGATGCAAAGTGTGTACCCGAAGGGCCCGATTGTTGGCTCCGCGCCGACCGTTGTAGCCGCTCGCTCAGGATACTCGATGGATTTGGCGCGGGGCCAGCATTGACGGCATGTCGTGATTCCACGAACCCGAGTCATTGACTCACTCTCTCGCTGCAATTTCATTCAAGACCGTTGGCCGACGTACGCCTAATCTTCGTGCTCGTTCCAACTACACAGGACAGCACCATGAACTCGCGGCATGCCGGATACCTGTTTTGCGCGCTGGCCATGATCGGAGTCGGCAGCACGGTGGTGGTCAGTAAATCGATCGCGGCCGGGCTGCCCCCGTTCAGCGCCACCGCGCTGCGTTTCGCGATTGCCTTTCCCCTGTTCGTGCTGGTAATGCGCTGGCGCGGCGTGCGCTGGCCGCGTCTGGACCGGCGCGATACCTTGCTCGTGATCGCCCAGGCAGGGGCGGGCAGCGTCGGCTACACGGCGTTGCTGATCTGCGGGATGAAGCTCGCCTCGGCTGCCGATGCCGGCGTGATTGCCGGCACCTTGCCCGCCGTGTCGGCCGGTGTCGCCATGCTCGCGCTCGGTGAGCGCCCCGGGCCCGCGCTACTCGGCGCGATCCTGCTGGCGACGGCCGGCGTGCTGGTCTGCACCGTGCATCTCGACGCGTTCCCTGCGCCGCATGCAGCCAGTTCGCTGGCGGGCAACGTGCTCGTGTTCCTTGCGATTGTCTGCGAGGCGTTGTTCATCCTGCTCAATCGCAAGCTGCGCACGGCGGTTGCGCCGTTGCCGCTGTCGGCATTGATGTGCGGTATCGGCTTCGCGGTCGCGATCGTGCCGGCCTGCTTCGAACGACCGTGGACGTTGCCGGTCGATGCCAGTGCACTCGTTGGCGTGCTCTATTACGCGCTGGTGCCGACCGTGGCGGGCTTCGTGCTGTGGTACGCGGGCGCCGCGCGAATCAGCGGCGCGGAAGCGGGGCTGATGACCGCGCTCGTGCCGGTGAGCGCGGTGGCGTTGGCCGCGCTGCTGCTGCGCGAACGCGTCAGCGCGGCGCAACTGGCCGGTGTCGCGTGCGTGCTGGGCGCGGTGTTGCTGGCCACCTTCGGGGAGATGCGCAGAAGGCCCGGCGTGGCATGAGGCGCTGTTGTCGAAGCTGGGCTGTGCCTACGTGTTGGAGACAGCCACCACGCCCGGATTGCCGACGATCGACAGAAACTCGCGGCGCGTGGACGGATCCGTGCGGAACGTGCCGAGCATGCGCGAGGTGACCATCGTCACGCCGGCCTTGTGCACGCCGCGAGTCGACATGCATTGATGCGCGGCTTCGAGAATCACGCCGACACCCGCCGGTTGCAGCACGTCGTTCAAGGTGTCGGCGATTTGCACCGTCATCTTTTCCTGGATCTGCAGGCGCTTGGCGAACGCATCGACGAGGCGCGCCAGCTTCGAGATGCCGACCACGCGATGCTGCGGTAAATACGCCACGTGCGCGCGCCCGATGATCGGCACCATGTGATGTTCGCAATAGCTCTCGAAACGGATGTCTTTCAGCACGATCATTTCGTCGTAGCCGTCCACTTCGGAGAAGGTGCGGGCAAGGATCTCGCGCGGGTCGACCTGGTAGCCCGCGTAAAACTCCTCGTATGAGCGCACCACGCGCGCGGGCGTATCGAGCAGGCCTTCACGCGCCGGATTGTCGCCGGCCCAGCGCAGCAGCACGCGAACGGCTGCTTCGGCTTCCTCGCGGCTCGGGCGCTCTGCTGCGGCCGTGGGTTTGATCTTCTTTGCCTTGCTGCTGGTCATCCGTCGCTCCTCCGGGATCGCGCGTCGACGCTGTACGGAGCGCGCGGGTTCAATGAGTGCGGCCATTGTTCCATGTTTTTCACCGCGCCGTGGCGATGTCCCTTCTCGTCTCATGCAACATTGCCGCTATCAGTGCGCCGATAGTCCGCCGCTCATTTCGGCCATCCGTCCATCGCGTCGTTGAACAGTTCGGCGACCACGCTGCGCAGCCAGCCTGCGCGCGGATCGTTATGAAACTTGCGATGCCAATGCTGTCGCAGATCGAAATGCGGCAACGGCAGCGGCGGCTCGACCAACGTGATCGACGCGTGCTCCGACGCGTACGCGAAGCCGATCGCGTGCGGCACGGTGGCCAGCAGGTCGGTGTGCGCGCGGATGAACGGCAGGCTCATGAAGTGAGGCGTTTCGAGCACCGCGCAGCGCTTGATGCGCTTCTTCTCCAGGTAGTGTTCGAGCACTTCCTGGCTGCGTCCTTCGGCGCGCACGACCGCATGGTCCGCCGCCACGTATTGCGCGGTGCGTGTGTCCTCCACGTTGACGAGGCAAGGGATCCGTTTTAGATCCAGGCTCGTTCCAGACATGTTTGCGTGACCCGCGGCGCCGGGCGGGGCGGCGTACTGGATATGAGGATGGAGGTTAGTCGGGCAATCCTGACGCGGGATAGTGCCGCTTGCCCGCTATCGACACGCGAAGCACGCAACAAAACCTGCACAACGCGCGGCAAAACCTATGATTAAGGGGAATTCCCTGCCTTGACAACCTGCCCGAAGGACAACCATAATCGTCTAAACGTTCGCTAAACGAATCCATGTTCATACAACGAACAAATTTGAAGCGAGCTAACCGACGGCGCCAGCCCGCATCCGCACTTGGCGAGCCACCGCCCGCATTGGCCCGGAGACCGTTCCGCCCACGCTCTGCCTGAAACGCAGCCAGCCTCGCGGCACGCAGCGCCCCAAAAGGAAATTCGACATGATCAACAAGATTTTCGAGTCACTTCAGTCGGCCGTCGCCGATGTCCAGGACGGCGCGACCGTCATGATCGGCGGCTTCGGCACGGCCGGCATGCCGTCGGAATTGATCGACGCGCTCATTGAACAGGGCGCGCGCGACCTCACCATCGTCAACAACAATGCCGGTAACGGCGATATCGGCCTCGCGGCGCTGCTCAAGGCCAAGCGCGTGCGCAAAATCATCTGCTCGTTCCCGCGCCAGACCGACTCGTATGTGTTCGACGCGTTATATCGCGCCGGAGAGATCGAACTGGAACTGGTGCCGCAGGGCAATCTCGCGGAGCGCATTCGTGCGGCAGGCGCGGGTATCGGCGGCTTCTTCACGCCGACCGGTTACGGCACCAAGCTCGCCGAAGGCAAGGAAACGCGCCTGATCGACGGCCGGCACTATGTGCTGGAGTCCCCGCTGCATGCCGACTTCGCTCTGATCAAGGCGTACAAAGGCGATCGCTGGGGTAATCTCACGTATCGCAAGACGGCTCGCAATTTCGGACCGATCATGGCCAGCGCGGCGAAAACCGCGATCGTGCAGGTGTCGCAAGTCGTGCCGCTCGGAGCGCTCGATCCCGAAGTGATCGTCACGCCCGGCATTTTCGTGCAACGCGTGATCGAAGTGCCGCAAGCGGCGCACGCCCCGCTGCCCAATCCTCACGACGCTGCCGCCTGAACCGGAGACCGACATGAAAAAACTGACCCGCGATGAAATGGCCAAGCGCGTTGCGCTGGATATTCCCGAAGGCGCCTACGTGAACCTCGGCATCGGCGTGCCGACGCTGGTGGCCAACCACCTCGCCGCCGACAAGGAAATCTTCCTGCACAGCGAAAACGGTTTGCTCGGCATGGGCCCGGCGCCGGCCAAAGGCGAGGAAGACGACGAACTCATCAACGCCGGCAAGCAGCACGTCACGCTGCTCACGGGCGGCTGCTATTTCCACCATGCGGATTCGTTCGCGATGATGCGCGGCGGCCATCTGGATTTCTGCGTGCTCGGCGCCTTCCAGGTGTCGGCCACGGGCGATCTGGCGAACTGGCACACCGGCGCGCCCGACGCGATTCCCGCCGTGGGCGGCGCGATGGATCTCGCGATCGGTGCGAAGCAGGTCTATGTCATGATGGAGCACCTGACCAAGCAGGGCGAGAGCAAGATCGCCGCCGAATGCAGCTACCCGGTAACGGGTGTGGGTTGCGTCGACCGCATCTATACGGACCTTGCGATGATCGATGTCACGGATCAGGGGCTGGTGGTGCGCGAGATCTTCTCGGATATCGATTTCGATGCACTGCACAAGCTGACCGGCGTGCCGCTGATCGACGGTACGCAAGCCGCAAACGCGGCCTGACGCGCGGCGGCGCTTTTACTTTCGATACTTCGGCCACTCACGCCATCATGCTCGACTCCAGCGCCCGTCTGACGGGCCTTCTTTGCGGCACGCAGCCCATGAACGACATCTGGGCGCCGCGTGCCACGCTGCAACGGATGCTCGACGTGGAAGCGGCGCTCGCGCGCGCGTCAGCCGCGCATAACGTCATCCCCCATACCGCGGTGGGCGCCATCGAGGCCGCTTGCCAGGCCGATCAACTCGACGCCGACGCGCTCGCGCGCGACGCCGCGCTCGGCGGCAATCTCGCGATTCCGCTCGTCAAGCAGCTCACCGCGCGCGTCAAGGCGGCCGACGCCGAAGCGTCGAAATACGTGCATTGGGGCGCCACCAGCCAGGACATCATCGACACGGCGACGGTGCTGCAATTGCGCGACACCTTCGATCTGCTCGACAGCAGCCTGCAATCCACCTGTAACGCCGTGGCAAAACTCGCGGCCACCCATCGCGCCACGCCGATGATCGGCCGCACCTGGTTGCAGCAGGCGCTGCCCATCACGCTCGGCCTGAAATTCGCGCAATGGCTCGACGCATTGCTGCGTCATCGCGAGCGGCTCGATGCGTTGCGCGCCCGCGTGCTGGTGCTGCAATTCGGTGGCGCGGCGGGCACGCTGGCGAGTCTGCGCGATGCCGCGCCGCAAGTGACCCGATCGCTCGCACAGGAACTCGGCCTCGCCGTGCCGACCTTGCCGTGGCACACGCAGCGTGATCGCATTGCCGAAACGGCCTCGCTGTTCGGCATGCTGATCGGCACGCTCGGCAAGATCGCGCGCGACATCTCGCTGCAGATGCAAACCGAAATCGACGAACTCGCCGAACCGGCCGCGGCCGGCAAAGGCGGTTCGTCGACCATGCCGCACAAGCGCAACCCGGTCGGCTGCGCGGCGGTGCTGACGGCGGCCACGCGTGCGCCGGGGCTGGTCGCCACGGTGTTCGCGGGCATGGTGCAGGAGCACGAACGCGCGCTCGGCGGCTGGCAAGCCGAGTGGGATGCGTTGCCGGATCTGGCGCGCCTCGCGGGCGGCGCACTCGCCAACATCGAACAGATCGCCGTGGGGCTGAACGTGAACGTGCCGCGGCTCGCCGCCAATCTCGACATCACGCATGGCCTGATTCTCGGCGAAGCGGTCATGCTCGCGCTCGGCGACAGCATCGGCCGGCTCGACGCGCATCATCTGGTGGAGCGCGCGTCGAAAGCCGCGATCCGCGACGGGCAAACCCTTTTCGACGTGCTTGCCGCAGACCCGGCCGTGACCGAACATCTTCCGCTCGAGCGTCTGAAGCAATTGCTCGATCCTGCTCAATATGTCGGCCAGGCGCACGCTTATGTGGACGCCGCGCTGGCACTTCACACCACGCGCTCGCAGCGCGACCATTTCAGGGAGTAACCGGCATGCCTTACGCCGCAGTCAACGGCACCGAGCTTCATTATCGAATCGACGGCGACCGCCACGGCAACGCGCCGTGGATCGTCCTGTCGAATTCGCTCGGCGCCGATCTGTCCATGTGGGCGCCGCAAGTCGCGGCGCTGTCGAAACACTTTCGCGTGCTGCGCTACGACACGCGCGGCCACGGCCATTCGGAAGCGCCAAAAGGCCCCTATACGATCGAGCAACTCACCGGCGACGTGCTCGGCCTGATGGACACGCTGAAGATCGCCCGCGCGAATTTCTGCGGACTGTCGATGGGCGGCCTGACTGGCGTTGCGTTGGCGGCGCGTCACGCGGATCGTATCGAGCGCGTCGTGCTGTGCAATACGGCCGCGCGCATCGGTTCGCCGGAAGTGTGGGTGCCGCGCGCCGCGAAAGCGCGCAACGAAGGCATGGCCGCGCTGGCCGATGCCGTTCTGCCGCGCTGGTTCACGGCGGACTATATCGAGCGCGAGCCGGTGGTGCTGGCCATGATTCGCGACGTGTTCACGCACACCGACAAGGAAGGCTACGCGTCGAATTGCGACGCGATCGACGCCGCCGATCTGCGCCCCGAGGCACCCGGCATCAAGGTGCCCGCGCTGGTGATCAGCGGCACGCACGATCTGGCCGCCACGCCGGCGCAAGGCCGCGAACTGGCGCAGGCGATAGCGGGCGCGCGTTACGTGGAACTGGACGCCTCGCATATTTCGAATATCGAGAAAGCCGACGCTTTCACGAAGACCGTGATCGACTTCCTGACGGAGCAGAAATGAACGACGAAGACCGTTACGAAGCCGGGCTCGGTGTGCGCCGTGCGGTGCTTGGCAGTGCGCACGTCGACCGGTCGCTTGCGAACCGTACTGAACTGACGGAAGAGTTTCAGAATTTCATCACGCGCTATGCGTGGGGCGAAATCTGGACGCGCGACGGTTTGCCGCGCCACACGCGCAGCCTGCTGACCATCGCGATGATGGTCGCGCTCAACCGCAGCGAAGAGCTCGCCCTGCATCTGCGGGCCGCGAAGAATAACGGTGTGACGCGTGAGCAGATCAAGGAAGTGCTGCTGCAAACCGCGATCTATTGCGGTGTGCCGGCGGCGAATTCGGCGTTTCACCTGGCGGACAAATTGTTTCGTGAGGATGATGCCGCGGCCGCGCAGCCGTAAGCAATGCAATCGAGATGACGTGCCAGGCAGCGTGCGAATGCACGCTGCTTCTGAACATCGACGATGTTCGATTTCATCCGGCCTGCAACGGGCTGTGATACGGATACCTGGTATCCGGCGGGCGTTCGACATGAACGCCGCGCACTGCGGGATTCGGTCGCATTCCACTTCCCTCGATTTTTGCAGAAAATTCCTGCACTGAAGTCGAATATTCCCGCAACCGTTTCTGACTTTCTTCTTTGTGCCTCATCATTTTCTAAGGTTTTAGCCGACCCAATTCGTTGACAATACGAATGCTGGTGAACTCTCGGTTATTAATCTTTTGCACATTTTAGATGTGAATTTAACTACTTCAAGATAGTGATATTCGTTCGCGCGAGTTTGGCAAGACCGTAGGGTTATTCAAGAGCAATGGAGCAGGCACCGACTGGCGAAATCCCGGCAGGTTCATTCGTCGCCGCATGATTTGCCTCTTCGTTGACCGTTAAATCAGCCGGCGCTGTTCAAGGCGATCTGCCAATATGAGCTTTACCTATAAACACGATGGTCGCGAGGAATCTCATCCTCGTGCTCATTTTCGCGATCTTGTGTTGGTTCCCTGGCAGCAACGCCAGCTTATCGTCGCGCTAACCAGGCGGGATATATTGAGCCGATATCGCGGATCGGTAATGGGACTGGCGTGGTCTATCGTTCAGCCGTTGATCATGCTCGCCATGTACACGGTTGTTTTCGGCACGCTGTTGAAATCGCGCTGGCCAGGAACCGACAATAGTTTTCAGTTCGCGGTGATTCTGTTCGTGGGCCTCATTCTGTTCAATTTCTTCGCCGAGTGCCTGAATAGAGCGCCGACCGTTATCACGACCAACGCGAACTACGTCACGAAGGTCGTCTTTCCTCTTGAAATCCTGCCGTGGATTACCGTCGCCTCGGCGGCATTTCACTTCATGACGAGTCTTGTCGTCTGGGTTGTCTTTGCGCTGTGCGTATACGGAAAGCTTCAATGGACGATCGTCTTTTTGCCGGCGCTCTTCATTCCGCTCGCGTTTGTCGGCGTGGGTGTGGGTTGGCTGTTCGCCGCCACCGGCGTCTACGTGCGTGACCTGACCTATGTCACCACGCTGCTTTCATCCCTGTTGATGTTCCTGTCGCCGGTTTTCTACGCGCTCGATACTTTGACGCCCGCTTTCAGGGCACTCATTCTGGCCAATCCGCTAACTTTCATCATCGAGCAGGCACGAGCGGTCATGATCGCGGGCGAGTTGCCTGACTTTGCGGGGATCGCGATCTATCTGCCATGCAGCATCGCTTTCGCGTGGATCTGTCTGGCCTGGTTCCAGAAGACACGCGAAGGATTCGCGGACGTTCTGTAAAGGCCGATGCTCATGGAAATGAATCAGGTTGGCAAGCCTGAAACCACGATTCAGGTGACAGGTGCCTCGAAGCGTTTCGACATATACGAAACGCCGCTCGACCGTCTCAAGCATATCGTCTTCCCAAAACGCACCGGGTATTCGCGGGAATTCTGGGCGCTTCGGGACGTTTCGCTCTCGGTCACACGCGGCGAAACGGTCGGCATCATTGGGCGCAACGGGTCCGGCAAGTCCACGCTCTTGCAGATAATTTGCGGAACACTGCGCCCCACCCAGGGTGACATCGCGATCAACGGTCGCGTGGCGGCGCTGCTCGAATTGGGAGCCGGTTTCAATCTGGAGTTTTCCGGTCGGGAAAACGTCTATCTGAACGCCGCCATGCTGGGAATGACTGCCGACCAGATCGATCGGAAATTCGCCAGCATCGAGCAGTTCGCGGAAATTGGCGATTTCATCGATCAGCCAGTCAAAACTTATTCGAGCGGCATGTATGTGCGCCTCGCGTTTGCCGTGGCCATTCACGTCGACCCGGCGGTCTTGATCATCGACGAAGCCCTTGCCGTGGGCGACGCGCGCTTCCAGGCCAAATGCTTCAACAAGATCAAGGAACTCAAGGAATCAGGCGTCACGATTCTTTTCGTGTCGCATGACGTCGGCTCGGTGCGAACCTTGTGTGAGCGTGCCGTCTGGCTCGATGGTGGGCGGGTTCGGATGGCGGGCAACGCGTTCGCCGTTACCGCGCAATACACGCAGTTCATGTCCGAAGGACTCGGCGAAAGCGAAGCGATCGGAGTGTCTGGTCAGTCGGCAGACAGCGCGGCCGATGTTGAGGAAGAAGCGAAGCAGAACGATCAGACCGCGGAACGCGTGGGGCGGCTCGCCTCAACTGCCAGTGACGAACCGATCAACCACTGGGGGACACATGTCGGATCGATCGTGTCGGCCCAGGTCCTGAACTCGGCCGGTCGGCACCAAAGCGTGTTCACGGCATTCGAGCCGATGATCGTCCGCCTGGCGATCCAGATTCCTGGAGGCATCGATCGCCGCGCGCTGAGCGTGGCTTTCTCCATCAAGGATACGAAAGGCACGGATCTGATCGTCCGGACCACTCACGACGAGAAAGGCATCGACTTCGATTTCGAAGGCAGTGAGTTCGGCATCGCGTTTCGCCTGAGAAACCAGCTCAACACAGGCCGGTATCTGCTCGTGGCGGCCCTCGAAGACCGGTCTGCCGCAGTGCCGCAGTACTACGAGTACATCGAGGGCGCCTGCTATTTCTCTTCCTATGTTGAAAGCGATAGATACGGGCTGTTCCTGCCGGATATCACAGAAGAAATACGCATGGAAGAAACGCCTTCAGACAGGCGGTGACGGCATCAGAAAGAGCAATTGGAATAACGGCGACTCGAGAGGTTGGCCATGGACAGACAAGAAGCAATGCCAAACGTAACGCGGAGACACACCCTCGCATCGGTCACGAAGCGGAGCACTTCGATCTCCGACGCGGATGCTCTCATCACGCAACACGAGCAGATTGCAGAGGAGCAGCGTCTCGCGCGCAGAGACCGGTACACACTGGCGAAGCGGTTGTCGGACGCGCTGTCGGAAATCCATAGTCTCAAGCGCTCGCTGAACGACGTGTCGAGCGAGCTTGTGCGCGAGGTTCGCGAGCGCGAGCGTGTGCAGGGCTCCCTTGGCGAAATTTTCGAAAGCAGTTCGTGGAAGTTGACCGCGCCAATGCGACGGATTGCGAGCGCGGTTTATGCGCTGGCGGCGCGCGGCAAGGCGCAGACGCCGGCGGTTGCCGTTGTACCCATGCATGACGTCCTGCCCGTAGCCGGCGGAGACTACGAAGTCCATACACGCGCCCAGGCGACATACTTTGGGAACTACGCGAAGGAACCCTCGAAACAAAGAAGGCACCAGATCAGCCGCCTGCTTACGGCGCATCCGGACCGCCAAGGTGTGGTGCTGTGCCCGGTTGCCTACGATCTTTCGCTCAAGCAGCGTCCCGACCACCTCATGGCCGAGTTCGCAAAGGCGGGCTATCTTTGCGTGATGCTGGAGTACGGCGGTCTTTATCCCGTGATCCAGCCCAAGTCAAACAACCTGTACGTGTCCAACATGGTCGAGGATTTCCTCGGCTATTTTCAGGACGAGCCGGTCACGCTCTATCTTCACTGGCCGGGTTTCAAGTACGTGGCCGAAATCTGCCGTGCCGCATTGACGATTTACGATGTTCTCGATGACCTGACCATTTTCGCGAACTATTCCGACGTCATGCGTTGCGACCATGAGGTCTTGCTGCAGATCGCGAATGTGTGCCTGTTCTCGTCGAATCGGCTGTACGAGGCGAACCGCGCGAAGGTCGCGAATGCGCTGCTGCTGGAAAACGGCGTTTATCCGGAAGACTTCGTTCGCGGCGAGCGCGAGCGATGCGACGTGCCGGCGAAGCTGTACGAGATGGTGGCGAACCGGAAGGTTGTCGGCTACCACGGTGCAATTTCCGAGTTGCTCGATTTTGATTTGCTCGACGAAATCGTGCGACTCGACGGGGTGGTGATGCTGTTCGTCGGTCCTGTCGTCGCTTTCGAGCCGCAATACAGCGTCGAGGTTCAGGAGCGCATGGCGCGTCTGAAGACGTTCGACAATTTCATTCACCTCGGCCCGAAACCGTATGCCGAACTGAAGCACTATCTCGCCTGGATCGATGTCGGTATTGTGCCGTTCGTTGTGAGCGAGAAAACCGACCCCGTTTCGCCGCTGAAGCTGTTCGAGTATCTGGCCGCCGGGAAACCGGTGATCGGCACGCCGACCCGGACCATCAGGGAATACGAACACGCCATTATCGTCGCCTCGGGAATCGACTTCGTCGACGCAGTAGCGAGCGGCCAGTGGTCCTCCGCGTACACGGAGGCGTCCGCAGAGGTTGCGAACGCGCACGCCTGGCCGGTGCTTCACGCGCCGTTGCTCAGACAGGTCAACGCCGGGAACGTGACGAGGCTGACGGCCGCTTGCGCGCGGCGCACGGTGAAGGTGGACATCATCAACGTCAACTTCTACGACTGGAACGGCGAAACCGTCTATAAGGGCGGGGCGGAACGCTACGTCTACGACCTCGCAGTCGTGCTGCATGGCATGGGCTGCGAGGTTCGTCTGCTGCAGAACGCCCGCGAGCCGTTCGAGCGCGATTTTCGAGGCGTCAAGGTAGTCGGGATCAATGCCGCCGACAACTTGGATTTCGACGCGATGTCTGGCAAATACGCCCAATTCTGCGCGGATGTCGATCTCATTATCGCGTCACCGACTGAACTTGCCGCGTCGCTCGGGAAAAACAAGCGCGTTATCTCGATCAACCACGGCATTCATTGGGACGGAGCCTCCAATAACCTCGCCACATTTGACCGGGCACGCTATGAACCGTTGTTCCGCGCGCTGCGCAACAGCGACCAAT